>NZ_JBNFXM010000013.1:0-109015 GCF_049943995.1 Lysinibacillus sp. VIII_CA
TTTCGTTCACTAGTAAATCTAGCTACTTAAAACTTTATTGATTACGTTTTGCTTGTTCAGTTTTCAAGGTTCATGTTTTGCTTTGTTTTAGCGTGTCACCGTGGCGACTTGTATAATACTACACCCATATTTTTAAAAGGTCAACACTTTTTCAAAAAAAACTTTAAGTTTTTTCTCGACATTGCATTACTTCCTATATTAATAATCAAAATAAAACTTTGACTACAAATAATATTTTCACCCTTAACGTCTATGTTATACCACTAATTAAAATATAATTTTATCATATCTTTCTAGAAAAATTTAATAGATTTTTTGTAAGAAGGAAAAAATATATAACCAATCCTTCATTGTATAATTGAAATGAGCGGATGCTTTCAGTGCGAAAGCAAGACAGTAGCAACAAACCAAAGGAAGCAGCGACCACATTCAAAGCTTAACGCTTAATAGAAACAACGGCTGTACTTGATTTCATTGTAAAAAATGACGATGGACAAACTCAAAATTTTGAATTGGTCCATCGTTGTAAAATAAGTTTTACAATGGGAAAAAGAATGGAATAGCTATCATCATGACAATAAACATAACAATTTGTAATGGTATCCCTATTCTTACAAAGTCCATAAATTTATAGCCACCGGCAGTCATTACTAGGGCATTAGTTGGGGATGCAATTGGTGTTGCAAACGCCATACTTGCAGCTACTGCTACTGCAATCATAAATGTTGTAGGATTAACCTCCATTGCTATTGCAGCACTCATAGCAATCGGTGCAAACAATACAGCCGTCGCCGTATTACTAATAAATTGTCCAAATACAGCTGTTAAAATATAAACACCTATAAGCACACCATAGGGACCATAGTCACCAAGAACTTTAATAATCCCTTCCGATAATATAGCCATGCCTCCTGTCTTTTCTAAAGCTGTCGCCATAGGTAGCATGGCTGCCACTAGCACTATACTTTCAAAATTCATATTGCTATACGCATCTTCCATGTTACGTAAGCAACCCGTTAATATCATTAAAACGGCACCAATCATAACAGAAATAACAGCAGGGAAAATTTCGAATGCCATTAATATAATCATAAACAGCATAATAATACCCGCAATACCAGCTTTTCCTGTAGCTGCTGCTACACTTGCGTGTTCTTTTGGCTGACCGACAACCACAACATCTTGGGTCTCTCTTGCTAATAAAAGAATTTCATCCCAAGCTCCCTGCACTAAAATAGCATCTCCAAATTTCAACTTATGCGAAACCATGTCTTGGAGTTTATAACCACCTTTACGATTAATACCAATTATATTTAGGTTGTATTTTTCTCTAAACCCTAACGAGCTAACCGTTTCATTGATAAAGCTGGAATTTGGCGTGAGCAGTACCTCTGCAATACCGAGATGCTTGGAAATCAATTCATCAGCTTCCCCTTCCACTAATCCTTGCATTTCGAGGTGATAATCCTCAACAAAGTGACGAATATCCTCTTCTTCTCCTTGAACATACAGCTCGTCCTTTGCGTGAATTACACTTGTTGGACCAGCCATTTCTTGATACGTCATAGGTAGTAAGTTGATGCCTTCTTGTGACTTTCGGTGAATTTTCATCATACAGAGCGTGTACTTAGCTGGTAGCTTTAACTCTGCTAACGACGTTTCTATAATAGGAGAATCTTCAGGAACAGAGATTTTAAATAGTCGATTATTTAAATCATATTGCTTAATGATTTTCTTCGGTGAAAGCTTATAGCCCTCATTTGTTTGTGTACGATGTTGATCTTTTGGTAATAAAATATTGCGCACAAGCACTAGATAGGTAATTCCTGCAATCATACCCACTATACCAATTGGTGTTATCTCAAAAAATCCAAGCTTGCTATAGCCTCTATCCACCAATAGCTGACTGACAATTAAATTAGTTGGGGAGGCAATCAATGTCATAAGACCGGATAGACTAGCTACGTATGAGAGTGGCAATAAAAATTTAGAAGGGCTAATTTTCATACTAATTGCCATACTCACTACTATTGGCATCATTAATGCTACTGTACCAGTATTACTCATAAAGGCACCAACAGACCCTACAATGATGAGCAGTAATATAAATAATTTCAACTCACTATTGCCCGACCATTTAAGTAATAACTGCCCCGCCATTCCCGCAAGACCCGTACGTAAAATTCCTGCACCCACGACAAAAAGCCCTGCAATCATTAAAACTACAGAGTTCGAAAATCCAGCTAATGCCTCTGTGGGCGTTAGAATATCTGCAATAATAAATGCTAAAAGTGACACAATGGCTACAAGATCTGCTCGTATTTTATTGGTCACAAATGCAAAAATTGTTGCACCTAAAATAAGAAATGTTAACGTAAGCTGCACATTCATGAATTCCTTTCTAACATTAATTATTAAATTTATTGACAAAAAAGTCGTCACCTTTGCTATTTCTATTATAGCTTACGAAGGCTAAAAATAGTAAAAGTCACCATCTTTTCAAAATTAAAATAAGTGTGGCATGTAACCACACTTTTATTTTTGATATAAATGATGTTCTTTAATATAGTCATAACAAGCATTAGGCAAAAGATATCTCGGCTCTCCACCCATTGCAAATTCTTCACGAATATAGGTAGAGCTAATTTCCATGGCTAAGCCCTTATCAATAAGATGAAATCTCCCATCATCATTATTTCTTAAAATCGGGGATCGGCTAATGGTAGACAACATATCAATCCCATGCCTTGCCATAACAATGAATTTATTTTCAGCAACTAATGCGTCACCCTTTTTCCATAATCCTGCACCAATGTCTACTAATAAATCTGCACCCATAATAAAGTGGATTTCATCTTCTGGATTTTTTTCTCTAAAGTATTTCATTGTGTCATACGTGTAAATATTCCAGCCCTCTTGATCCATCTCATAGGAATCCGCCACAAAACGATCATCCTTAGCAATTGCTAAATGTAGCATATTCCACCGATGTATATCTTCTGTTTTTATGGTTTTATCTTTACGCTTATTTGAACAGGGTAAAAATATGACCTTATCTAATTTACAACGGTGTGCAACCGTGCTAGCAGTCCAAAGATGAACATTGGTAATAGGATCAAAGGATGAACCATAAACACCTATTCTCGCCATCATATCTTCCTCCCGTCATTTTCTATCTAGTATCCATCTTTTTTCGAAATTTTTTCTTTTATATCGTGAATGATGGCCCTCTTGTGATCCCAGCAAGCCTTACTTAAATCAACTGGATACTCTTCTGGGTTCATCGTTCGTTTGTACTCACACCATAACAATTTTAAATTTTCCTTTGCATATGCTTGTGTCTCTTGAATAGTGGGTTCCTCATATACTACTTTCCCATTTTCTACAATGCTTTTGTGCAACTCAATCGCTGTAAAATTCGTCACAAATTTGCTTATATACGTATGAACAGGGTGGAACATCTTTAACCGGTCTGTTTGCAGGACATTCTCCTCATCAAGGGCAATATAGTCACCTTCAGCATGACCATTCTCATTATTAACAATACGATAGACTCGTTTACGCCCTGGAGTCGTCACCTTTTCTGGATTCGCAGAGATTTTTATCGTATCGACCATTTCCCCATTTTCATTTTCAATAGAGACTAACTTGTAAACCCCACCTAGTGCCGCTTGATCATAGGCCGTAATTAGCTTTGTGCCGATTCCCCAAGCATCAATTTTCGCCCCTTGAGATTTTAAATGCATAATAGTATATTCGTCTAAATCATTGGATGCCATAATTTTTGTTTTCTTAAAGCCTGCATCATCTAGCATTTTCCTTGCCACTTTTGATAAATAGGCTAAATCACCACTGTCTAAACGGATACCAATAAAATTAATTTGATCGCCCAATTCCTTCGCTACTTTAATGGCATTTGGAACACCTGACCGTAACGTATCATAAGTATCCACTAAGAATACACAGTCTTTATGTGCAGCTGCATATTTTTTAAACGCCGTATACTCATCTCTGTAGGTTTGAATCATTGCATGCGCGTGCGTTCCCGAAACTGGAATACCAAATAACTTGCCTGCGCGTACATTACTTGTTGCAGAAAAGCCACCGATATAAGCAGCACGAGTTCCCCAAATAGCCGCATCAAATTCGTGAGCACGACGGGTACCAAACTCCATCACAACATCTTCACCCGTCACTTCTTTAATACGCGAAGCTTTTGTCGCGATTAGCGTTTGGTAATTAATAATATTCAGCAAAGGCGTTTCAATTAATTGTGCTTCAGCCAACGGTGCCTCGATTCGCAGAATAGGTTCATTGGCAAAAACCAGCTCCCCTTCTCTCATACCCCTTATAGTTCCTGTAAACTTTAGCTTCTGGAGATAGTGGAGAAATTCCTCTGGATATTTCCCTTCTTCTCGCAAATAATCTATATCACTTTGAGAAAACCCAAACTTGTTAATAAACTCCATTACTTTTTTTAAGCCAGCGAATATCGCATAACCATTACCAAATGGAAGTTTTCTAAAATATAGCTCAAAAACAGCCTTTCGTTGATGAACAGCGTCCTTCCAGTAAGTCTGAACCATATTAATTTGATATAAATCGGTGTGTAACATGAAACTATCATCTGCGTATTTCACTTCATTTCCCTCCATTTCTTAATATCAAATAACAGAGGCACCAAGTGTCTGCTCGAAATGACTTAAAGCCCACTCATGTCCTGCTTGATTAAAGGATGCGACAGCGTTTTTATGAATGACAAGATCAAATCCTTTATTATAAGCATCCATAGCTGTATGAAGAACACAGATATCTGTGCAAACTCCAATTAAATGAAGCTCTGTAATTCCCCTTTCACGTAATTTCAACTCCAAATCTGTCCCTGCGAATGCCGAGTAGCGAGTTTTATCTAGAAAATAAACATATTCTAGCTCTTTATTAGCTTCATACAATGGTTTTAAAGCACCATATAAATCTCGCCCTTTTGTATAACGAAGATTATGTGGAGGAAATAACTTTGTTTCAGGATGATAAAGATCTTCTTTTTCATGAACATCTATAGCGAAAACCGTAAACTCTTTATTTGATATAAATTCATTTGTTAAATTTACAATCGCTTGTTCAAGCAGTTGTCCTGGCTCTCCACAGGTTAGAGCTCCATCAGTCGCAACAAAATCAACTGTGTAATCAATATTAATTAATGCTCTCTTTTTCATCGTTTTATCACTCCGTTTTTTAATTAGTAATACCTAAATTACAAATTACTATTTTTAAAATAATCAGGAAAGACGTATCTTTCCTAATGGTAAATCGATTCTACCACTTCAAAATCATTAAAGGTATACAGCTGCGAAGGCCTAAACGAATTACGCTTTGTTTTCTTCGGCTTTCCTTCCGCATCCACAACTTTTTCGATAAAAGGTAATTTAGGTGCTTTTGTAAAAAATACAGAATCATTAGCGATTCGTGGATCTTCTTCAACTGTCAGTAGTACCCGTTGTAACTCTGATAAGGTAAACTCTTGCGGCAAAAAATTTTTAGCAACTGTTGTTTGCACCATATCTCTTTTAATAAATTCGAGGGCATCTGCAATGATGTTACGATGATCAAAGGCTAGCTGAAGTGTAAATACATCTTCAATATCAAATAACTCTACATCATCAGCATCATCATTTGCTTGTCGCTGCTCCATATACACCTCAGGAACAATCGCATAAAAAGCATTTGAAATCATCCAACCACGAGGATCTCGATCAATATCATCGTAAACACCAAAGTGCTGAACATGTAACCCTTCTACATTCGTCTCTTCTTTTAATTCTCTTTTTGCTGCAATATACGCTGATTCTTTTTGATGAGCATCAACAAACCCACCTGGAAGCGCCCATTTTCCACCTTCAATATTGGCATTGCCATCAGCATCTTTAGTAGCACGCTTAATTAGCATAATTTTAAGTGTCATGTTTGGCGGCGCCTTTTCTTCCGTTTTCTCCGAAGTAATCGTAAAAATTGCGATATCTGCTGTGTATCCATCAGGCGTTTTATATTTTGAAGAATCGTAATGCGCTAGCATTTCTTCTTCCGTACGAAATTTTGACATCTGATAACCCCTTTATTCACTACAAGGTTCGAGTAATTTGTAATTAACGAATTACTATTTAACTGAATTATACTCCTTCACTTTAAAAAATGCAAGCTTTTATTCAGTCCGCCAAAGAGCCTATATGGTCAAATTTTATCAATTTAGATAAAAAAGCATAAATAAAGCTTTGATGCCTTATTTATGCCCATTTACTTTATTGTTCTTTCAGCAAAATGCCATTTTGTACAACAACTTGCCCATTTTTAATCACTGTATTTGTATGGTTCATGCCATAGAAGTATTGTAACTGCTTATAATTAGCAACATCTAAAATAATAACATCAGCTTTTTTATCAACTTCAAGGGAACCTATTTGTTCGCCTCGATTCAATGCATATGCCGCATTAATTGTTGTTGCCGTTAGTACCTCCTCTAGTGTCATTCCCATATGCATGCAAGCTAAATTCATAATAAATGGTAGACTCATAGTCGGAGACGATCCTGGGTTAAAGTCCGTTGAAATGGCTACAGGTACCCCTTCATCAATCATTAGACGCCCTCTTGCAAACGGTGCACGTAAAAAGAAAGCAGTTCCTGGCAGCAAGACAGCAATTGTACCTGCTTCAGCCATTTTTTGAATACCTTCATCAGAAGCAACTAACAAATGCTCTGCCGAAATGGCTCCGACTTCCGCAGCAAGTTCAGCACCTTTATAAGGCTCAATTTCATCGGCATGTATTTTCGGTGTTAGTCCAAGGGCTTTGCCAGCCTCTAAAATACGCTTAGATTGATCTGGTGTAAAGACACCTTTTTCACAAAATACATCATTAAATTCAGCCAGTTCTTGCTCTGCAACTTTGGGTAGCATATCAAGAATAACCAATTCCACAAACTCATCCTCACGCCCTTTATAGTCGCGAGGCACTGCATGTGCACCCATAAAAGTACTAATAACATCCACATCATGCGTTGCTTGTAACTTTTTCGCTACTTCAAGTTGCTTCTTCTCAGTCTCCCAATCCAATCCATAGCCTGATTTGGCTTCAACGGTTGTGACTCCATGCTTTAAAAATGTATCTAAGTGCTGCCTTGTTTTTTCATACAGATCATCAAAGCTAGTATCTCGTGTAAGCTTTGTTGTGGCGTGGATGCCGCCACCCGCATTCATAATTTCCATATAGGTAGAACCATTGAGTCGCATATTAAACTCTTCTTCACGGGTTCCTCCATGTACGAGATGCGTATGACAGTCCACTAATCCTGGCATAACGACCTTACCTGAAGCATCAATTATTTTTGCTTTCTTTACTAGTTCAGGAAAATCTACCTCTAGCTGCTCAAAAGCACCTACAGCAACAATTCGATCTTCTTCAATAAGAATACTACCATTTTCCACTATAGCTATTTCTCGCATTTTCTCCTTTGTGCGAGGTCCTCGTACATTACTCATTAATGTAATCACTTCATTGGCATTTTTGATTAAGATGGTCACTTTACATCATCCTTTAACATTGGTATATGCACACCTTTGTTTTTAGCTGTCTGAATAGCAATGTCATAGCCGGCATCTGCATGACGAGCTACACCCATACCAGGGTCCGAAATTAACACGCGAGCAATTTTATCCGCTGCTAGCTCCGATCCGTCCGCTACTAGCACTTGCCCGGCATGCTGTGAATAGCCCATACCTACGCCACCTCCATGGTGAACACTTACCCAGCTGGCGCCGCTTGCTGTATTAACTAGCGCATTTAAAATCGGCCAATCCGATACTGCATCTGAACCATCCAACATGCCTTCTGTTTCACGATTTGGGGATGCCACTGAACCTGAATCCAGATGATCACGACCAAAAACAATTGGAGCTGATAACTCACCATTCGCTACCATTTCATTTACTTTTAATGCAAAGCGATGACGGTCACCATAGCCTAACCAACAAATACGAGCTGGTAAACCTTGCCATTTAACCATTTTTTGAGCCATATTGATCCAATTAACAAGACCTTCATCTTCTGCGAACATCTCTTTTGCAAGTGCATCCGTTTTATAAATATCCTCAGGGTCCCCCGAAAGCGCAGCCCAGCGGAATGGCCCTTTTCCTTCACAGAACAGCGGGCGAATATAGGCTGGTACGAAGCCTGGGAAATCAAAGGCATTGGTTACACCCATTTCTTTAGCATAGGCGCGAATATTATTGCCATAATCAAATACTTCTGCACCCGCCTCTTGGAATTCTAGCATTGTACGAACATGCTCTGCCATAGTTTCCTTAGCTCTTCGTTCATATGTTTTTACATCTGATTTACGAAGTGCTAAAGCTTCCTCAAATGTCATGTTATTTGGTATATAGCCATTAATCGGGTCATGTGCAGAAGTTTGGTCTGTGACAAAGTCTGGAATGATCCCTCTATTCAACAGTTCACGATTAACGTCTGCACAATTTCCAACAAGGCCAATCGATGCTGGCTCTTTTTGGTCACGTAATTTGTTTACTAATGCAACCGCTTCATCCACAGTTTCTACAAGATAATCACAATAGCCTTCTTTTATTTTACGTTCAATGCGGGCACGCTCTACTTCTACAACTAGGATGACTGCGCCAGCCATTTTCCCCGCTAGAGGTTGTGCACCGCTCATTCCCCCCATACCACCTGTAAGGATAAATTTACCGCGTAAATCTGCAGAGCCAAATACTTTTTTCCCTGCTTCTACGAAGGATAAATAAGTGCCTTGTAAAATACCTTGTGCACCGATATAAATCCAACTACCGGCAGTCATTTGACCATACATCATTAAATCTCGATCTTCTAATTCATAGAAATGGTCCCAATTAGCCCACGCTGGTACAAGATTGGAATTGGCAATTAAAACACGGGGAGAATGTTCATGTGTACGAAATACAGCTACCGGCTTCCCTGATTGGATCAATAAAGTCTCATCATTCTCTAATTTCTTTAATGAAGCAATTATTTGCTCATAACTTTCCCAATTACGAGCTGCCTTTCCAATACCTCCGTAAACAATCAGCTCATCTGGATTCTCCGCTACCTCAGGATCAAGATTGTTCATTAGCATACGCATTGCTGCTTCCTGTGTCCACCCTTTACAAGTTAGTTGGTTTCCACGTGGTGCACGAATACTTGTTTTAAATACCATAAAAAAACCCTCCTTTAAAATGATAAAAACGTTAGTAGCATTCTATTAAACTGAATATTCAGATATATAAATGAATAATCACTTATAAAGCAGAGGCGACTTAAAAAACTAAGTCTTGCCTCAGCTCTTCCCACTTAAAATCGTTTAATCAACTTTACACATATTCCTTTACTAGAGCATCACTCGTTAATAAATATTCCGCCAACGCCTCTATTTCATCACCAATTGGCTGATCTGCTAATAGTGGTGGACAAAACTCACGAACTTTCTCTAAGTACTTTCGTGTGGTTGGTGATAATTGTTCTTCTGCTTTATCTAAATATATAGCCTGTGATGCACAAATCATTTCTATTGCTATAACTAGGGCAGCATTTCGGACCATTTGACGTACTTGACGAGCCGAAGTTGTCCCCATACTTACATGGTCTTCCTGATTCCCTGATGTAGGAATTGAATCTACACTGGAAGGATGCGCCAACACTTTGTTTTCTGAGACAATAGATGCTGCTGTATATTGAGCAATCATCAGACCGCACTCAATCCCAGGGTTTGTCGCTAAAAATGGTGGTAAGCCTTCATTTAATTGTGGATTCACCATTCGCTCTGTACGGCGCTCTGAAATATTAGCCCATTCACTTACCCCAATTTTTAAAAAGTCCATTGCTAAAGCAATGGGCTGACCATGAAAATGGCCACCTGATAGTACTTCACCGTTTTCTAAAACAATCGGATTATCGGTCGTGGCGTTCATTTCCGTTTGTACTCGGTTCTCCGCGTAAAAGAAAGACTGCCAGGAAGCACCATGCACTTGTGGAATACAGCGCAATGAATATGCATCCTGCATACGAATTTCTCCTTGCTTTGTCACTCGCTTACTTCCCTCAAGCCACTTACGAATACGACCACCAACAAGCTCTAACTCTGGATGTGGTCTTACCGCTAAAAGGGCTGGGTCAAACGCAGATGTGATACCCTTCAATGCTTCTAGTGTTAAACTAGCAGCCATATCTGCCGCAAGCCCAATTCGTTCAGCCTCATTAACCGTTAAGACACCGATACCTGTCATAGCCTGTGTACCGTTTACAAGTGCCAGCCCCTCTTTAGCTTGGAGTCGAACAGGTGATAATCCCGCTTGCTGTAACGCCTCACTACCACTCATCACTTCTCCATTAAACTCAGCCTTACCTTCTCCCACTAGGACTAAAGCTAAATGTGATAATGGCGCTAAATCTCCGCTTGCTCCAACTGAACCCTGTGACGGAACAATTGGGTGTACGCCTTTATTAATAAAATCTAATAATAGCTGTACAGTTTCCTCACGAATACCTGAAAATCCACGAGCTAAGGCATTTGCACGTAAAACCATCATGGCACGTACAACATCAGTTGGAAACGGCTGACCCACACCTGTTGCATCTGATCGTAATAAATTCAGTTGTAAAAGCTCTATATCTTCTTCCTCAATTTTTATATTACTTAGTTTGCCAAAACCTGTATTCACACCATAAATAGTTTGCCCCTCCGCTAAACGCTTTTCAATACGTTCCCTACTTAAACGAATACGTTCTATACTATCTTCAGCAAGTTCAACCGTTGCATGCCCTTTAACGATTTTCTCAATTTGTTGTCTTGTTAATGTATTGCCATCAAGCTCGATGATCGACTTCACATGACATCCCCCTATTCCCTTTATGGCTTATGTAAAATTCATTTTAACGTAATCACTAAAGCATCCTCATTCAACTGCATTTAAGCGTTTTCATAGTAAATAAATTTTCCGCTGAATGAAGATCAATTACTCTATTTCCATTGTACTAACTACTTTTTTCAGAATATAGAGAATTTTAAAAGAGAAAACATGATTTTTTTCAGATTCCTATGTTATTTTTAATAATATAATCGTATTTTTTTATGAAACTAGAATATTTTAAGCGAGGTTAAATGTTATGAAGCTGTTATTAATCGACCGAGACCCCACTGAACTAGCAGGCATTAAGTGGTTTTTACATACCTATTTTCCAGGCGACGTTCTTATTGACATGTGCACTACTATTTCAGATGCATCTCAATACATCCGACAATTTAAACCGGATGCCATACTATTAAATATCGACCTGATCCCTAATAATGGCCTAACTTCTCTTTATGGAGATCTACAAAAATTTTCAGGTGCTATTTTAGCCGTAACAACAGAGCCCTTATTTAAAAACGCATTGAAAGCCATTGATTTACAGGTAGCTCATCTATTCATAAAGCCCATTGATTTAGAAGTATTAAAGCAAAAACTGACGGTTATTTCCGTGCGCTCACCACAAATCATAGATGATGCGCAGGAGACAGCAAATGAATCATTTTATAATCATTTATTTTTAGATACTAAATCAAACTCTATTGAAACTGGCATTCATTTTACAATAATTGAGCCTGAGCACGCCGAGACCTATAACAAGCTTTACAATTGGCTTCAACAAACACCTATATACTTTCATATGAAAACCTATCCTTTATCGAATAGAATTGTCTGCCTTTTTCAAACGCAAGACATAAAAGTGGTAGAGAAGGATGTACGTACTCTTATGAAGGAATGGCGTTTGTTTAGCAATAGTTCATTAAATATCGGGATATATGATGGACCTGCTACAAGCATTAAAAATATGTATACATTAACAAAGCGTGTACTCCACCAAAGTTTTTACGAAGGATTCGGTCACCTTTTTTACGCAAGTAAACAATTTGAAATACACCCCTTCGATCCATTACTAACACCAGAGGAACAGCAATTATTAATAAGTAGCCTGGAGGAAGGTAATCTCGAAGCCGTAAAAACATTTTTATATCGACTTTCTAATGAAGGCATCTATTATGAGCAGGATGATTTACGTATCCATCTAACAAGTGTCTTAGCACAAATTCGGCGCTTTATGTTGAAATATAAACTACACGAAAAAGCAGTCATTGAACAAAACTACCGTCAGCTATTTCATTTAATTATTGAGCATCCTATTTTTTATACGATTCTCAATGGCATTATTTCATTCACTCAGAGATTAATTGAACTTGCACGTGAAGCTCGCATGGAGAAAAGAGCCGATTATGTTGAGTTAGCTTTAGAAATTATTGATCAGCAATTTAAAGAGAGTTCCTTGTCTCTCCCCTTTGTCGCGCGTAAGCTTGGCATCAGCCCCAATTATTTAAGTACGATTTTTTCAAAAAAACAAGGCTTGCCATTTAAGCGCTATATACAGCAAGTTAGAATTCAAAACGCCCTTAAGATGCTACTAGAAACTGATTTTGCAATTAGTGAGATTGCTCATTTAAACGGTTTTGATGACCCGAATTATTTCATTAAAATATTTAAACAACAAATCGGTATGACCCCTCATCGATATCGAAAAAACTAATCAAGAATATTTTCAATTAGTTGTTTTCATTTTCAATCAAGGATTTTATTATGGGTGTTTAACTTTATACTTCTTTTCATTTACCGTACAAATACTGTTTAAATCTAGTTTATTAAACAACAAATTTTACACAAAAATTAAGCATATACAGCCTCTCCGATGCATATATTTATACTTTGTATCTCACTATAAAAATTCTTTAACAATAATTATTATAATGTACTAGCAATTCTATTTTATATTTGTTATAGTTATAGACGAAGAGTTCGACTTACATTATTTTCAGGAGGTAACTAATATGACAAACGCAAATGATCGTAGCCGTCGTTTTACAACAGCAGGTGGTGCTCCAGTAGTAAGTAACCATGACTCTATGTCAGCAGGTCCACGTGGCCCTCTTTTACTTCAAGATGTATGGCTAGTTGAAAAATTAGCAAACTTCAATCGTGAAGTAATCCCTGAACGTCGTATGCACGCCAAAGGTTCAGGTGCATTTGGTACTTTTACTGTAACGCACGATATAACTCAATATACAAAAGCTAAAATCTTCTCAGAGGTGGGCAAAAAGACTGAAATGTTCGCACGATTCTCCACAGTTGCTGGTGAGCGTGGTGCAGCAGATGCTGAGCGCGATATCCGTGGCTTTGCCCTTAAGTTCTATACAGAAGAAGGCAACTGGGATCTAGTAGGAAACAATACACCAGTATTTTTCTTCCGTGATCCACTACACTTTACAGATTTAAACCACGTGGTAAAACGTGATCCACGTACAAATATGAAAAACGCTAATTCTAACTGGGATTTCTGGACTCTATTACCAGAGGCACTTCACCAAGTAACGATTGTAATGTCTGACCGTGGTATTCCAACTGGTTACCGTAATATGCACGGATTTGGTTCCCACACTTATAGCTTTGTCAATGCTGATAATGAGCGAGTTTGGGTTAAATTCCACTTCCGTACAGAACAAGGCATTAAAAATTTAACAGGTGCTGAAGCAACTGAGGTAATCGGTCAAGATCGTGAATCTTCACAACGTGATTTATATGAAGCCATTGAAAAAGGCGATTTCCCTAAATGGAAAATGTATATTCAGGTTATGACAGAGGAGCAAGCACGTGAGCTACCATACAACCCATTCGACTTAACAAAAGTATGGTATAAAAAAGACTTCCCATTAATTCCTGTAGGTGAGTTTGAGTTAAATAAAAACCCGGACAACTACTTTGCAGAAGTGGAACAAGCTGCATTTGCACCATCTAACATCGTTCCTGGTATTAGCTTCTCACCAGATAAAATGTTACAAGGTCGTATCTTTGCCTATGCGGATGCAGCACGCTACCGTTTAGGAGTAAACCACTATATGCTTCCTGTTAACGCACCAAAATGTCCATTCCGCACTTTCCACCGTGATGGTGCTATGCGTTTTGATGGCAACCTTGGTTCAACACTAGGCTATGAACCAAATAGCTATGGTGAATGGGAGCATAATTTAGACCATAAAGAGCCAGAGTTACGCATTGATGGTCATGCAGGAATTCATGATTTCCGTGAAGACGATAATAATTACTTCGAGCAGCCAGGTAAACTTTTCCGCCTAATGACTGCGGAAGAACAACAACGTCTATTTGAAAATACGGCTAATGATATGGCTTCTGTCGAGGAGTTCATCAAACGACGTCACATCCTACACTGCTATTTAGCTGATCCAGCATATGGTGACGGTGTTGCAAAAGCAATGGGTCTTTCATTAGAAGGTATGGATCTTACAAACCCATACGTAAAACAACCAACAAACGTTTAATATTCCATTTAATTATTGATATCCAAATCCAATTTTTACTCCATGTGAATTTAATCATCACATGGAGCTTTTTTGTCTTCGTCTAGCCTCCAACTGCTTACCTCAATTTGCAACATGGAAGCAACATAAAAAAGGCTTGTGTCTAGTAAATTAACACAAGCCTTTTATTATTATAGATAGATTTGACTACCTGCCTTTTTAAACTCCACTGACTTCTCCCTCATACCTTCATGGATGGCCTCAGTTGTATTTAAATCCTTTTCTTTAGCATAATTACGAATATCCTGTGAAATTCTCATGCTACAAAATTTAGGACCGCACATTGAGCAAAAATGTGCAGTTTTGGCCCCCTCTGCTGGCAATGTTTCATCGTGATATTCTACTGCACGTTCTGGATCAAGAGAAAGGTTAAATTGGTCGCGCCAGCGGAACTCAAAGCGCGCTTTTGACAGTGCATCATCGCGTTGTTGTGCACCTGGGTGCCCTTTTGCCAAATCTGCAGCATGTGCAGCAATCTTATAAGTAATAACCCCTACTCGAACATCCTCCCGATTAGGTAATCCTAGATGTTCCTTCGGTGTCACATAACAGAGCATAGCTGTACCAAACCAACCAATCATTGCCGCTCCAATAGCAGATGTAATATGGTCATAACCTGGAGCAATATCTGTTGTCAATGGGCCTAATGTGTAGAAGGGAGCTTCCTTACAAACCTCTAATTGCTTGTCCATATTTTCTTTAATCAAATGCATTGGAACGTGACCTGGCCCCTCCACCATTACTTGAACATCATGCTTCCATGCTATTTGGGTTAACTCACCTAATGTTTCAAGCTCCGCAAATTGCGCTTCATCGTTTGCATCCGCGATTGACCCTGGACGTAAGCCATCTCCTAATGAGAAGGCTACATCATAAGTTTTCATAATTTCACATATTTCCTCAAAATGAGTATAGAGGAAGTTTTCTTGATGATGGTATAAACACCATTGCGCCATAATGGAGCCTCCCCGAGACACAATGCCCGTTACCCGGTTTGCTGTAAGAGGAACATAACGTAAAAGAACACCCGCATGAATAGTGAAATAATCTACCCCTTGCTCTGCTTGTTCAATAAGCGTATCACGGTATACCTCCCACGTTAAATCTTCAGCTACACCATTTACCTTTTCTAATGCCTGATAGATTGGTACTGTTCCAACAGGTACTGCGGCATTTCGAATAATCCATTCTCTCGTTGTATGAATATGCTTGCCAGTTGATAGATCCATAATATTATCTGCACCCCAGCGTGTAGCCCATGTCATCTTTTCGACTTCCTCTGCAATCGAAGATGATACGGCTGAATTTCCAATGTTCGCATTAATTTTCACATGGAAGTTACGACCGATAATCATCGGCTCTGCCTCCGGATGATTAATATTGGAGGGCATAATAGCTCGACCTGCTGCAATCTCTGAACGCACGAAATCAGGGTCCATATTTTCTCGTATCGCTACAAACTCCATCTCAGGTGTAATAATTCCCTTTCTAGCATAATGCAACTGTGTTACATTTTTCCCCCTTTTTGCACGTAAAGGCATTCTCATCAATTCAGGAAAGACATTTTCTTGGATACGTGGATCATCTGCGCGACGGAAGCCATTATCCTCAGGTTTAATGGTACGCCCTTCATATTCCTCTACATCTCCTCGCTCTTGTATCCAAGTACTTCGTAAAGCCGGTAAGCCCTTTGTAATATCCACATGAAATGCAGGATCAGTATACGGGCCACTCGTATCATACACCCGAATAGGGGCATTTTCTTCATCTCCAAAGCTACCCGTCGTCGGACTTAATGTAATTTCACGCATTGGTACTAAAATATCTGGACGTGATCCTTCCACATAAACCTTTTTACTTCCTTCAAAGTTAGACATAATCATAATGTTCTTTTCACTAATCGCTGACATGAGCTACTTCTCTCCCTTAAATGTATTTTAAGTAAGGACCGAATCTAGCTCACCCCAAAAGGAAAATAAATAAAGGCCGAATCCAACATAATGATTGGATCCGGCCATGAATGTAAAGGGTCTATTGATTGCACGTAATAGGCAATAGCTTCTTAACTTTCCCACGCTGGTATGAGCCAGATCAGGTCCAAAGGGTCAAGAAACCTCTATGCGTTTCCCTCTCAGCCTGACTCATCAGACTCCCCTAGTTAATACTATTCAGTTTGATGCTAGTGTAGCAGATATTGCTAAGAGATGGAAGTTATCATTTAAATATTTTTGCCATTCTATTAAGTAAACAATACATCAGCGATATAAATCACAATCGTGACCGTTATACAACTCACAATGGTAGAAAATAAAACGGTTTGTGCAGCTGTTGCCGATTCTATATCATATTCTAATGCTAGACTTGAACTGTTGCGGGATGTGGGAAAAGCACTCGCTATAAATAATGATTGTGCTACGACCCCATTTAATCCCAGTGCAAAGATAATGACTAAAGCAATAGCTGGTCCGATAATTAATCGAGTCAAGCAGCTGATGAAGACTGTTTTATTAAACATAGTTTTAATTTCCATCTGAGACAATTGCGCGCCCAGCGTGATTAATGCAACGGCAATAAAACCATCCGCTACATGGTCTATTGGTATTTTAATAAACGGAGGAATACCAATATCAAAATAATTCATTGCCACACCAATTATTAAAGCGTGAATAATAGGCATTTTTATAAAATCCTTTAGAATCGTCATGCCTGATTTAGTAGACGAAATTAAATTATATAAACCATACGTATACGTAGTCATGTTTTGAAAGATAACGAGTATAACCTGGATGGCTACACCAATAGGTTGAGAGGCAAAAATCATTTGAGCTACCGGAATACCATAGTTTCCAGAGTTAATGAGTACTACACTATTTTTAAAAACAGCCGCCTCCGTTTTAGCTAGTCCAAGCCCTTTCGCTAAAAAGTGACTGAGTAGCATTTGACTACCAATAAAAAGTACAATAAACAACCCGACTTCCCCTAGCACAGACAGCTTTATACTCGTTTCATATAAATTTATAAACACAGCCGCTGGCATAAAGCAATATGTAATTAGCTGTGATAATGCTTTTAAGTTAAAGCGAAATTTCTTTTGTAGAATGGCCCCTAGTACAAGTAATACTAAAATAGGTGCAACAATTTGAAAAAAAATCATTCCTAGATACACCATATTGATGTCCCCCCTCCCTTTTAATAGTAGTGTCGATATTGCACTAGGTCAATGCCACTTACTTTCATAATTAAAACCGTTGATTTACACTATGGGCGGGGTCGCGCTTCGTTCTAATGGTTGCAAAAATTCAAAAGCTCAAATCAATGAACTCGAGCAATGTCCAGAATATAAGAATCATCAAAACTTATTTAACGTCATTTAGGATTGGTATGCCAAAATGCAGAACAATTGAACTTGTCTTAAAGGAGACTTGAAGATACTGTCAGCTTGGACGTGGTAAGCTTTTTATGCTTGAGCTGTACATGATCGAGCAACAAAGGTCCATTTGAAATAAGTAAAAAATGAAAAGGGAATCGAGCATCAACTTCTCGATTCCTTTTATCAACAGTCTGAGACTACTTAAAGGTTCTAAGCAGTTTTTTCTTTACGCAAGCTTAAATCGATTAACAACCTCTTGCAGTTCATTAGAGATATCATTCATGTTTTGCATAGACTCTGCCACTTTTTGCAATTCTGCTTGTTGATCCATTGCAGAGGCACTTACTTGCTCAGCAGAGGCAGCTGTTTCCTCTGATATAGCCGAAATACTTTGGATAGACATAATTGCTTGATTTTTATGCTCTAACATAGTAGATAACTGAGTCATTAGCTCACTAATAGAAGTTGCAATTGCACGTGACAAATCACTATTATCTTTAAAAGCCAATTGCGTGCTTTGTACGGACTCATTTTGCGATTGCATTAATTCTGCATTCGAGGCAATGACAGCAACTGTTTGCTGTGAATTTTCTAAAATGCTTTCTACCGTGCTTTTAATAACTTCTGTTTCATTTTTTGATTGCTCCGCCAACTTTCTTACTTCTTCCGCCACGATCGCAAAACCTTTTCCATGCTCACCAGCACGCGCAGCCTCAATACTTGCATTTAAAGCCAATAGATTAGTTTGCTCCGTAATGCTTTGAATAGAGGCAATAATTTGATTAATATTAGCAATATTAGAAGCTAGTAATTCCATTTGCTGTTGAATACGGCCATTCATCTCATTTGTCCCTATATTATGTTCATGTAAACTTTGAACCTCTTGCATGCCTTTTTCTGTTGTTACATTTGTTTTGAGCGATAACTCGTCCATTTCATTCGAAAGCGCAGTAATGGCATCTATTTGATCCGATAAATCCATCATGCGGTAATTCGTTTCTTCAGTATCCTCTGATTGCTTCGATGCTCCCTGTGCAATTTCATTTATGGCTACTGATACCTCTTGACTTGAAGACACGATTTCATTAAATGCCTCATGTACCTGGTTAGAAGACTGATTCAATAGAGTTGTAGAGTTTAACACGGCTTTAATAGCACTATTGGTTTTATCCAACATATTATTATAGGCCAATGCAACCGCACCAATTTCATCCTGTTTAATATATTTCTCCTCTACTTTTTGTGTTAAATCGCCTCCCGCTGCTGTTTCAATGGATGAGCGTAAAAACTTGAGCGGCTTTAGTTGTTTGTAAATGAATAGTACACTTGCAGCAGTCATCAAAGCTACCATTATAATGGAAGCAATAATTGTATAGACGAATACATGGTTATACGTCTCTAAAATTTTTGCTTCAGCTAATACAATTTGAACGGTCCAAGTTTCGTCAATGTCCTCTAAAATCATGGGAGCAAATACATTATAGGCTTTATCCTTCAGTTCATTAGAATCTATGTACATACTTGTTAGTTCACCGTTTTCCATTGTCTTACGTATGCTTGTCCAAGCGGGGTCGTCCTGCATATTTTGCCCATCTAGCTCTTTACCAAAACTGTTAGCTGTCAATACACCGTTATTTGTAATAATGGCTGCATAGCCGCCTTCTGGTGCAACTGACTTTGTCAACTCATTTAAATAATCTATGGACACATCTGCTGTTAATACACCGAAAAACTTCCCGGAAGCATTAACTAATGGTACAGAAATTGTTGTCATTAGTACCGTTTGTCCGTTTACACTATAATCATAGGGCTCCGTTAAAACTGTCCGTCCCTCTTCTTTTGGCACCCAGTACCATTGAGAAACATTTTTATCATCTAAACCCTCAATAAGAGTGGTCGTTATTTCATTATCATTTTTGCTCAAGTATGGTCCAAAACGTTTTTGGGAATCTACCAATGTAGCCTCATTTGGGTTTACAATAAGGGAATTCTCCTCAAAGATAGCCCCTACCCCTAATAAATCATCATTACTAGCTAAATTATTTTCCATTATGTCTAAAATGCCTTTGGTAGATAGCGTCTTATTTTTCTCCATACTTTCAACGATTCGTTTCGTTGTTTGTAAAGTTGTATTGGCTTTTTTAAAGCGCTCGCTCATAATAGCCGCTGATGATTCAGCCGTTTGCAATGTTCCATACTCTGCATCTTCGACACTTTGCTTTTTTATAATAATCCCTGTTGTCACTGTATAGGATAAAAATAAAACTAGAAACAATCCTATGATTAGGGAAGATAGTTTCAATGCAATTCCTCTTGATTTCTTCATCACAAACACCCCCACTTTTATAAATAATCATAATAGATGAAAGGTCGTATCTCAATAAAATATTTAGCGAATAAAGTAGAAATTTACATAATTATAGATAAAAATACAGGCATATTAAGAGATTTGTTTATTATAATTAAAAGTACTTATGGCTCATTTGAGTTGAATTGATTAGTAAAACATACACTTAAAATATTAAATTATAGTAAATTATGGTATATTATCTAGTAGATAAAATGATTGGAGTGACTTGCATGACAAATAAAGCGCTATCAACATTAATAGCCACGGCGATTACAGCGACACTAGTATTACCTGTGTCAACTGCACAAGCCTCTTTTTCCCTAAATCAATCGAATTTATATGAAACACAGGTTCAGGTTGCAGCAACAAAAAAAATGGTAGGCAATGCCGTAACGATTAAAAACATCACAAACGATACGGTTATTACATCAAATGGTACATTTAGAATCCACAAAGATTTAAAGCCCCTTTTTGATCATTCAAATAAAACAGCATTAACGAATGCATTAGCCACCATTGTCGTAAAAAACAAGCAAATTATAGACGTGACATCCTTAACATTAAACAAAGCTGGTACGAGCAAAAAATCAGTATACTTTGATGGTGGTCACAGTCATATTTCTGGTGACTTCACTGTGAACGCAGATTATGTAAATATACAAGACGTTACGGTTGATGGTCAGTTAATTATTACAAACAGAGTAAAAAAAGCTATAACACTTGATGACCTTTCCGTTAGCGATACGATTACATTAAAACCACTTATCATAAAGAAGAATGACTGGCTGTATGTTACGCTAAGGGATATGAAATCATCTACTATCAATTTGGCACGCACGAAGGTAAATATATCTTCTGACCAAGCACTTTCTAAAATCGATATAATTGGTAAAGTTCCCACTTTTGAGTTGAAGGCAAATGTGGAAAAACTGACGATCAATGTGGAGGAAAATTTCAACCTTTTCGGCGAAGGGAAAATTGAACAAATCATTGTTAAAGACGGCACAAAAGTAGCATTAAATTCAGGACATCAGGTGGGTAAAGTACAAGTAGACAATAAAAAGGTCTCTGTTACCCTACCAGCTATTGATAAAAAAGAACTAACTACGCTACTAGCATCCCCCCCTTACGTGCAGGTTTCTATAAATGGATACGATATTTTAACAACTGACAAATGGACAACACAGGTTGATCGGAATATTTTTGACTCTGCCGTGACAAGTGCCAGAGCGATAGCAAACAATAATAGCGCCTCACAAGAACAAGTAAAGAATGCTATTTCACAATACAGAAATGCGTTAGCAGTCTACCAAAATGCCCAAAAGAGTGGCACAAAATATGGCTATGGGTACAACTATGGCGATAAAGCTACTCTTCAATCTTTAATTAATTCAATTCAATATGTAACGGTTTCTTGGGGCTCTGATGTTTACCATAATAATCCCTGGACAACGCAAGCTGAGAGGAACGCTATAGATTCCGCTGTTTCAGCTGCTCAAGCAGTTGTTAATAATTATTACGCCACTCAAACAGATATTGCCAGTGCTATCAATAACTTAAACAATGCCATTTGGACCTATAAGAATGCTTATAAGTATAATAATTATTATTATTATTATGGTAATAAATACAACTTACAAACGCTCGTTAATCAAGCAAAAAGTATATATGTGACTGTTTCAGAGGATGGGGCTGATTTATCTTCAAATACCAATTGGACAACATATATGGAATGGTACATTTTCGATTCGGCAGTATCATACGCTGAAACGTTTTTATCTAATAATTATTTCTCTGACTACGAAGTCACATATGTCATTAATTATTTAAACAATGCTATTTCAACCTATAAAGGCCAGTATAAAAAAGGGAAAGATTAATTCATCATGAACGGGGATTTTCACTATAGGCGGGGGCTTGTCCTCCGTTCTAATCAATTTCTACATAGAGGGATAAACGTTGATGGCGATGCATTAAATCAATGCATAACATTTGACTAATAGCTATAAATTTTATCGTTTATTATCTATTAGTTGAAAATCCCTATTCAAGTAAAGCCCATCTAAACAGGAAATGTTCCAGAATGATAAAAGCCATTGAGTGTTGACTTCAATGGCTTTGGTCTTCTATCTACTCCGCAAACTGCAAGAGTCCTTTTTCATAATGCTAATGCTATATCTTTAAACATTCATGTGCGTTAGTGTTTTGGTCTTCTTCCATCTTTTATACCAATTCTCAATTTCCTCACTTGGTTCCACAGCAAAATGCTCCTGAAGTGCTTTTTTTAACAGCAAGTATTGTTCCTCGACAGCCGCTACGTTATTCAGTAAATCGTAAAGCTTCATCAAGGTGAAATAGTTTTCCTCTTCACCCGCAAACAGAGCTTGAACTGTTTCCTGTACCTTAATAGCAGCCGAGTAGTTTTCAATTTTTATATAAAATTCACTTAGCTGATGGGCATGGTGTAACCATAGTCGCCTTAAACGCTCTCTTTCACTTTCTGCCCATAGATAATCACAATCTTCTAAGTAGTCGCCTGTATACATTTGGAATACTTGTTCATGCTCTTCTACGTTTTCCTGTTCTAGTGTAGGTAAAGACTTCAAGCTAGACAACCATTGTTCTACATCAACAATGGTTTGCTCCAACAGGAGTTTATAACCTGAATTGAGCAATGGACTTGAAATCTGCACCCCATCCAGCCCGTAGTTTTTTAATGTTTGGCGTATTGTATAAACGGCAGTATAAAGTTGTTTCGATGCTTTATCTCTATCAGACTCTGGCCAAAATAATTCTAAAATAGTATCACGATAAATGATTTCATCACGGTGATTGAGTAAGTAGGCAAATAACTCTTTCGCTTTAGATGTTCGCCATTTTAGAATTTGTGTATGGCCGTCTGGTGAAATAACCTGGAGACCACCAAATAGACTAATAATTGTAGAGTTCACCACCCTTTTTTTATGTTTATTATTGATCTGTTCAAGACGGTCTAATGTCTTTTCTAGACGTGTAATTTGTATGGGCTTTAATAAATAATCGACAGCATGTAAATTAAAGGCATCTAGCGCATATTGATCGAACCCAGTTGTAAAAACAATTTCTACATCTGGCAATAATTCCTGAATTTTTTCTCCCAATGCTAAGCCGTCCATATCCGGCATGACTATATCTAAAAATACAACACTTGGTTGTAGGTTCTGTATCTCTTCAATCACTTTTAGAGAATCGGTGTATTCTCCAACTATCTCTATTCCAGGAACATGACTTTCTTCAAGCAAGGTTTTCAATCTTTTTAATGATAAATATTCATCATCTACTAGCACAATTCTCATTATTACTCCTCCTTAAAAACTACCCCTTTACTTATTATCGTTTATTTTTTTTAAAAATTGAGAGATTGCATTACTTTTGAAGGATAAATAAACCAATTTATAGACATCTACTGTTATAGAATGAAAAAGAACGTATCTCCTAAAAAATTACTGTACTTTAACTATAGTGCTTCTATTTTTTGTTCCAAAAAATTGAAACAGACTGCTCTAATCGTTCATTTTGGAACTATCTCCATCAGATTATCCAGCAGGAATTTGCTCACCAAAAAGTCAATTCTTTGTTAATACCGCTTTAAATAGGTACTGAAGTTCTAAACCCTCACTAAAAAAACATAACCAATCTACCTATTCGACCAAAAAATGCATAAAAAGATCCTAGGCTATGATAAAATTGATATAACACCATTTATTGGATAGATTTCCGTTTACAAAAATATAATTAGGAGGCATCTCATGTATGAAAAATAAAAAAAAGTTAGCCCTGCTATCGTTAGTGGCGGTCCCTTCGCTCCTTTATAGTTCACCAGCACCAGCATCTGCTGCTAATGTGAGCGGACAACCGAGCATGGCATACATATACAGTACTTCTTACTATAATTCTAACGTGTCAAATGTTGTGCAATTGATTAACAATATTAACTACACAACCTCTACCTTCCAAGCAAATTTGGAGGCAGCACTTAAAGCCTACAATGCTCTAACAGAACTGGAAAAACAGTATGTAACAAACTACTCAACATTATCAGCACATCAACAGACAAGAATTTCTTACCGTAAGCTGGCGGCACAAATTGAGGAAAAGTTATATTCAGTAGAATCTACAGCTGTTAATTACTATCAAAATGTCATGGAAACAAGAGATTGGTATAATACCTTAAATGCAGCCCAAAAAACTTTTGTAAGTGCAGCCGCGCAAAAGATATTAACATCGTATATTGCGCCTAATACATCCGTTGATAAAGTAGTAAATAAAATTCAACTAATTAATTCATCTCGTCCAACTTTCCATAAAGATGTAGCCGATGCTCGAGCAGAGCTATATGCCTTACGTAGGTTTTCATATGTTTCTTTACCTACTGGCGTTGAGCAGCTTCTGCTTGACGCTGAACAGCTTGTATTGAAGGATAAGGCTGCTGCTAAGGCTGTAGAAAGTGCAATTACAGCTCTATCACCAAAAACATCTACTCCTCAAGATGTACAAGAAGTAAAAACAGCTTTTGAAGCTCTAACACCTGTACAGCAGCAACTCGTGCCAAATGTTTGGACCTTGGTTGATTTTGTCCAAGGGAAATATACACTCCCTTCAAAAGGTAACGTCCCTAAAATACCTGTACTATCCGATACGGTAGCTATACCAGGTAAGACAACAGCTATGACGAAAAGCAAGAATATTTATAAAACCAAAATAAATGTTTCTGACTCAGAGATTGATACGGAGCGCTTTATTTTAACAACAAAGGATAAAATAACAATTATCATTCCTCCACTTTATACATTAGTTAATGAAGATGAAGGTGTCATCGACATTCAAGTAACAAAAAGGGGAGATCGCATTACGCTTCAGGCTACACTAAATAAAAAGCAAGTTACATTCGATGCGAACATGGAGATTATTATTGAAGGTTTATCAGCAAACTCGTCAATCAACCACTTAAATGACTTTGGCAAGCAAGTACCAGCTAACTATATCGTTAGTGGAAACCGTCATATTATCCAAACAATGACACCTGGGACATTCCAAATTATTAGAAATTAAACATTTAAAAGCACTAAAGATACCCATTCCAAAGGTTTCTTTAGTGCTTTCTTAAAGCACCCCATTAACCTGTTGTCCATTTACGAGGCACCATTTATTTAATTTGCTGTATACTCCGTTAATACTTCTAAGGATACATCTATCGCCTCCTAAGTATTATTCTTATCATCTATTTTCTGTTGAATAATTTCTGGCGCACGCATTCCTAAATATTCATACATTGCTTCTTAGAAGCGACCCACAGGTGTTACACCAAATGCTAGGACGTCGCCAGTATAATACATCACAACTACTCATTTAGGATTAATGGGTATTTCAACGTCCCCTTTAATAGTGGATACAACCTTTGTTTGTGATTTAGATGCTGTAGAATGGTCCCCTTGTAAATACTATAAATAATATATTCTCAATAAAATCTTAAAATGTAACATAAAGAAGCACCTTCACTAGGAAAGATGCTTCTATAGTACGTTATTGAGACTATTAAATTAAATTATCGCTCACCTTTTTCTACTATCTTTTATTCGTTAGCCAGTTTGTCAATTCCTCAACCTGAGCCAAGACTGCTGTTGGGTCATAGTACCATGAACGTTCCTCAGGCCAAACATAAAGATGATTATTTTTTACAGCTGGCAGGCTGCCCCATATTGGATCTTTCTTAAAATCTTCAACAGTTCTATCATTTGAAGTCAAAATAATGTAGTCTCCTGCATAATCTGCCAGTACCTCTTCGGAAATCTCAGCCCACTGCTTTTGAATAATTTCTTCAGCTACATTGGCAGGTGGCTTTCGACCAAATGACTGATAAACTGGTTGTCCTCCACGACCAAAGTTATCACCATAAACATAAATAGATTTACCTGCATCTTCCATAATAGAAAAGCTTGCATCTTCTGGGATAATAGCATCTACCTGTGATTTAGCATCAGCAATCTTCTGATCATATTGGGAGAGCCAATCCTTTGCTTCTCGCTCTTTTCCAAGTAACTCACCGAAAAATGTAAGCTCCTCATGTGCATTTTTTAATTCCCCGTATGGGATAACTACAGTTGGAGCAATTTTACTTAAAGCATCATAATTTTCTCCATTACCAGTGATAATCAAATCAGGCTTAAGTCCTAAAATCCTCTCACTCGATGGTTTCCCATATACACCGATATCCTCTACACTTTTCAATGCTTCCTTTAAATAATAGTTTTCAAGAGCTAGGCCAGGAGCTCCCACTGGTTTGACGTCCAATACAAGTAAACTTGCAATATATTCTTCTGCTACAATACGCTGAGGATTAGTCGGAATAACAATCTCACCATTTGTCGTCTGAACCGTTTTTGTCTCCGCTTCATCTTGCTCCGTAGCTGGACTATCGGTCTTTTCCTTTTCTCCACAAGCCGTTAACAGAAGAAGTAATAGAAGAAACAGTGGCGTTATGAATTTTCTATTTTGTTTAAGCATTTTTTCCCTCCATATACATCAATTGATAATAATTCTCAATAATTGTAGAAGAATGCAAATTATCTGTCTATGCATGAAAGTGATGTATTGCCTTGTAATTTTATGATGTCAGTACTTCCATAAGTTTTTGCAATTGAGCTGTGGTAGATAAAGGATCATATCCATAAAATAATTCATACTGATTAATAAAATAGACCTGCTTCTTTTGCACAGCCACAAGTGACTGCCATTTTTCTGAGTGTAATGCTGTTAAAAGCCACTCTTTTCCGAAATCTTTTGTAGGAAGAGCCGTTACAAATATATAATCAGCTGGAAAATGAACGATTTCTTCAATATTAACTGTTAAATATCCTGTTTTTTCTATATTGTGTGTGACAATCTCATCTGGTCGACTAAACCCTAAATCTTCGTATAAGATATGACTCCCCCTTCCATGACTACTATTTATACAATAAGCTGCTTGACTACCTATTTCCCAAACAATAGCAGTCCCCCTTGCCCCAAGCTGTTGATCAAGAAGTTGATTGCACTGAGCTACCTGGGCATCATACTGCTGAAGCCAATTATTATACACCTCTCGTCTATCTACTAAATTGGCAATAAGCTCAAATTGCTCTCGCCAACTTAACTGTCTACATGGCAGCTCGAATACGGGGGCTAAAGACAGTAAAGTTTGTTTTTCTTTGCCGCTGCTGTAGTTAATAATGACATCTGGACGTGCTACTGCTATCTCTTGATAATTTGAAGTAATATCATACTCATAGCCCTTCAATTTCTGTGAGGAAGGAACAGACTTGATATCCTCTAAAAATGGGGAATACACTCCCAACACTGGCGTAATACCTAAGGCCAGTAAGCAGGCAGTATGATTGGCATTCAGTACAATAAGACGTTTTGATTTTTGATAATAAACTGTAGGCGATACACCGACAATTTCTTTAAATTTCCGGCTTAAATAGGTCCCCTCTCTGTAGCCTACTACTTGGGCTAGATCATCTAATTTTGGCATCCCTAGTAATAGTTTTTTCTGAGATTCCCTTATTCTTAATAATGTTAAATATTCGCTATACGTATATCCAGTGTACCTATGAAACGTACGAGAAAAATGTTCGGGACTTACCTGCGCTTTTTCAGCCATTTGCTCTCTTGTTAAGTCTTCATTGAAATTTAAATTCATATAATCAAGTACCCTATCAATCCACAAACCTTCTTGTTGTTTGTGAATACATAAATGGTTGTATAGTTCTTCTAACATTTCACTAAATAGTTTTTGTAAACGAAACGGATTACTTTCGACTGTAATCTTCGCTTCTCTTTCTATCTCTTTGACTAAATTCATGAGACGATATGAGCAATGTTCCATTAAGGTGGTGTCTTGTAATAAATTAATTATATTCGGGCCATATGCACGGTATATAATGACAACCCCTGTACATTCATTTGCTTTAAGTAGTTGAAAATCGTCTACATCATCCACAAACATAATAGAATTTGAGCTAAGCTGAAGCTGTCGACCTTGTAGCGTATAGATGGCATGACCCTCGTAAACTACGATGATTAATGGGTATGCCAAACGCCCTCTTTTATCGCATAATAGTTCTTCTAATTTCACAATTTGAATAGGTTGATAAAAAAATTGGCACAGTACCTCATTATCTTTGTACATTCTAGTTCTATCTCCTAAACTCCAAATTGATATTGATTATCATTTTCATTATAATGGAATAGAATATTAGAAATCAATTACATTGGAGGATTATAGCTTTGATAGATTTTTCAAAAAAGAATTCCATATTTACAGGTATTCTCATTTTTTCGATTCTCTTAACTGCATGTGGATATCAATCAGTTCCATCAGCAGATAAGGCTAACGTTGATTACTCAAATCGTGTATTAACAGATTCATTAGGTAATGAAGTAACAGTCTCCGAAAGTCCCCAGCGTATCATTGCACCCTACCTAGAAGATCACCTCGTTGCTTTAGGCATTAAGCCAGTAGCACAATGGTCAGTAAAAGGTGGGGCTTCTATTCAAGACTACCTTCAGGAATCATTAAAGGACGTTCCAACAATTGGGTTTGACCTTCCCTTCGAAGCAGTTACAAGCTTTAATCCAGATTTAATTGTCATCGGTTCATCAAAAATCGCAGAAGGGAGAAAATACGAGCAATATAGAAAAATTGCGCCTACATATGTAATGGGAGCAGAAGATAATAATTGGCGTAACAAGCTTCTGAAAGTGGGAGAAATTTTTAATCAAGTAGATAAAGCAAAGGAAGTCCTTACAGATTATGATCAATTTGCTAAAGAGGCAAAGGAGGATATTCACAATAAAGTGGGGAACCCTTCCGCCACTGTCATCTGGAATACTAACAATACAATTTATATGGTAAGCGATACAGCCTCGAGTGGTATTGTTCTATATGAGGATCTTGGGCTAAAAACTCCTAGCCTAGTGAAAGAAATATCCGCCTCTGCTGCTGGTGATTGGTCACAAGTATCTTTAGAAAAATTCGTACAAATAGATGCAGACTATCTCTTTGTTATTAACAATAATCGTGCAGGCAGTTCTACATTACTAAACGATCCTCTCCTAGCAAATATACCTGCCATAAAAAATGGCCACGTTTATGAATTTGACCAAAGCTCAAGCTGGTTATATTCCGGGGCCATTGCCAATCGCCAAATCATTGAAAATGTCTTAGATAGTATCGCTAAGTAAAAACCTTCAGTGGCATTGAACTGCACTTCAATCGTTAGGCACACTTTAACAATTGAGGGTGTAGTATTTCTATAGGGAAAAATGTTTTTTAAGAGCAGATACGCCAATCAAAAATGGGTGACAGATATTAAAGAGTTTAATTATTTGGTGAGAAATTTTGTTTATCACCAGTTTATTTAATAGAAATTACATATTCAATATGCTTCTCCTCCAACCTATTCTCTTGTATTAGAAATGTTGGAGATAGCTTTAAACACTCGCCTTCTGAAGACCATTGACTTTTATGCATTTAAAAATCCCGTAAAATTTTAAGTCACACTAATATTTCGTCGTGGTAGGTGAAGCGGAACGCTAATAAAAAATGTTAAATAATAACTAAAATTACAATTTTAATTAACAAAGAAAAATGTTAAAATAATATGAATAACAGTTAGGGGATGAGTAAAATGATGGACAATAAATATAAATTATTAGGACTTTTATGTATTATAATTCCTATATTATCTGCCATATACATTCTGTTAAATAGCAATATTTTAATACCAAAAGGTTATAATCTTGCAATTGATGGATATGTAATATCCAGAAATTTAATGGTTATTTTTTTACTATATTTACTTTCAAAATTAGGGTACTTTCTCTCCACAAAATTAAAACAAGACTAACTATATTAGCTAGTCTTGTTTTTTAATTAATTGTTACTTAGCAGTTATTAATTTAAACTCTCCATGTTGTGGAACCTTAACAGTATAGCTATTACTTTTTAGCACTTTACCAGTTACTAAATCATAATACTCTCTAGTACCCGTTTCCACTTTATAATATACTCTATATCCCATATAAACGGTTTTATTAGGGTCAGCATTCAATGTATACCCTATTGAGCTAGTAATAGATTTTGATGTTGATATCCCTAGTCCATCTATTGCTCCAGATACATCTGTTCCGAAAGTGACACTTTTGGTTGCTGTAATAGAACCGCCTCCTTTGCCTGTCGTTATATTATCAGAAGCTCTTTTGTAGTCCGACCATTCATTGTATGTTTTAACATTTACCTTTCGATATCGAAAATCATTAACAAAATAAGGTGTAACCTCTTCTGAGTTAACTACCTCTTCTAAATCAACTACTTCTTCTGCTGTTGCTGTTTTCGAATCCATTGTAAAAACAGCAGTAACTACAGATAATAAAATTAAAAATGGTAATATTATCCTTTTAAACATAAAATCATCCCATTTGTAAATTATTGGTACATTTTTATATTACCATATTTTTTCCAAATAAAGAAGTGCACTTTTGTTTCTTATCCAAGAAGCCTATGCCGTATACAAATTTACGTTATAACACATGAAAAAAGCAGTAACGATTAAGGTTCACCTCTTGTCATGACTGCCTTTTCACTAAAGCAAGTTATTGTATTTACAAATTTTTTTACATTGTCGGTTAGCTATTGAACTTTGAAAAATTATGTTTAAATGAAGTGTTCCATGTTCTATGCGTTTTTTATAAATCTTTTCAATATCTACATCAGTACTTCAAACAAATTGTCTATGTAACTATGCGCATAGATTTTTGAAGAAATATTCATCATGTTACTATTTTGCCCCCATTAAAATTTTGGTCTACGAAATGTAAAACTTCCTTCCAGACAATGGTCCAATATTGTAAAATGTCTCGATGCATCAGCCTACGTCAATGCAATTTTTGGATAAACCTCAATGTACTATTTTTAGTTTGTCCATTGTTCTAAGATAAGGTTTAATTTATGCTAACGTATGATAATGATTATCAATTACGGAGGAAAAGATATGAGAAAATTAAATCGGCATATGCTCATTTGTAGCCTTTTACTACTGGTTGGAATCCTATTAACTGCTTGTGGTTCTAACATTCAAGAGACTAGTCAAAAAGAGACAGCAACAGCAGAACCAACAACACGTATTTATAAGGATTATTTAGGTCATGAGGTAGAAATCCCTGTAAATTCTGAGAGAGTGGTTTATCATGGCGAAGGATATGGGGATGTGCTCGCATTAAATATCAAAACAGTTGGTGCGGGTTTCTCCTGGATTACTGATTATGCTTGGGAAGATCGTGTAAAAGATGTGGAGGACGTTGGTTTTCCGATTAATGTAGAGCAAACATTGTCATTAAAGCCAGACCTTATTATTATTGGTACTTCTGATGATAAAACATATTCACAGCTATCTAAAATCGCTCCAACTATTGTGTTTGATACGTTTGCACCGTTGAATGAACGTTTAGCGGAACTGGGCGATATACTTAATAAAAAAGAAGAAGCAACTCAATGGATAGCTGATTATACAGAAAAAGCTGATAACATGTGGGAGTCACTTGTGGCTGATGGGACTGTTAAAGCCGATGAAACTGCATCTGTACTAACATACTATCCAGGGGATCGATTATTTGTAATGGCACGCGCTGGGCTTTCTCAAGTTTTATACGATTCAAATGTACTTAAGCCTGGTAATAAAATTCAAAAAATCCTTGATGATGGCACAGGCTTTGCTGAAATTTCCACAGAGCTTCTTCCTGAATATGCTGGCGATCGTATTTTCATCCTAACGCCAGTAGATGATGAAGCGAAACAGTCGACAAAAGAGATGATGGATAGCCCAATTTGGAAGAACCTACCTGCTGTTAAAAATGGGCATGTATATATGATTGATATTCAGAAAAGTGATAGCGATGCCTCAACTAGAGAATGGCTATTAACAGAATTACCTACTATGTTAAAAAAATAGATTTAAAGAGACATTTCATCTTTGTTGAAATGTCTCTTTACTTTTTATACAATAAAGTTAATTGATAATCATTTTCATTTAGAAAGGGTGTGAATAAATGGAAGACAATCATTCTTTTAGACATAATTTATTATTTCATTTAGAAGATATTGACTGTATTTCACAGAGCTATCCTTTTATTTGCCCATCACACCATACAATGATACTTTTTACGGATGGCTGTGGGACATTAACGATAGATGACATTCCTTATTTGGTGACCAAAGGAAAGATTTTTCTTATACAACCTCATTCTATGATCGATTTATCGAATCTAACTAATGAATTCTGTTTCTATAAAATAACCTTTTCAGCTTTCCAGCTACAGCAGGAGCTCCCTTCTCCTTATCTAGGACCAATTTTTTCTGATGAAGTGGAGCATACCGTTTATCCGAATACACGATTTATCCGTCTTACAGAAGACATGTATCAATTAAAGACCAAATCAAATTATTTTAAACAGCAAGGAGCTTTATATGAACTATTAAATTTATTATTTGAACATCAGCTTCATAACAACGCCCCATTAACTATGACGAAGGCAGTCGAAGAAACAATCAACTATATACATAAATATTTTCAACGGCCTTTAACAGTTAAAATGTTAGCTGAACTTGCTCATATCGCCCAATGGCAATATAGTTCAATCTTTCAAACTTTAACAGGGAAGAAGCCATTAGATTATATTACAGACTTACGTCTTACAAACGCAAAAGAATTATTACTACAAACTAATGTGCCATTAAAGGAAATTGCTCAACGAGTCGGATTTGATGATGAGTATTATTTTAATCGCCGCTTCCGACAGGTGATCGGTATTCCGCCAAAACAGTTTGCACGACAATATAGGCAACGAACAGTGGTAAAAGATTGGACTGGACATGAAGTCACCATCCCATCCGCCCCCCACCGGATTATTTATCACGGAGAAACCTTTGGGGATATGCTAATCTTTGATGTTCAACCAATAGGCGGTGACAAGAGGTCTATTAGTAAATCCTTTTATAAAAACCATGTTCCTTATATTCAAGATGTGGCCTTTCCCATCAATCTTGAAAAATCTTCGAAGCTAAACCCAGATTTAATTATCTTTACAAATAATGATGAGCAGCAATATCAAGCACTATCATCAATTGCTCCCACTATTACCTTAAATTCTTGGGATTCTTTAGAGGAACGCATCCTTTTATTAGGACAATGGCTTAGCCAGCAACAACGTGCAGAAGATTGGCTAACGCGCTATAAAGTCCAAGAAAAAACAATGTGGCAACAGCTACAAACAGTTGTAGCCCCGGGTGAAACTGCAACTGTTTTGACCTTTGATCATGGACAACGCCTTTATGTCATGGGCTGTACAGGTCTATCCCCTGCTCTTTTTCATCCCGATGGATTTACGCCACACCAGCAAGTTAAAAAATTGCTTCAAGCAGGCAAGGGCTATAAAGAAATACTAATAGATCACTTACCAAAGTATGTTGGTGATCGAATCTTCCTGCTCTTATCTGATAAGCCCGAATCGCAAATGGCCACGATGGAATTGATGAATAGTGATATTTGGAAGAATCTCAAGGCTGTACAGCACAACCACTTTTATTTAGTGGACGCAACAAAATGGAATTATAACGATGCCTTTACGAGAGAAAAGTTACTTGGCGCTTTACCTAGATTATTAATTACTGCAAAGTAACATAAATTCAAGGGGTGACACTTTATATGAAGACAGAAAATATGACAGATAAAAAGACCACTCAAATATCATTAAAGGATATACGAGATTATATTGCTAAAAATCATCATCAACCTCTCACAATTGACCATCTCGCAATTATTTCTGGTCTAAGCTCTAGCTACTTTGGAGAGGCCTTTAAAAAGGCATTTGGACAAAGTGCCACAGATTATTTAACAGAGCTACGTATTGGACATGCCAAACAATTATTACGTGATACCGACCTATTACTACGTGAGATTGCTAGAGAAGTTGGCTATAGTGACGAATTTTATTTTAGTCGTAAATTTAAAAAGGAGGTTGGGGTTTCGCCTTCTGCTTTTAGTAAAATAGCCCGCCAGCGTATTTCTACCTTTTCTGTGTCCACTATTGGAAACTTATTAGCTCTTGACATTATTCCCGTTGCGGCCCCATTAAATGCTAAATGGAGTCCTTATTATTACAATCATTATCAAGACCAAATCCAAGTGCATGTGAATATATTTGATGCAGAATCAGAGGATAACTTTAGAAAATTAGCCTCAGCAAAGCCTGATATTCATATTTTTCAAGAGGAGCCCTCTCTTTCCATGCTTGATTGGCTTCAAACAGTTGGTATTAAAAGTGTATATATTGAGGCAAAGGATTGGCGAACACAACTAAGAGAAATAGCTGTTGCTGTCAAAAGGCAAAGCGTGTGCGAGCATTTCATTCAATCGTACGAACAAAAGGCATTAGAGGCAAAGCAAGAAATTAAACGAGTAACCAAGGAAGATAGCTTTGCCGTTCTACGTTTATGTGGCGACCATTTATTTTTATATTGCAATAAAGGAATTCAGGATGTCCTATTTACCGATTTGCAGCTCTTCCCTATTGATGCACAACAGCAAACATGTAACGAGCCAATTACGCTTGATCAGCTAGTGGACATAAACCCAGATCGTTTACTATTTATCGTTTGTCCAGATTCTCCGACTCGAAATTATTGGCTCACTTTACAATACCTTGATCGTTGGAAAGAGCTCCAAGCTGTAAAAAATGGACAGGTCTATGTTTTGCCATCAAATCCTTGGTTTGAATACTCTGCTATTGCGATAAATCGAATGCTAGATGAAATGTTGCTCATGTTAACCGGAAAAAATCCAAGCTCTTTTCCTGTCCCCGTCCATGGTATCGTATCCGACAGTGAATTATAATTCCTTTTGAGAATGATTATCAACGGAAGGAGACATTGAACAACAATGAATGGTCGTAATCACTGTCAAACGATTATTAAATCTTTCTATATTCTGGCTACTTTAATGCTAGCTATAGGATTACTTTCTGCCTGCAATGCCCAATCAAGCAGTAAAGAAAAAAAGATAGAAACACAGGCAAACTCAGACAATATTAAAGAGCAAAGTGCTTATCCATTAACCATAAAAGATGAGGCTGGCAATGATGTAACTTTACCAGCTAAGCCCTCTAAAATATTCGCACCTGTTATGGAGGATTCCTTACTAGCCCTTGGTATTAAGCCTACTATGCAATGGTCGAATGGTGTTAAACCACAGCTCTATTTACAAGATCAGCTACAAGGTATACCAGAAATTAGCTTTGCCAGCGGTCCCCCATCTCCTGAAGCGATTATGGCGGACAAACCAGACTTAATTATTTTGCATAATTCCTTTTATGTTGAAAATGGCACCTATGAAAAATACGCAAAAATTGCACCTACCTATGTGTTTAAAAATGCAGCAACTGATATAGAAGGTTCTATTAAAATGTTAGGGCAATTACTAGACGAGCCCCATAAAGCACAACAAGCCATACAGAATTATCAGGAAAAGGTGGATGCAGCAAAATCAAAGCTGGCTTCCACAACAAAAGGGAAAAAAGTAGCGTTAATTCGCTTTAACGCAAAAGGTATGTTTTTCATGACGGATGAGTATTTCAGTGGTTATGTACTAACACATGAGTTAGGATTTGAACAAAGCAGCTACGTGAAGAATGGTGCGTTCGAAGTATCTTTGGAAATTCTACCCGAATTAGATGCTGATTATATTTTCCTGATCAATGATGGTAATCTTGGAGATTCATTTATAAATGAACTGAAGAACAGTCCTATCTGGCAAAGTACAAATGCCTTTAAAAACAATCAGGTATTTGAAACATCTGAGGATTATTGGCTAAATGGTGGTATTCATGCACAAGAAAAAGTGATAGATGATGTATTGGAGTTTTTAGCGCCATGACAGCAAAGATAAAGAAACCCTATATAACAGAAACCAATTTTGAGTATGCCATGACGTCCTACAAGCAAGACTATCGAATATTAATTGCTAACCCAACAGACGCACCACCGGTAGATGGCTATGCCGTTATTTATGCATTAGATGGAGATGCCCTTTTCCCAACACTTGCAGAAGCAGTAAAATTACAAACGCGCAAGCCAAAAGGCTATGAGCCCATTCTTGTTATTGGGATTGGCTATCCCTCAAAGGAGCCTTTTGATATGGAACGACGCTGTAACGATTTTACTCTCCCTGTTAGTGAAGGAAAGCTGCCACCACGTCCAGATGGTACACCTTGGCCTCCAAACGGCAAAGCCAATGATTTTCTAGACTTTATTGAATATGAACTAATGCCTGCTGTCAAAAAGGAATGGTCCATTAACAAAAAGAAACAAGCCGTTGTTGGACATTCCTTAGGCGGTCTTTTCACTCTATATGCTTTATGTGAGAGACCCCATTTATTTAGTCATATTGTAGCTAGCAGTCCCTCTATTTGGTGGGCAGACAATGCGATATTAAAAGAAATGGACAGATTTTTTGGAGATTGGAACGGTCAGCATGCTATAAATCTTTTACTCACAATCGGTGCTAATGAGCTGCCCGATATGCTCGAAGGTGCTGACCTAGCGGCTGAACGAATGAAACCATTAAAAGTTAAAAATATTTATACTAATTATGTGAAGTTCGATGATGAGGACCATGTGAGCGTACTACCTTGCATGCTTAGTCGTCTGCCCCGCTTTTTAGATGGTTAGTTGAAAAGCCAAAGTGGATTTATTTCACTTTGGCTTTTTGTAACACACCTCTTCTTTCTTATTTTATCTATATATTTGGAAATTCCTTTACGTTGTAATATTATTACAATTCCATTTATCCCTAACGAAGTGTATTTTATTGTTTTTTATAGCAGATAAAGAGTTCGACAATGGCTCTTGTTTTTAATTCCTCGATTTTATGTTATTTTTCTATCTTTTCCTACAACATCAAGCTACTTTTATATTCTCCATTCTTTGTATTCAAGTGCTTCGTATTGACTCAAGGCTGGCCGGAATATCGATGAATTTAGTATTTAGGCAAATAAAAAACACTAGCTATTATAATTTATAGCTAGTGTTCTTATATTCTACTGTGTTCTAGGTTGAATTAATACATAGTTTGGAGCTGTTGGAGATGTAGATTCTTTCGCATAAACTATATTTCCGTATTTATCCTTCGTAAATAAATATATTTTTTGATCCTTCTGGAATATGTTTGTAGAATTTGGATCAGTGCTTGTTTGGATAGCAGTAAATGTTTTTTCAGAACTTGCATCTGATGGTTTTGTTATTTGCCCCTTACCATAAGATATTATTCCCCCACCAGGGATGTCTGTGTAATTATTGCTATCAGCTCTTTCTATAATATCTTTAATGTTAGCGATTGTTAGATCACCTTGGTTCTTAGAAAGAACTGCATAATAGTAATGCTGATTCCATGTTATATCTGCATCTAAGTTTGCAATCACTCGAACCTGTTTAGAAATATTTAAGTCACCTGGGTACTGTATATCAGGTACTAATGTTGCTGAAGTAATTGTATTCACTTTTGCAGGATACTTGTATTCTGCTTTTAATTTACTGAATGTCCATTCGCCTTTATCCTTAGCTGTAGCATTGATTGTCATATCAAAGCTTTGTGTAACTTCGTTTGCAAATGTTAGTATCATTTTGCGTGGCTTCCATTCATCAATTTCGTCTACCTTGTCCTGCCACTTCCATGAAGCATAAGTAGGTGTAATTGCAGTGCCTGTTTCAGGATTCACTAATTGGAAGTCTGAAGCTTTTAATTCAACAGCCTCAGAAAAAGTTACTTCTAATGTTTTTCCATCGAGCTGTTTAACGATTGGATCTTCGACCTTCGGTGGTGTACCATCAGAAAAGAATTTATATGCCATAATCCCCGTATTATTTAGGCTTGGTGTCAAACTAATTGGTTTATTTTGCTTTTCATCATGAGTATAGATTGTTGACTCTGTACCAACTTGTACCATTGTTGAATTGTTATATCTATCTTTAACAGCAACATACAGCTCGTAATTCTCATGTGGTTCAAGAGGGGAAAGGTTAATTTCATTTGTATCCTTTCGCATAGCACTTGCTCTTCCTCTTTCGATAACCTCTTCAGCGCTTGCTGGTACTGGAACTGTGGTATCACCAGCTTTGCGAAGAATATAGTAATACGTACCAGCTTCATCTGACATAAATTTAAAGGTAGCTTTTTTATCACCTTCAGCTATTTTAATCGAAGTATTTTCAATCTTTGGTGCAGTTCTATCATCAATCACATGTTTAGTTTGTATATCTGAAACATTTCCTGAACGATCACGTAAGACCATATAAATGGAATAGCTCTTAAATGGATCTAATGGTGGGAATGTATTTGGTAAAGGAATTGTAACCTTCTGCTTTCCTAATTGTGCAGGTTTATTTCCTCCACTACCAACAATCGTAACATCCTGTGTTCCTACTTTAAATGTCGTCTCATTTAATTGGACAGCTTCAATTAAGCGTAAGCGATCATCACGTGTAAGTGTTAAATCTGACTCCATAATTAAATAATGATATGTCCCAGCTTTTGAAGCATTAAACTCTAAAAGTGTTTGATCCTTTGCATTATTAATAGCAGGCTCCCCTATAATTGTAAGCACTGGTAATTCAATATCATTATGAATATATTCAGCTGTGTTCCGCGGAACAGTATTTATAGGGATATTATTAATATTTTCAAATTCAATATCAGCTAAATCTTTAACATTCGGTGAAATAGTAACAACTAGGTTATCCCCATTTACAAAGCCTGTTAGCGATGGGATGGTGAAAATAAGTCTTTTCTGAGCTTTATTATAGACAACCTTTGTAGGATGTATCGGTAGCTGAGCACCCTGATTGACTATCCCTGTACCAGAAAGGTCATAGTTCTCTACTTTTTCAGCAGAAATAGGATCTAATTCCTCACTCACAGTTATATAAAATTCATTTTTAATCTCATCTAGTAAAACAAGTTGGCCACCAACAACATATGGAGGAACATTATCAAGCTCACTAGTTTTAAAATCCTTTACAACAGCAGGATCTACAGAGTAGTTTCCTGAATCATCCTTCATTACGACATACAACTGGTAATCTGTTTCAGCATCTAAGCCCGTTAAGATTTCTGTTATACCTAGCTCACCAGCTTTTGCCTTTCCTTTACCTGTTGGATTAGCGACGATGTCTGCCGTTGTCGGATCAGCAGCTGTTGTTTTCTTACGTACATAGTAGTAATAATCTCCAGGTTCACTTGCTGCAAACTTGAATTCAGCCCTTGTGCCTCCATGTAATGGTGTAACTTGTAAAGATTTTACTACTGGTGGTGTTGCATCTTTCATTTGGAATGATTGTGACACGATATCGGATGCATTTTTCGAGCCATCTACAACCATGATGTAGATGACATATTCTTTTTTCTCACCTAGATTAGATACCTTAACAGAGTTTGTGCCTTTTACTGCGGCACCACTTCCGTAAGCTATATTCTCATTTGACAGATGATTGACCATTTCACGTTTATTTGGAGCTTCTGCTCCTTTTTCACGGACAATATAATAGTACGTACCAACTTCATCTGATGTGAAGTCTGCTTGAATCTCACTGCCATTTAGCACTTTGACATTTGTAATGCTAACGATAGGTTTTGTTTTATCATCAGGATTTTGATTCTCGTTTTCATCTTTATCGATTGGTTTGCCATCTGGATCAGTAATATTGCCTATATTATCTTTATCATCAAGGAAATCGTCGAAGATATTATTTGGCGACCCATCCTTAGGTAAGATGACTTTATCGATATACGTATAATCTCCAATATCAATCTTGCCGTATACATTATCAACAAATAATGTGCCAATTCGACCATAAATATATAATTCTAGGTCTGTGCGGCTATTGTAGTTAATCCAATCAATATTTCCTGAACCGTAAATTGTTAGCGGTGTTTCAGTATTGAGATTTAACGTGCCAATATAACCTTGAATTTCAAATTCGCGAACACTTCCGATAATATCTACACGTGGTAGTTTCATATTGGATTCGATTTTTGTACCTGTTTGTGAGACGACTAGTCTTGAAACGGTACTGTTATAAAACTCAAGATGTTTTTCAACATTTTTCATTTCCTGTTTTTCGTTAGACCAGTTGACAAAAGGCTTGTCTTTATCAGGATTTTGATTCGTCCAATTCTGAAGATCGTTTGTCGAATTATTAATGGATGAATCGTCGCCCTTAGAATTATCAGGATCTGACCAGTTGATAAATGAGATATTGTTACTTGCCACACGTCCAATTGATAAAGGCTGATTGTTTATAGCACCTAAATGTAATGGTGGACGAACTGTTTCATTGACAAACATAGTCCCAGTCATCTTTAGATTATTAAATTCAATATAATTACCATTCACCTCAATGGTAGCTCCTAATGAGCCATGGTCCCCATCAAAATCAAGGAAATCCTTGCTTGTACCACTAGCATTTATAGTTAATTTAGAAATGGATAGAATCTTCTTACTAGAAAGATTCCCTTCAATATAAGCACCCTTTAAGACTGGTGCATTATAGTCGTTAAAAATATGTGACAAATTTTCTGAAACTGTATAAGCTTTCCCATTTATATAAACGGCATCATCATCAACACTTGTGATTTTATAAGATGTTTCATTATTTTTTTTCTCTTGTGAACGGACAACAAAAGAAGCAAACTGTCCGCGATTTACAGGATCAAACGGTGAAAATGTTACAGGCGTTGTGCCTTCCGTAATATTCAAATCAATTAGTGTTTGAATATAGATTGCATTGCTTGATTTGCTATCTACATCTTTAAAAATATTGTTGTAACTAGGAGAAACCTCCAGATGGAATGCTAACACTAATATTTTCGCTAATTCGCCGCGAGTCATTACCTCATTAGGCATAAATGTGCCGTTTGAATAACCAGACATAATGCCTGCATTTTGTAGTGCAGCCACTGACTTATAAAATTCGCTCCCTTTCGGCACGTCTTTATAATAAGGATCTTGGACATTTCTAGTATCCAATTTTAAGGCTGTAGCCAGCATTTTTGCTGCTTGTCCACGAGTTACATTGACATCTGGTCGGAAGGTATTATCGGCAAACCCATTAATTACGCCCTGAGAATAGAGCTTTAATATATCGTTATAATGAACCGAGTATTGGTCGATGTCTGTAAAGGGAGAAGTAGCCGCTGCCGCTTTTTGTGGTGAAGGCACTACAACCGCAATCCCACTTGAAGCAAATACTGTTGCAATCAATGCTTTATTTACTTTTTGGATTTTAGATTTATCCATTCCACTCTTCCTTTCACTTATGTATTTTGATACGTACAAATATCATTTTCATCATACCCTTTATATCGACCAACAACAGTTGAATCTTCATAGATAAATCTAAAATAGTCAAGTAAATTTATTGATACACATAGTAGTTCCATACAAGTCTTACTGAAAAAATTTCCTATGGCATTTTCCAACAACAAAAAAGCCAAGGAGCATCGGTGCTCACTTGACTTTCACGATATATAGGCATACATCTAGTCGTACTTGTGGTGTCATAAGGGAAAGGGGGATAACCTTACGTCTGGTCAAGTCGATCGAGAGATGTGACCCGAATTACATATCATCTGAACAGGATTTATAGTCATTTGACGAATGACTTACAAATAGCTTGCCCAAATGTTGTTTGCATTAAACAATTACCCCAAAATCAAAAATATAAGCTTATTTTAATTAATTTTTACTTTATTTTTTTACAGCAACCTTAACTTGATTACGTCCAGCTTGTTTCGCTTCATACAAGGCTCCATCCGCCGCTTCAATCAATGTCTCGGGCGTAGCTGCCATTTCAGGATATAAAGCTATACCTGCGGATAATGTTACTGGTCTACCACAAGGGCTATCCGTCTCAGCTAAATTTCCCCGTAATTGTTCCGCTACTTGCTCAGCCTCTATTACTGTTGTGTTTGGCAGAAGCATCACAAATTCCTCACCACCATAACGACAGCATACATCCCCTTCTCGCGCTACAGATTGCATATGTTTTGCTAAAAACTGCAGGACCTTATCGCCAACAGCATGACCGTATGTGTCGTTCACGCTTTTAAAGTGATCTAAATCTAGCAAAATGATGGCATGTGGTACCCTATTCTCAAACCACTCCGCCAGCATAGCATCCATCGTTCGTCGATTGGTAACACCCGTTAATGGATCTACAGTTGATTGATCCTTGAAAAATGTAACCTGTCCATGTAAAAACGATAGACTACGAATTAAGACATACTTTAACGAATGGGCTTCAAAGTACCAACCACTGACAGATTTTAAACCTTCTACATTTTTCTTATCGAGACTTTCTTCTGTTAACATCGCTAATTGTTGTAAAGGATTAGCAATACGAGCCGCTGCCCAAAGTACAATGACAACTGAAACGATCATAAGCGGTACAGATTTAATAATAACTTCCTGCACTCTATCGAAGGAAGGAGCCAGTGCTACTTCTAAAGGCTTCTGCGCGACAACTCCCCAACCTGTGGAGGACACTGAACTAAAACCAGCAAGCATTTTCACTCCTTTTGTGTTGTCAACGATTTGAACCCCACTCTTACCAGACATCACAGCCTGAACGACTTTATTTTTTGTGACAACATCATTGATACGGCTTGGGTCCTGATGATAGATAACGCGTCCATCTGAATCTACAACATATACATAGGAGCCATCCTTACTATAATGTTCTCCTAATAACGTTTTAAAGGCATTTGGTTCTTTTAGATAAATCGTTCCTGCTACCATCCCTAAATACTCGTTAGATGCTGAAAATATAGGATGGGAAATAAAAATAATAAGACGCCCTGTCATCGCTTCGTACGGCTTAGAAACAAGTGGTATTTTTTTAGCTAATGCCTCTTGAGCGCCAAGAGATGTTAAAACCTCACCTTTAATTTCAATGGAGGGAGGTGATACGGATAAGACAAGTCCTTCAGCATTTGTTATGACGACTGAATTAAACATTTCATTTTGTAATCTGAGACGGTCTGTTTCCCTATTTAAAATTTGCTCATCACCTAAATTTTCACTCACTTGATTGGCACTATAGCTTAAAATTTGAAAGGCTTCATGAAGATAGGCATCTGCGGTTGAAGCCAATTTTTGCGCATACACATGATTTGTTTCAAGTGTATTTTCCTTTATGGAGTCAACATTCATTCTGTACCCGCCCCAAACACTACCTATGATTGTAAAGAAGAATGCAGCCATAGCTACTCCCATAATTAAATGCTTTAATTTTAATTGATGTGATTTCATTACTTCCCACCTAAATGTGTTAGTATGTTTATAATTTTTAACAATTAGTGCCTATAATAAGCAACAGCTCATCTTGAGAAAAGGAAATTCCTGAAGAAACACCTTCCCTTAAACACTAGAACATATCTCTAGGATTGTATCAATAATGAGAGGTGAATAATATGGATATACAGTAAACTTTCTCTCTCTAACAAGTCCATCCCCCTTTGCTAAATTTTCTGATATTTGACAACGATTATCTGACAGTTGATTAGTCATCTAAATTCGGAATTTTTTTACTTTTATTGTTATTCTGACATATAAAAGTAGAACTGTTTATTCTATAATAAAAATAACATAGGCAAGGGAAGTTCCATTCTGTTATAATACTGATTAAAATTAAATATTCTGTATTATTACAGTTTGTGCATAACTGGGATTATGAGAAAAGCGCTACTCAACCATCTTGCATGGTCGTGTAGCCTACACAAAAAGGGGTTGGAAGATTTGGGTATTTTAAAGGGGTTAAAAATTCTCGATTTTTCTGCATTACTACCAGGACCAATGGCGACAATGATTTTTGCTGATTTAGGAGCCGATGTCATACATGTTGAATCTTCAAAAAGGGTTGATTTAACAAGAATCATGCCTCCTTACGATGATGATCATGAAGCATACATCCATCAGCATTTAAATCGCTCTAAAAAATCGCTCACGCTCAATTTGAAATCATCGGAAGCTATTGAAATTGTGAAATCTCTTGTACAAGAATATGACGTAATTATTGAAGGTTTCCGACCAGGGGTGATGCAACGACTTGGGATCGGCTACGAAGCGCTTAAAGAAATAAATCCACGGGTAATTTATTGTGCGATTACAGGCTATGGACAAACAGGACCATATAGCAATCGACCTGGACATGATAATAATTACCTTTCATTAGCAGGTGTCCTTGATTATTCACGCCATAAAGATAAAAAGCCTGTCTCTATGGGAATACAGCTAGCTGATATTGCAGGTGGAACGATGCATGCTGCAATTGGGGTATTGGCCGCTGCCCTTCATCGTGAGAAAACAGGTGTGGGTCAATTCATTGATATTAGCATGACAGATGCTGTATTTTCACTAAATGCTATGTATGGTTCTGCCTTTATTGGAGGTGGACGTGTACCACAGCCAGAACAGGAAATTTTAAACGGTGGCAGTTACTATGATTTTTATAAAACCAAGGATGGTCGCTTCTTCTCAGTCGGTAGTCTAGAGCCTCAATTTCGGAAATTGCTTTGTGAAGCACTCGATATTCCTGAATTGATTGATAATACTTTCAATGATTCCTACTACACACAAATTCGCTTTAAAGAGGCTGTTCATGATGCATTTTTATCGAAAACGTATGAGGAGTGGCTAGAAGTATTTAATGAAGATTTTGAAGGTTGTGTGGAGCCTGTTCTCACATTCCCGGAAGCCTGCGAGCATCCGCAGCTAAAGGCAAGAGAAATGATTGTTTCCATTCCTAAAGGGGATGGCACATTACAACAACAAATTGCTTCTCCTCTTAAATTTGATGGCTCTGAACCAGAATATAAGCATGTTGGTGCTAAGCTAGGTGAGCATAATGAGGAAATTCTAAGTTCATTAGGCTATGGTACTGAACAAATCAAGGCTTTGAAAGATAAAGGCGTTTTGGAATAAAAAAAGTGTCTAATACCGTCGATAAAGGACGTATTAGACACTTTTTTTATACATAGGCACTAATAAATACGCGTAGATTTTCAAAATGATCATCAATTAATAAATATTTTTTATAGATTTCCATTAATTTCTCAAAAAGCTCAAACTGCTCCGTTACAAATAAAACCCTTAAAATATTTAACATATGCCAGGATGCACTCTGTGCCACGATATAGTAAGGTACTTCCGGTTGACGATAATTCTGTCGCCACTCTTCTACCGACAAACCAATATGCTGTAATGAGTTGTTAACCTGTAGCGCAATATCCTGTTGAACGTATGCCTCAATTGCAATTAGTTGTTCACTGCTATAATTCTTTTGTACTAAAGAGGTATTTATCTTTTTGTTAGACGCTAGTACATGCTCCTTTAAAAGTAGTAAGCCATCCTCATAGCGTGTCGCTTTTACATAATGATCAAGTAAAATCGCATATAAGTTTTCTAAATAATTTAATTGATAATTTTTTATAATTGCTGGTGGTGTAGGTTTACGATTTGGCAAAAGGTCTTTATATTCCAATAGAATTTCAATAGCGTAATTATTTAAGCGCTCATCCTCTAATAAATATTCACCATAATATATAACTTTTTCACTTTGCTGTTCTCTATTTGCTATATGAAATAAAATATAGGCAATTAACACTTTTTCCTTCTCGGTTAAAGCATACATGGAGTAGCGCCATTCCGCTTCAAATGAAGTAATAAAGTCTTTGACGCGTTTATAATCACCCTCCGATAAGCAATAATGTGTAACAATTTGGTAAAGTCGTAGCTGTTTCTTAGCCAAACAGCTAGATTTATTTTTATCCACATGAGTTATACACTTATCCAGTATCAATTTATAGTTATTCACAAAGTTATCCACATGTTCACAGCTCATTTTCATAGAATGCTCGAAATGTCCCATTATTTCATAAAGAAATGTGAATTGTTCTAAAGGTCTGTGGATAAAAAGTGAATAAACTTTTTTTGTGAACAGCCAATGCCAAAATGGTGTATGTTCCTTATACATCATATGCACTAAATACTCATCTTGAAATTTATATAACATAATTGTCTGTAGCTCATTCACTGGCATTTCCATCTGCATTCTTTTCCCAAAAACCAACCAAATTAACCGTTCCAAATCTATTGTATGTTGAGCAAAAAGCTGTTCAAAAAAAGTTTCTTTTCCTTTTTGTGTGTAAAAAAAGGCATTGAGCCGATCATTCACAAATTTTGCATCTAACCCGTACTTGTCAAAATACATTTGCATGTCTGTTGATGCACGGCCCCAGTATTTACGTGCTGTGGAAAAGGCAATATTCATAGCCATTTCTTCGTTTACTAAAAATAGTTTAGGTGAGAGCGAAGTACCAAGTATTTTTGGATCTTCTTGCAGATCTACCTCTGCCTCTAGCCATGTTGCAAGTAAATTTTCAGCACCCTCTACATTACTTTGTTTATATGTCATGAATAATTGCTCATCACAGTCCAACAGCATACAATTGGAGCCTCCCATCAAGTTCGACCAACAAAGATCTTCCCCTATCTTTAAAATACATGTTTTTAACACTCTTTCTTCAATATAACAAATCTTAACTAACATATGCTAAAAAAATAGTGGTATGCCACATGCAAATAAATAAATCCATCTATGAAGTGAGTACTTCATAGATGGAATCTTAATCACCAGAATTGTGGATATTTTCGTGTTTCTCTTAAATTATTAATTAACAAACCAAAGAAAACAATAATGACTGCTCCAATTAATACAGGCAGGATTAAGTAACTCCAGCTATAGCCTCCTAGAATAATAATGATAGGATTGGCACCTGCAGGAGGATGGATAATGCCTAAGAGGGCCATGAAAAATATGGTTAAACCAACGCCAAGGCTGATGGACAATATATTCGAACCTAATGTTGAATACAGCGTTAGCCCAATACATGCAGAAACCAAATGTCCACCGATAATATTTCGAGGCTGAGACAATGGTGCATTCCAAACGACAAATACTAGAACGCAGCTCCCCCCAAGAGATGCCATTAACCAAGTGGCATCTGTATAATTTGTTAACAAAAGCAATACAAAAATACAGATTAGGCCTCCTACCGCTCCTGTAAAGGCATCAGCAAAATTTGTTCGAGAAGGTGCATGTCCGCCTCCCTTCATCTTTAAAAGAAAGGGCTTTACGATATTCTTTTTTTCAATTTTATTTCCTATTCGCACTAATTCTGACATTCAGCACCGACTTTACTATTTCTCTATTTTAATACTTACACCTTGGTGGACATTAAACTTTTATCATTATATCAACCCATCATAAGATTTCAATTCTAACTTCAAATTTCCGACAAATATTCACTTTTTATACTCACAACTCATACAAAAAAAGCAAACCCTTGAAAGTTTGCCTTCATACAAATTGATTCTTTAATCGTATTGTTTTTTCACCGTTTTAAAAATTCGAACCTTTTTCAGTATCGTTTTAGGTACTTGGAAAGTTGCTGTGACCACTCCTGGATGACGACCAATTTCTATAGAGCCTGTGATGGTTGCTCTATTCAATACTTCTGATTCAGGTAATTCAAATAGCTTGGATGCACGGCGAATAGCATTATCAGTTGCCTCATTTAACGTTTTGCCAGTACCAACTATTGATACGGGTAAAGCCTCTTCTATCTGTTTTACACCGAATTCCTCTGCTAGCTCGCGTGCACGACGTTTTTCTTCCTTTGTAAATGGCTTTGCTGTATATGGTAAATCTTCCTCATTTGGTAGTAACACAGGGCCTTCCAATGCTACTTTCTTCAAGACATGAACTTGAAGCTGTACAATCCCTGCTACATCAGTTGTATGTCCTGCAATTTCACCATCTCCCTGCATAGCATGCATATCTCCAATGTATATGCCGCCACCAGGAACTTTTACAGGGCAAATAATCGTTGCACCTTCACGAACTCTGCTAATATCCATATGTCCATCGGTACGATGTAAATCCAATTCATCCTGTGTGAAGGCATATTCATGTGGTGCCCCAATTAAGAATGAACCGAAATCACCTGCATTATGAGAATCGGGCATTGCCTTTGAAGGGGTTGTACCAAGCTGACCTAAAAATGGACGCATTCTAGCCATGACACCTACTATGTCACTTGGTGCCAATGCTACAACAGGATTTTGAATAGAGTTTTCGGGCGTTCTCATGTAATTTTTGGCATCAAGAGCAATACGACGGGCACCCTCTCGTCCAACCGTTACACCTATATGTCCTTTATGATCAAACGCCATTGTGTAGCCATTAGTCATGTTGAATGGTGCCGTATCTGTATCACATGTCGAACAGCGAATTGCTTGAGGTCCTATACCTTTAACAACAGTGCTTGGATGGAGCTTGCCACAACCTGGACATTTTACGGAAACAAACGGATCACCAATAAAGCGATCTGTGATGGGCTCATCGTGACCAGAGGAAGTGGCCATTGAAGTAACCTGAATAGACTTAATTTTTATGACAATCGCGTCACCCACCTCAGCCCCCTCCACAAAAACGGGCTTCGTTACTTCATGTCCACCACGTATAGTTGGTGTTAGCATGGGTCCCCAGCATCCAGGTGTAGTATTGGCAATGATTGTTCCACCATCTTTAACTGGTCCAAGCATTTCTTGTGAAGGATCTAAAATACCATCTATGAACTCATTTACGAACAATGTCTCAGCGGCTTGCGGTTGCTGTATAAAGCCACTTTCTAGTCCCTCTTTGTCAAGCACATGCAATTCGTTTGTCATTTTTCGTCACGCTCCTAGTTTGTCTTTTTATGTATGAAGTTATATGTAAAAAAACGCTCTCCACATTTGCAGAGAGCTATTTTTTTCTTCTTTCAGTAGCAGGCAAAACTACTTTGAACCGTTAATTATTCATATATAAATCAAAAATATGTGAGAAATCTTCTTTTTTGTACTGATCTTTATGATCAATCATCCAAGTATTTGCAAAGCGGGTAATTGCCTCAAATGATGCGGACGGAGAAATATTATCATTGCCAATTCGTCCAAGTGATGAAGAAGCAATATGTAAGCTTTTTTCTGCTACTTCTAACTTATAGGCATTGTTCTTTTGTTCGTAGCTAATCGCATGTAGCGCTTTATATAAATCTTTAATGTCATCAATAAAGCGTTTATGAATGTCGATGGAAAGTGGAGAATTACCGATTGTAAACTTAATTTCGACATCAAGGTCAATTGTTCCTGCTGTTTCGAGAAAAACATCTGTAATGGCGAACATAGAATAATCATAGCGACGTAGTAATCGTTTCTTACTCATAGCGCTTTCGCCATCTACATGGAGAATAGCACGATTTGTAAAGCAGTATTCATCTGCCTTTGTTTTAATTAAAAAGTAAATTTTTTCATCTATTTCATGTAGTATAAAATCATCAGCATCAGTTTTATCATAGTCTTCTCTTTGAACGACTACTCCAATATCAGATAATCCTAATGCATCGGCAGCTATTTTTTTAAACATTGCCATTCCTCCTCATTTGTCTATACTCTTTTTACGTTTAGTAGCTGTAAAGGTTTCACTTCTCCATCTTCAATTTTTAAATGTAAGTATACAAGGGCTTTTATTAGTAATACTTCATTTCCTCTTTCCAGTACATTTCATTTATAATGATTTTCATAACATATAAGGATTCTTTCGATAAGAAAGTATTCATCATAAGAAAGGGTGTGTGAATAATGCAAGAGCCAACCATATTAGTAGTGGATGATGAGGCAGATTTAGCTAATCTTCTAAAGGTAAGCCTACAAAAAGAAGGCTATAAACAAATTTATACAGCCGGCTCCATTCACGATGCTTGGACAAGCTTTCAGCAAACAAGTCCAGATATTGTGCTTCTAGATGTCATGCTTCCTGATGGAGAAGGCTATGATTTATGTAGACGCATTCGCGAAATATCGCATGTACCTGTGCTTTTTATGTCTGCTAAAAATGAAGAAATTGATAAAATTTTAGGGCTTGCCATCGGAGGCGACGATTATATTACAAAACCATTTAGTCCTAAGGAAGTTGCCTATCGTGTGAAGGCACAGTTACGTAGAGTTGGTTATCAAACACACGAAACAACTTCAGGCATGGCAGAAAAAACAATACAAGTTGGACCCTTCCAGCTAAACGCTGACGAAACAGAAGTCCACAAGGATGGGATTTTATTGGAGTTAACAGCTAAGGAAATTGGTTTAATGGCATGTTTTATGCACAATCCTCATCGCATTTTAAGTAAAGAAACCCTTTTTGAGCGTGTTTGGGGAGAAGATTTTTTCGGTTCTGATAATACTGTCATGGTGCATATTCGACGTTTGCGAGAAAAAATTGAGCAGGATGCCTCTAAACCTATTTTTATCACCACTGTAAAAGGTCTTGGGTATAAGTTTGTCATACCAAAAGAGGCGCAAGAATGAAGTGGAAATTGACTGCTCGCTTTCTCTTTTCTGTTCTATCCATTGTGATCATCGTTATTTTCGTCAATACGGCCATTCTCATTGGTCTCCTGTCGTATAAACTTAATAATGATTCTGATAGAGCGACTGAATCGAAAGAAGAGGACTTCGTACGGAATTTTCAGCAGTACATTGAAATAGAAAATGGCGAAACCTCCATAAGTGCAGAAGGACTAGAACAGTTGCATATGCGAAATGCTTGGATTCAATTACTTGATGTGAATGGTCAAGTCATTGATTCTCATTTTGCCCCAGAGGAAGCACCTTCCCATTACGCACCCGTTGATTTGATACAAGTGTACAAATATAAAGAATTTGATGCTGATACGACGGTTTATGTAGGAGTCAAGGATGAGATTAGTTATCTAGTTGGTGTAAAAGGGAGTGAAGTTGAGAGATTAGTCATGCATATTTCTGGCACCTCTTTTTTACAGTTTGTTGGTAAATTCGGGTTATTCATTGTTATTGCTGATTTAATAGTCGCTGCATTGGTCGGCTGGCTATTTGGTCGTACGCTAACGACGCCTCTCTATGCCTTGATCGAACGCATTCGTCATTTAAAAAATCATGAGCATCAGCCAGTTAAAACGCCTGGTGGTGTATATAAAACTGTTTTTGAAAATTTAAATGAAGTATCCAGGGAACTCGCTGCACATGAGCAGGAACGCAAGCGTCTTGAACTGATGCGCGAGGAATGGATTAGCAATGTCTCTCATGATATGAAAACACCGCTTGCCTCTATTCGGGGATATGCAGAGCTTTTAGATGACGAGACACTCACCTCTCAAGAAAAGGCCGAGTATGCACAAATTATCGAGAAACAGTCATTGCATATGCAAAATCTGCTTGATGACTTAAATTTAACGATGCGCTTAAGACATCAGCAGCTCCCGCTCACTTTAAAAGAAGTGAACATGGTGCCATTTATTCGGGAAATTGTAATTGATACATTAAATACACCACAGTTTGAACTTGCCAATATAGACTTTGAAGCAATCTCAGAGAACCATCACCAGCTCATTGACGAACATTTTATGCGCAGAGCGATCATAAACTTTTTACACAACGCCCTGCTTCATAATACTCCTGATGTATCTGTCCATGTGTCTGTCGATAAAGATTCCATTACGATAGCAGATAATGGAAAGGGTATCTCCTCAGAGGATTTAGAGCATATTTTTGAGCGCTATTACCGCGGCACCAATACCGACAATACGGCTGGTACTGGCTTAGGGACCGCCATTGCTAGAGATATTATTGAGGCCCATGGAGGTTTTGTTACTATAACCTCTGAAAAAGGAAAGGGTACAATCGTTTCCATTAATTTAAAAAAGGAGCAGCACTAGTTTGACTAGTGGATGCTCCTTTTAGCTATTTCATTTGATCTTGCGCTTTATTAGGTACCTCGTGGAATTTCACCTCATCATAGGAAGTGACTTCCGTCTCTTTTTTAACATAAAGCTTTAAATAAGCATCATGGCGTAAATTTTTATGAGCTGAGAACTTTAATGTCTTTTCTTTGCCATTTTTATTGTAGGCAGGAAGCTCATACCAATACATTTTAAAAATTTCACCGTTACTTGCCTTATACTCCTCTACCTCACCATCAGCCGTGATATGGACATAGTAAGTGTCTTTATTTAAACGGTTAAAGTCTACAGTCATCAATACAACTAACCCTGCTACGAATAAGATAAGCAATGCACCTATTCCAAAAAATACTTTTTTCATATTAATTCCCCTGTCTTACAATTTTGTAGAACGAACGTACAGTAAAAATATAATAGATGAAATAAATAGCTGAATATGCAATCATCCATAATATTACTGGCTTTGTAATATTCATACCAAATAACTGTGAAAATGCTAGTAACGCAAATGCACTATGCACAATACCTACGATAAGTGGTGCACTAAAGATAACAGCTACTTGTCCTGCTACAGTCTTTAAGATTTGCTTACTGTTGACACCAATTTTATTTAAAATCGCATATTTCGCCTGATCTTCCTCAGCTTCCGTTAAAATTTTGAAATAAATTATACTACCGGTTGCCGCTAGAAAAACTAGTCCAAGGAAGCTACCCACAAACAGTAATGCTCCTACAGTTGCTATACTATCCTCATAGCTTTGAGGAACACTAGAGAAGGATTCTTGTTGTTCTGTCGACAATTGCTTGATAATGTCTTGTGAAACGACCTGTTGTTTCAAATCATTGTCTAATCCAATAGCCTGCATCTTTATCTCTTCTGCATTAGTCGCAGCAAACTCTTGATCATTCACGACAAGTACCGTTCCCGCAGGAATAAAGTTTAGAACGCTCTCTGTGTACATTTTTTCTACATGGAAAGAATCACCATTCTTTAACTTAAAGTTTTCCCCAGTAAAATCATGCGAAAATCTTTCATCATATGCGGCATCCAGCAACACCGTCGATCCATCAGCAATATGCAAGTTTTGATCCTTACCTTGTAATTTTGCTAAACGATTATAATCAGATTCCTTAAGTAATGTATATTCGAAAAATGAAAATTCATTATCGACACGTAAGTTTTTCACAGACAGTGATTCATTATAGATAACGTCTTTCTGTGAAAAATCAACGGGATCGCCTTTCCACATAAATGTATTTGGCAGCATCTGACGTACAGTTGCTTCTGCATTATAATACATACCGAAAACGCCACCGCCTGCTGTAATTGTCGTGGCACTTAAAATGGCAATAATCGACAATGATTTAGCATTTGCGCGAATACGATACAATAACTGAGAAACCCCAATTAAATTTAAACCTTTCCAAGACCAAGATGTGGCTCTTTTTAAAGCTGTTAACACAAAAACACTTACACTATGGAATAAAAGATATGTCCCCACGATCGTTACGCCAATGACCATTAGTGGCGTACCTAAAACCGTGAAGAATCGCCAAATTTCACTCGTAAACATATCAGACGCAGCTGTATAATATCCAAATGCGATGAGTGCAGTTCCTAAAACCGCAGCTACTAAAGAGGCACGGGGAATTTGTTCACCCTGTTTTTCTGCATGAAATAAGTCAATCAATTTGAATTGATAAATAACACGATAGCCTTGTAACGACGTGAATAAAAACAATACTGTAAAAATGACTGTTGTATTCACCAGTGCCTCTATCGAAAATGTCAGGTTTCCAACAATTTCATACCCCATGAGTCGGACTAATATCATTAACAATCCTTGTGACATAAAGAATCCTAAAACGATCCCCAATACTAGAGAGACTAACCCAATGACTAGATTCTCAAAGAAGAGCATGAGGCCGATCTTTTGCTTTCGCACGCCTAATAGTGAATAGAGTGCTACTTCCTTTTTTCGTTTCTTCATAAAAAATGAATTCGAATATGCCATAAAGATGACAATGAAGAACAATAAGACTACAGACGATGCACTCATCAACCCTTTAATTTGCTGAGAGGATTGTTTTAAGGCTGAAAGATCATCATTATATTTCAATGTCACAAATGTAAAATAAATGACGATACTAAATACCATCGAGGCAATATATAAAAAATAGTTGGACAAATTACGCTGAATATTTTTACGCGCTAAACTAAATAACGTCATTTACTCCACCCCCGATGCTTGACAGCACCTGTAAGATCTCTTGGAAAAATTGTTTCCTTGTTAGAGTCCCACGATGAATTTCCTTGGATAACTGCCCATCCTGAATAAATAGTATTCGCTGACAGAAACTCGCTGCAAAAGCATCATGGGTAACCATCATAATGGTAGCTGCCTGAGATTGATTTAAGTCACTTAAGCTTTCCAGCAAATCAGTTGCTGATTTTGAATCAAGTGCACCCGTAGGCTCATCAGCAAAGATTAATTTTGGCTCTGTTACTAACGCGCGTGACGAAGCTGTACGTTGTTTTTGTCCACCCGATATTTGATAAGGATATTTATCTAGTAAATCACTAATGCCGAACAATGAAGCAATACGGTCGACTCTAGCGCTAATAGCCTTTGTTGGCATCTTTGCAATAGCCAGTGGCAAAACTATATTTTCTCGTACTGTCAAAGAATCAAGTAAGTTATAGTCTTGGAATATAAATCCTAAGTTATCACGACGAAAATCCGCTAATTCAGCATCTTTCATACGTGCTAAGTTCGTATCACCGATAATTATTTCACCAGTCGTTGGTGTATCGATTGTAGCTAACACATTGAGAAGCGTAGATTTCCCAGCCCCTGAAGGACCCATTACGCCCACAAATTCACCTTTTTTTACTTCAAATGATATATTAGATAACGCTGTAAAAGTATTAGCGCCCTTGCCGTATGTTTTCTCAACGTTTTGTACCTTTAATAATGGCGTCATATACGCTCCTCCTCTTCTTTCTGACTTTAGTATACGCCCTCAAACTTACAGCAAAATTGTCGTAAGCTTACAGCAACCTTAAATCATCTATTCTCAATCAATGAACGTGTTTTTACTGCTTTAATTAATAAAAAAAGATTCATACACAGTCTGTGCATGAATCCTTCTAACTATTATGCTAAAACTTTTTTAATATCATCTTCAAAACTACTTGGTTTATCTGCCGATGCGTAGCGTCCAACAACCTCGCCATCTCGATTCACTAAGAATTTGGTGAAATTCCATTTAATGCTGTTGCCTAAAAACCCTTTAGAATGAGAAGTGAGATAATCAAAAATCGGATGCGCTTCCTTACCATTCACCTTAACGATTTTATGCATCGGGAAGGTTACCCCATATTCCAGCCGACATTGTGAAGCAGCTTCTTCAGCAGTGGCCAGCTCTTGCTTGAATTGATTGGACGGGAAACCTAGTACAACAAGACCTTCATCCTGATATTTTTCAAAGAGACCTTCTAATTCTTCGAATTGTGGTGTAAAGCCACATTTTGAAGCAGTATTGACAATTAACATTGGCTTCCCTTTATATCGCTCTAGGCTATAGTCAGTACCATCTTCTAAAGTCACGTTAATATCATAAATACTCATTGCTCTATACCTCCTATTTATAAACGTCCATTCATTCTCGCTACCTGCTGTAAAGGATCCCACACACCGTTAAATGGTGGTGCATAAGCTAAATCTAAGTCTAGCAAATCAGGTAATGTCATTTTACTATACAATGCCGTTGCAAACACATCAATACGCTTATCAACACCAGCTGGCCCAACAATTTGTGCACCCAATAGCAACTGATCTCGTTTACGTACAACTACCTTAATATACATACGTTGTGCACCTGGATAATAGCCCGCAATATGGCGAGCTGATAATTTAAAGGCCTCGTAATCAAAGCCAAGCTCTTTTGCATGGCGTTCATTTATGCCAGTTGTAGCAATTGTTAAGTTGAAAAATTTTAAAATAGATGTCCCGACAATCCCTCTAAACGGTGCAAACTTTCCAGACATATTAAGTCCTGCTAGCCTGCCCTGTTTATTGGCAGTTGTTCCCAAAGGAATATAATCTATACGCTCCTTCACAATGTTAAAATGAGTGGCACAATCTCCTGCCGCATAAACATTCTCTACGGAAGTTTCTAAATGACGATTGACGATAATTGCCCCATTTTTTGCAAAAGCTATACCAGTGCCTTCTAAAAACTTTGTATTTGGTCTAATACCTGAAGCAACAATGACTAAATCTGTTTCTAAGATGCCATTATTTGTGATGACCCGTTCAACTCGTTTATTTCCTTCAAATGCTTCTACATCTGTATTTAATAAAAGCTCTACATTGTTCTTTTTTGCTTCTTCATGAACATGTTGAGCAAGTTCTTCATCTAAAATCTTTGCCACATGGCTTCCTCGTTGAACAAGTCTTACCTTTTTCCCACAGGTTTGTAATGTTTCAGCCATTTCTAATCCGATATAGCCCCCGCCGATAATAGTTACCTGTTCAATATCAGGTGTTAAATCAGCCATTAAATCTTCTAACTGAGGGATTGTTTTGACGGTGTGGATTCCTTCTAGATTGACTCCACTTCTGACAGGTACAACTGGGTCGGCCCCTGTTGCTATAAGCAGCTTATCATAGGAAATCTCGAATACTTCGCCACTTGCCTGTATACCTGAAACAACCTTATTCTCTATATCTACCTTTTCCACCTCATAGCCTACTCGTGCATCGATGCCATATTTACCCCGAAAAGTTTCAACATCTCTTGCAATCAAGCGTTTGGTTGATGAAATACGACCATCTACAACATACGGCAATCCACATTGTCCATATGAATAAATAAAACCACGTTCTAAAGTCGTTATTTCCGCTCCTGGTACATTACGATAGATCTCCATAGCTGCAGACATACCTGCAGCATCTCCCCCAATGATGACGTATTTCATTCCACTTGCCCCCTTATTTTTTCTTTGTTGCCATCAAATCAGCATATTGATCGATATACAAACGACGCTTTCCTCCGCTTACAATGACGCGTATAACATGAATAGCTATTATCATTGTAAGTGCAAAACCTCCTAATGAGGCTAGTAAAGAAATGACAATTTGCAGAACATAGAATGGTGAATCCATATCTAATTGAATGTTACCGACCGTTGTAATGGCTTCAGATAGCAATACTGTAGCAACAATTGCTATACAGCGTTTCCAGGATTGTCTTACAATACTTTTGCCTTTCTTATTGACCATTGTAAAGCGCATAATTTTCATACCCAATGTTGCGCCATTCATTAAACTTGGTATGAAGCCAAAGATGACCATATATAGTGCAATAATGACTAAGAATTCGAAAGTGCCACTATACCCAGTTAGAGTGCCAATAATGAACCAAATCACCTGAACTATAAATAAATCAATGACTAATGCCAGTAAAACAGATATTGGTTTTACAATATCACTTTTTTCCATTTCAGCAGCTTTAGCCTCGACTTCTTCATGAGAAGGAAATAGTGCCCACACGATAGGAGCTAAAAAGAAACCTAGTAATGCACCTACACTGTTTAGCAATAAATCATCCACATCAAATATGCGATAGGCACAATTAAAAATGCCATAAATACCTGTTCTTTGTGTGATCTCATAAAACAATGTTAGCAAAAAGCTTAATAAAAATGCACGTTTCCAGTACCTTCTTTCTTGAAGAAAATATCGTAAGTACACACCAAATGGCATCAATAATAAGAAATTAAAAAACGCTTGATAAAATGCTTGCTGTTTCGTGATAACAAGCCATGTCGATGGACTGGTTAAGACAACACCACTACCCTTTAAAATATCCTCAATAAATTGAAATAGTCGTAAATTTGTATGGACTGTATCTGGCGATTGAAGTGAGCAAGTATCCCTTGTAGATGGGAACGGAAGTAATACTAAACAAAGTGCAGATAAAAAGTAAAAAATAAAGGAGAACATAATAATGGTTTTAGACATAGACAAATAACTATATTTTCGATACGTATAAATAAGCCATGGAATAAAAAGAACAAATGATAAAATAATCGTTATAAAAAATGCAATATGAATGGATTGCGTGTAAGTTGACATAGATAAGCACCTCTCTATTTAAATTGCCCGAATTGATGAAACCTAAAACTCAGTTTAATTCCCTCACTCTACGAGAATATATCAATAAGCTTACATTATCCTTAAGTCCGTCCCTTCACCCCAGATTTTTGATTAGTGCGATGTTAATCACACCAACATAAATCCATTGTCCATAAAGCATTCTGGAAGATAAAGGCCTCTACTTCATCAAAATAAAAAAACAGGTAAAGAATATACTCTCTACCTGTTTCGTTCTATGCCTTTGCTATTTCCTCTTTACAAAATACTAAAATTTCTTCTAGCTCATCATCCTCTAGAGCAAAATCTAAGTATTCACCCTCTGCCTTTTCCATTATGAAGTAGTTTAAAATATAGGGCTCCTCTGCCTTTTCACCAATGAGAACACGAATTTCAATACCTGCTTCGTGATATAGCTCATCTTCTTCATCAATTTCAATATCTAAAATAAATTCGTACCGCTTCCCTTCCATAATATTGGTTGGGTCAAAAATTTCTTCCATTGAGAATTGTGTAATTTCCATCATACTAGCTCCTTTATCTTTAGCTGTTCCTTTCTATATTAAATCAATTTCAGCATGGGTCAACTAGAAAAGCCATATACACCTGTAAGTAATTATGCCAAAATAAAATGGAATCAACCCTGCATAAACCGTATCTACATAAAAGGAGGCTTTTTCTTGAAAAATTTATTATATTATCAGGACGTTATGTTACGTGAGTTTGATGCTCATATTGTTAGTAAAGAAATCGACGAATTAGGTCGTCATTATGTTGTATTATCTAATACTGCATTTTATCCAACTGGCGGAGGACAACCCCATGATACTGGAACATTGAATGGAATTGACGTCATAGATGTAGAGAAAAACGGAGAAGAGATTCGTCATTACATGCAGGGTGATATATCGGAGTTGAAAGGCATTGTGCACGGCACATTAAATTGGTCTAGACGATTCGACCATATGCAGCAACATGCTGGTCAGCATATTTTAACAGCCGCATTTGTAGAACTTTTTGATGCTCAGACGGTTAGTTTTCATTTAGGAAGCGAGCACGTCACAATTGATATTGCTGTCGATACTTTGACGGAACAACAGCTTGCTGCAGCCGAAGCACGAGCTAATGAAGTCATTTTGGAAAATCGTCCAATTGAAACTACATGGATTACAGAAAATGAACTGGTCCATTATCATCTGCGTAAAGAGGTTGCAGTGGCCGGAGATATTCGACTTGTTATCATTCCTAACTATGATTACAACGGCTGTGGTGGCACTCATCCAACATCTACTGGGCAGGTCAATGCCATAAAAATTCTAGGTACTGAAAAAATGAAGGGCAATGTTCGCGTATCATTTGTTTGTGGACAACGTGTTTTGCATGAACTTGCTATGCGTAAAAAAGTATTAGGCGATGTAGCTCGCCAGCTAAGCGTTCCTGAAGTAGAAGCTGCTACAGCCCTCACTAAAATACTAAGCGCTCAGAAACATACAGAAAGAGCACTTGTTGCAGCCAAAGAGGAGCTATTAACCTACGAAGCAAAAGCACTCGTTTCAAATAGCGGAAATCTTGTGACGGCTGCTTTTCAACAACGAACTATGCAAGAACTACAAAAATTAGCTCGTACCATTGTTTCTGAACATGACGACATGATCACTTTGCTTGTTTCTGAAAGTGAAGGCAAGCTACAGTTCGTTGCAGCTAGAGGGAAAAATGTATCTAAAAGCATGAAGGCTATTGCTGAAAAGGCATTACCGCTCATTAATGGTAAGGGTGGTGGAAGCGATCAAATGGTACAAGGAGGCGGTGAATGTATTATTTCTAAAGAAGAACTTTTAGAAGCTATACAAAACATTTAAGCCCGCTAACCAAAGAGGAGCTGCCAAAATTGGACAGCTCCTCTTCTTTAATATTTAAATTTTTGAATGGCCTCATATAAACGTTTCGCCATTTCTGACAGTTTTTCAGTTTGATTATTCATCGTTGTAACTGTTTTTAACTGTTCTGTTGTGGCATCTGTTACCTCATGTACATAATCACTTGCAGCATGTGCAGTGGCAGCCATTTCTTCCATAGAAGCTGAAACTTCCTCAGTATTGGCAGACATTTGTTCAGCTGAAGCATTCATTTCTTCAACTTGGCCAGCTATTTCCCCAACAGCTCGAACTATTTCCTCAAAGCGTTCGCCCACTGCCTCAATGGATGCTAATCCGCGTTCCACGTTATCTTCACCTGATTCTGCTGCCTTCACGACTTCTAAGGTGTACGATTGAACTCGTTCAATTAACACATTAATTTTAGTAGCAGACTCGGCTGTTTGCTCTGATAGCTTGCGAACCTCTTCTGCCACAACTGCAAAGCCCTTACCTGCATCTCCAGCTCGTGCAGCTTCAATAGATGCATTAAGTGCTAATAAATTTGTTTGTTCAGAAATAGCTGTAATCATATTAGAAATTAAGTTTATTTCCTCAGACTCCTTTTCTAATTTATGAATAATCATCAGCTCAGCAGTAGTCCCTTCCTGAATTTCATTCATCCGACAAATTGATTGTTGGACAGCATGATTACTTTCACTAATTTTCTGGGAAATAAAATCTGTATTTGAAGCAATGGTTGAGGCTACTTCAGCTACATTTTGTATCCCTAAAGCCATTTGCTCCATAGCAGATGCACTTTCCTCTGCCATCACGGTTTGGCTTTGTGCTCCTCTATCTACTTCATTTATGGCACCTGCTATTTGTTCAGAATGTTTTGTTACAGCTATGACATCTCCCATTAAGTCACAAGAAGCTTCATTCACAGTAGTAGCTTCATGGCTCACCTTTGCTATCATTTCCCGCATATTATCAGTCATGCGATCCAATGCACGCGACATTGTCCCCATCTCATCAATGCGTTTTAAATATTTTTCAGGAATCTCTTGTGTAAAGTCACCCTCTGATAAGCCTTCACTAATGCGAAGAACATGACGAAGCGGTCTACTAACAGATCGTGAAATAGCAAACGAAATGATTAGCCCTAATAATGAGACAATAATAGTTGTGACAATAAAGTTCGTCTTGAGCTTAGAAAGCCCTGAAAACATCTCATTTTCTAAAGCTACAACTCCCATTTTCCAACCATTATCAAGCGTATGGTAGCCCATCAAGTTAGTACCTGCATCCTCTGTTTCAAAAGAAAAATAACCACTTTTATTTGCAATCATCTCTTTAGCAGCCAATGCTCTACCAGTCATTACACCTGTTTCTTCCGCTTCCTTAATGGGGTTATTTTGCTCTTTCACATAGGAGTGATTATTATGTCCAATGATGGTTCCGTTAGCGTCTAACATAAATGCGTACCCACTGTTTCCAACTTTAATATCCTCGACAATATTGGATAAATAATAACCATCTATACGGGCTAGTAATAATGCTTTCTCACCTGACACAGTGTCGATTGGAGACACAATTAAAATAACAGGTTCACCAGTTACGCGGCTAATCGTAATTTCAGACATAACTGAATTACCCGTAAAGCCTTCCTTTACATAATCACGATCACCTAAATCAGCAGTTGTATCATCCAAATAATGGGCTACTCCATCAGCTTTAATAATACCAAAGCCAAGGTAGTTTTTATTATCCGCAAGACGTTTCGATAAATATTGTTTTTGCTTTTCAAAATCCATACTACGTACAGCCTCTTGCTCTGCTATTGCCTCAACCTCTACTAATGTTAATTGAAAATGTTCTTCTATGTATTGTGAAACATCCCCAGCTCTAGAAACCAAGTTTGTTTCCACTTGTTCATTCATTGCCTTAGTACTATTTATCCAAGTAGACAGTCCCAGCGTTCCACACGTCACAAATACAAGAGCAATAATTGCAACGACTAATTTACCGCCAATTCCTTTTATCCACATTTCCTTATTCTCACTTCTTCCATTTTTAGCTATAAAATTCAGTTATTTATGCATTACTTTCAGAGTAAAGTCAGCAAAAGAAGAAGTCAACAAAACTTTTCCAATAAGATTAATTAATGTATAATAATACCATTTTACCTATTGTTATAGTGTTAACAATTTTCTACATTTTTCTAAGTTATCGGTATCTTTCGCTATTGATTGACAAAATTCATTGGCTTTAATGGATGAAATTAAAACTTTTTCCAACAGAAATTGATTATAATTTATATTTTTTGCTGATTATTAGAATTAGGATAGATTCAAAAATTTGAGGGGAGGATTACTATGAGTTCAGACAAGAACAATGTTTCACGTCGAGACTTTTTAAAGACAACTGGTATTGCTGCTGGTACATTAGTCGGTGGTGGATTAATTGGAGGACTAGTAGGCTACAACATCAATGGTAAAGGTACTTCTACTCTGGAGCATGGTGGACACGGTACTACGAATGAGGCTCTTGGTTCGCCGAAAGCAAAAATGTTTTTTAGAAATGAAAGAGATTTTAGTATTTTATCAAAGGCAACAGAACGTATTTTTCCAGAAGATGACTTAGGTCCAGGTGCTATAGGATTAGATGTCCCTTATTTTATCGATCACCAATTAGCAGGAAATTATGGTAGTAATTCTAAAGAATATATGCAAGGCCCCTTTGATGTAGGTACCCCTACTCAAGGCTATCAAAGCCGCCTAACACGAGCTGAAATTTTCAGACAAGGTATTCAAAAAATGGAAGATGAAGCTCAAAAGCGTTATAAAAAAAGCTTCAACGATTTGGATGGTAAACAGATTGACGAAATTTTAACAGCCTTTCAAAAGGGGGAAGTTGAAATGGTCGGTGTGCAATCTGCATTCTTCTTTACACTGTTACGAGCTGCTACATTAGAGGGCGCCTATTCGGACCCAATGTACGGAGGGAATCGTAATATGGAGGGCTGGCGCATGAAGAACTTCCCTGGCCACCAAATGGCTTATATATCACAAATTGAAGATTCGAAATTCCAAAAAATTGAGCCTAAATCTTTGGGCAACCACTAAGGGGGGTAAAACATGGCCAAAACATTACCAAGTGTAGACGTTGTAACAGTTGGTGTAGGCTGGACAGGTGGTATCGTTGCTGCTGAATGTGCGAAAGCCGGTTTAAAGGTAGTAGGTTTAGAGCGAGGACAAAAGCGTGGTACTGAAGATTATTTAAACGTTCATGATGAATACCGTTATGCCATTCGTTATGATTTAATGCAAAATCTGTCCAAAGAAACAGTTACTTTTCGAAATGATCGTAATATGAAGGCATTACCAATGCGCCAGTTAGGTTCCTTTCTACTTGGAGAGGGGCTGGGAGGGTCAGGAACACATTGGAATGGAATGACGTTCCGTTTTTTACCCTATGATTTCCAAATAAAAACGCTAACAGATAAACATTATGGTCCAAACAAGCTTGGGCCAGAATATCTCATTCAGGATTGGGGATTAACTTATGATCAACTTGAGCCTTATATGGACAAGTTTGAAAAAACAGCTGGCATTTCGGGAGATGATAAAAATACATTTAGTGGAAAACGTTCAAACCCTTATCCAACCGGACCTATGAAGAAAACTCCTATGCTTATGCAATTTGAAAAGGCGGCACAGGACTTAAAGCTAACACCTTACATGGTACCATCAGCAAACGTCTCTGAGGTTTATAAAAACCCTGATGGTGAAACGATTAACGCTTGCCAATATTGTGGTTTCTGCGAACGTTTCGGTTGTGAATATGGCGCAAAATCCTCAGCAGAAATTACAGTTGTTCCTACTGCATTAAAAACAGGTAATTTTGATTTACGTTACAATTCAAACGTTGTTGAAATTTTAAAACAGGGCAATAAAGTTACTGGTGTAAGATATATCGATACTGTATCAGGAGAAGAATTTATTCAGCCTGCCAACGCTGTCGTTTTAACTAGTTACGTCTTTAATAATGCCAAGCTTCTAATGGTCTCTGACATAGGTGAAAGATATGATCCAACTACTGGCAAAGGGACACTTGGGCGAAATTATTGTTATCAAATCTTACCTGGGGCTGTTGGTTTCTTTGACGAACAATACAATACATTTATGGGAGCAGGCTCTTTAGGTATGTGTGTAGACGATTATAATGGCGACAATTTCGACCATAGTGATTTAGATTTTATTCATGGTGGGAACATTGCTCTTACACAAACAGGGACACGACCAATTGGGTCAAATCCAACTCCTCCCGATACACCTACATGGGGACCAGAATTTAAAAAGCAATCTATTCATTACTATACACGTTCATTCGGGATTGGTGCGCAAGGCGCATCCATGCCACATAAGCAAAATTATTTAACATTAGATCCAACCTACAAGGATGCATACGGTCTTCCATTAATGCAACTAACGTACAACTTTACGGATCAGGATCGTGCACTTCATAAATTTATTTCTGCGCGTGCAGCAGACATTATGAAGCAAATGGGCGCAAAAACAATCGTGCCAAATGCTGAAATTACCGATTATAATATCGTTCCTTACCAAACAACGCATAACACTGGCGGGACTGTTATGAGTTTAACACCAGAGCAAGGTGTCGTGAATAATTACTTACAGCACTGGGATGTTGATAATCTCTTCGCTGTAAGCGCTGGAAACTTTGCACATAATAGCGGCTACAATCCGACTGGAACATTGGGAGCACTAGCCTATCGTTGTGCAGAAGGTGTCATAAAATATAGTCAATCAGGTGGTTCCTTAGTTTAATTTTTTAATCTAATAATTTTATTTTAAGGAGGCAAGGCATATGGGTGGTCTTGGAGCAATTGGAGTACCTGGATTAGTCATTATTTTAGTTATTGTATTAATTGTTTTTGGGCCGAGAAAATTACCGGAAATCGGCGGTGCGGTAGGTAAAACCTTTGCAGAATTCAAAAAATCTACCAAAGGGCTGATGGAAGATGATGATGATTCTGTGAAAAAGGTCGAAAAAAAATCTGATGTTTCGTAGGAGGGTTTCCTATGGATCCTTATGAGGATGGAAAAAGAAAGTTTTTAAGCCCTCTTGATAAACCACAAGCTGAGCCTCCGTTACCTATGGAGGCTTTAGTTGAAATACAAGCAGTAAAAATGGAAGATCAACAAGTAGCAGAAGAGCCTACTATACCTGTTACCTCATTATTGGAACATCTTTCGGATTTACGTAAACAAATAATAAAAGGGCTAACTGTTTTTATTCTTTTTTTTATTGTTGTTTTTTCTACTATTAATATTTGGTTTCCCTTTGTAACTCGTGGTCATTCTCTTATTATTTTAGGACCACTTGAGGTCGTTAAATTTTATATGACCATTTCAACTACCTTATCATTTGGTCTTGCCATGCCTTTTCTTGTTCATTTTCTGTGGAGTTTTGTAAAACCAGGGCTAAAGGAAACGGAAAGTCGATTTTTAGGACTCTATGCACCCGTTATGCTGGCACTGTTCTTATTAGGAATCGCTTTTGGCTATTTTGTAGTAAACCCGCTAAGCTATTCGTTTTTAGTCGGCATAGGTGCTACCAATTTTGATGTCATGGTATCCGCTAGTGAATATATGCATTTTTTAATTATGACTACAGTACCGCTTGGGCTATTATTTGAATTACCGATCGTTGCCCTATTTTTATCAGCTATCGGGGTACTGAGTGCTGAATCCATGAGAAAAATACGGGGATGGTCCTATATCGTAATGGGTATATGCTCCGCTGTCATTACACCGCCCGACTTTATTAGCCAACTCCTCGTATTAATCCCAATGATTATTCTGTATGAAATAAGCATTTACCTTGTCAAACGTCTAGAACGAAAACAAATTGAAAGCACTGCGTAAATTTTAATTTTTACACAGTGCTTATTTTTTCTTTAAATCCATCACAACAATCTCTGGAAGATTAAAAATGCGGTATGGTACCGAGCTATTGCCTAAGCCACGACTAACCACCATTTTAGTGATTCCTTCATCGTAGACACCAGCCGTATATTTCGGAAACAGCCCTTGTCCTGGGGCAACAAGTCCTCCAAGTCCTGGAATACGAACTTGCCCTCCATGTGCATGCCCAGAAAATACTAAGTCTATGCCATCATTTACATACGTATTAAACACTTCAGGTCGATGCGCCAGTAACATCTTAAACATATCATCTGGTAAATAGGCTGTAGCCAACTCCAACATGTCTTCGGTTGATCTACCCATTAACGGATCTTCTATCCCAACAATCGCCAAGCGCTCCCCGTCGCGCTCTAAAACGGTCGATTCGTTGGCCAGTATATGTACCCCTAACGATGATAGCGCCTCATAAATTTCACTTACCTTATTCGTCGCTACTTCATGGTTTCCTAGTACATAATAAACGTCCGTAATGTCTACTAGTCCCTTAACTGCCTGTAGACTTTGGTTTAAATCATAGCGATTGCTATCAATCACATCACCTGTGATAAAAATATAGTCAGGATTTGTCTCCTTAACTTTAGCAATCAGTTTTTCCTGATTATTACCAAAGAGGGCATCATGTAAATCCGATACTTGTACAATGCGTAGCCCATCAAAGCTGGCAGGCACCTTTTCTGATTCGAACACATGCTTACTAACGACTAGCCAGTGATTGTTTACGTACAAAAAAATGACTATAAAAACAACGAAAAAAACACCATATAATAATTTTTTCAATCGCAATCGCTCACTTTGCGGCTACTTTTTTTCAGAAAAAAATTCTGACTTCCCTATTATAAGCAAAAAACAAATTGATTGTAAGTATATGCACTTTAATTACATAGAATGCACAAAATCCAACCATACCCCGCCACCCTTTAAAGGAAATCATGCGCGTTTTTTCTATTCGTAGCTAACTTACACATGATATAGTATGGGGATAATTTCATAATTATGTAATTACATCATAATAGGGGGATAACCTTATACTTTTGCGTTCTGAATAAAAAACGCAGTAAGTTCCCTTCTCGAAGAGAGCTTAATGCGTTTGTTTGTTTATTTATAAAACCTTTTCTAAGAAATCCTTTGCTCGCTGTGTTGAAGGAGCTGTGAAAAACTGCTCTGGTGGGGCATCCTCAATGAGCTTGCCACCATCTAAGAAAAGTATGCGATCAGCAACTTCACGTGCAAAGCCCATCTCATGTGTAACAATTAACATTGTCATGCCACTATCTGCTAGGTTTTTCATAACGGCCAATACTTCTTTAACCATTTCTGGATCAAGTGCTGAGGTTGGTTCATCAAATAATATGACCTTTGGATCCATGGCAAGCGCTCGGGCAATGGCAACACGTTGTTTTTGTCCACCAGATAAACGGTTGGGATACTCTTGGCGCTTTTCGAAGAGACCTACTTTCTTAAGTAACTCTTCTGCATTTTGTATCGCAACTACTTTATCCATTCCCTTTACATTAATTGGAGCGTACGTTAAATTTTCTAGTACTGTTTTATGTGGGAAAAGATGAAAATGCTGAAATACCATCCCTACTTCTTCCCGTATCTTCATAATATTTGTCCCTTTATCTGTGAGAACATCCCCAGCTATTGTTACCTTTCCACTCGTAGGGATTTCTAATAAGTTTAGACAACGAAGGAACGTTGATTTACCAGATCCCGAAGGTCCGATAATAGCAATAACTTCTTTTTCTTTAACTTCGGTTGAAATACCTTTTAGTACTTCATTCTGTCCATATGATTTGTGTAAATCTTCAATTTTAATCACTTTTTCTCATTCCTTTCTCGATTCGTTTACCAAGGAACGTTAAAACAAGTGTCATGAGGTAATAGATAATACCAGCAAATAGTAAAGGCTCAAGATATCGATATGTCGAACCACCTACTATATAAGCACGACGCATTATATCAAGGGCACTAATTACTGTGACAACTGCTGTTTCTTTATTTAGTGTAATAAATTCATTAACTAGAGAGGGCAAAATATTTTTTACTGCCTGCGGAATAATAATATCCTTCATCATCTTTGCATAAGGAATGCCAAGGGCTTGTGCTGCCTCCATTTGCCCTTTATCCACTGCATTAATACCTGCACGAATAATTTCCGAAATATAAGCACCTGAATTTAATCCAAATGCAATAATGGCCGTTGGAATAGGCTCGATTTGAATATCTAATAATTGTGGTACTGCATAATAAATAATTAATAATTGTAATACTAGTGGTGTACCACGGAAAATCGACGTATAAAAATCAGCAAACCAACGTAAAACTTTTACCTTTCCAATTTTACATAAGGCTAGTAATATACCGACGATAAACCCAATAATGGATGCACCAATTGCAATTTGGAGTGTAACACCTATCCCTTTTAAAATATAAGGAATAGAGGGAACGATTGCTGTAAAATCCAAGTTCACAGCGCTCCCTCCTTTCTTTTTCATCTTGATTCAGCATTTGTTTGAAATCATGCCGAAGCGTATTATATTGAACTGAAAAGCATAAGCGATAGCTCAAATAGGAGCTATCGCATACATGTATTATTCAACTTTTTCTAACCATTTTTCTTCTAACTCTTGGATTTTGCCTTCTTCAGCTAGTTCTTTTAATGCTTTGTTAATTTTTTCCTTTAGATTACTACCCTTTGGCACAGCAATCGCTTTAAAATCCTCAGGCTGTTCTTCTACAGGGAAGGCTGCTAATTGATCATTTGTTTTTAAATAACCCTTCGCAACGCCACCCTCTAAAATACCTGCGTCTAAGCGCTTAGACATCATATCTTGAATAATTTCAGGAATTCGTGTACGTCCTTCAACTGAAACATCCACTTTTTTTGCAATTTCATTACCTAAATTTTCTTGAATAGAGGCTGTTTGCACACCGACTTTTTTACCAGCTAAATCAGCTTCCTTTTTAATACCGCTATCTTTTTTAACAATAATTACCTGCTCTGTTTCATTATATTGATCAGAAAAATCTACTACCTTTTCACGTTCAGGATTGGGTGTCATACCCGAAATTACTACATCAATTTTCCCTGCTTGTAACGCTGGCACAAGACTGTTGAAGTCCATATCTTGCACTTGCATGTCTACACCTATTTTTTCCCCAACCAATTTAATTAAATCAATATCAAATCCTATAATCTCCTCACCTTTTGCTGCGTCAACATATTCAAATGGCGCATAGTCTGCTGAAGTACCAACTTTTAATACTTGTTTGTCTGTACTACTATCAGCATTAGAATTATTTGCGTCATCCTCTTTAGCGCCACAAGCTGCTAGTACGCCAATAGCTAGTACAAGAATCATCATGAATAATTTATTCTTCATTATTAAGCATCTCCTTTTATTTATAAGTTATTGTGTATGAGAATACATTTCTCAAAAATAGTAAATTGGATATTTATTCATATAAGAGAATAAAAAAACTATCTGCTAATTAAGATATACTCTTTTGAAATAATAATCAAGATAAACAAGAAAATTTTAAATGAAATATTATATACAAAATTTTCAGATTAGTCAATTTACTATTTTCAATTCCACTTTCCTTTACTATTTTCCGAAAACTTAATAATTATCCCTTCAAAATTTCTAAGGAAACAAAAAAGACCCCCATTTGGAGGTCTAGTGCTTATTTTTTTTCCGTAAATAATTTATCTTTTAATTCGTCCTCGCCAGAGCCTTCTGCTAATGGAACATGAGAACGATAAGCCGCACGACAGATTAAATGTCCGGCAACTGGAGCTGTAACGAAGACGAATAGAATACCTAAAATTAAGCGGACGCTAACATAACCATCGTGCACCCAAAAGTAAATAAATGTACCTAATAAGCAAGTTAACACGGATAACGTGGAGCTTTTGGTAGCAGCATGTGATCGCGTATAAACATCTGGTAAACGAATCATGCCAAATGCGCTAATAACACTCACAATAGAACCGATCAGAATTAGGATGACTGCCGCCCATTCAATCATTTGATTTACGTTCAACAATCACACCTCTTTCAATATATTTTGTAAAGGCAATGGTCCCAATAAACGCTAAAATACCTAATATAAGAATAGCTTCTAGATAAGCCTTTGTTTTTAATATAATCGAAACAATCGCAATAGCGGATAGAAGATTTACACCAATTGTATCAAGAGCAATGGCTCGGTCAGGCATAGATGGGCCACGGATAACCCGATATAACGACAGCGCGATGGAAATACTAAAGAAGGCGAGAGCCAGAAGTAAAATATTCTCTATCATTAACGTGTCACCTCCATTATTGCTTGTTCAAATTTCCCAATAGAGCGAATGACAGCATCCTTAGACTGCTCGATGTCCATGGCATGAATATAAAAGACATCGCCCTCTTCAGAAACTTCCATGACGACAGAACCGGGTGTTAATGTTAGCAGTAATGCTAGTGCCGTAATCTCCCAATCTCCCTTGAGTGCGGTTTTATAAGTGAAAATACCAGGCGTAATGTTTAGCTTTGGTGTAGTAATTTGTTTTAATACACTATAGCTTGATAAAAACAGCTCCCAATTAAATAGCCATAATAACTTGATAATCGAAAAGACTCGCCGCAAGTAAAATTGAGTGCCATAAAAGCGGTGCATCGCATATAATATGCCCATTCCTACGATAAACCCCATTAAAAACGTTGAAAATTGTGGTGTCACTTCATCTTGCAAGAGTAACCAAAGTGCTGCGATAAATAAATTTAAAATAAACTGCATCGCCATTATTTATTCACCTCACCTTGCCATTGTTCACCATCAAGAACAGCATCTATATAGATAGATGGTGTATATAACGTTTCTGCTGCATCGGTGACAAAGGGAGCCAATTTCTCAGCCCCGATTCCTAAACTTATAGTACATGCAGCTAGTAAAGTTAACGGCAGTATCACACGTTTGGGTAAAGGCTTTTCATCCTCCAAGCTAATAATGGTCTCGCCAAAAAAGGAGGAAAGAAAGATCCGCAGTAATGAATACAAAACAATTAAACTAGAGAAAAATCCTAGACCTAATAGAACAAAATTGCCGCCCTCTATAGCACCCTGTCCAATTAAAACCTTTCCTAAAAAGCCACTCAATGGCGGGATACCCGCTAGTGAACACATAGCTAAAAAGAATAGCCAGCCAAAGAACGGATAGTTCCGAATAAGCCCACTCATTTTATCTATGACCGTTTCCCCAGTTACATAAATCATCATACCGACAGCTATAAATAGCATAGCCTTTGCCACCATATCATGCATTAAATAATAGACAACACCCTGTAAGGCGGACTCTGTACCCATTGCTAGGCCAGCTACTATAAACCCAACACCAATTAATACATTATATGAAGCGATTGTTCTAACATCACGCCCTGAAAGAGCACCAATACAACCAGCTACAATTGTAATACCGGCCATTATGCCAAGTGCCATATGTGTGACTTCCGTATTATTTGGGAAAAGCAATGTAAATGTCCTTACAAGTGCATAAATCCCAACCTTTGTTAATAAGGCTGCAAATAAAGCAGCGATGGCTGTGGGAGGTACACTATAAGAGCCTGGTAACCAGAAGAATAATAACAGTCCGGCCTTTAAGCTAAAGACGATTAAGAAAATGAGTGCCACTGTTGTAATAAGGGGATTAGCACCTGCCTCCATCACACGCACAGAAATATGGGCCATATTTAATGTACCGACTGTTCCATAAAGAAAAGCCAATGCCACTAAGAAAATCCAAGATGCAACAATATTAATAAGCACATATTTTAATGCTTCTCGAAGCTGAATTTTTTCCCCACCTAAGCTAATTAGGGCATATGACGCCAGCAGCATCACTTCAAAGCATACAAATAAGTTAAAGATATCTCCTGTCAAAAATGAACCGTTAACACCAGCTACCATAAGTAAGGTAAACGGATAAAAATACATTTTTTCATATCTTAATTCCATTGTAAAAATTGCATAAAGCATACAAATAACCGCTACAAGATTTGCCACTAACACGAGTAGTGTAGCGAAGGAATCTGCCACAAATGAGATACCAAAAGGCGGTGCCCAGCCACTAAAGTCAATGCGCATGATCCCCTGTTCTTGAATTTCTACTAATAAAATAACACTAATAATAACGATAAAGCTTAATGTCAATAAACTAATAATACGTTGTAAAAAGACATGCTCTTTTAAAAACACCAGTAAAATAGCCGTAATTACTGGGACTATTAATGGTAAAACAATCATATTACTCATCCGGCGTACCCCTCAATTCATCAAGATTCCCTGAACCATTTGTTTTGTACGCTCGATAGCCTAAAACGAGAACAAACGCAGTCACAGCAAAACTAATAACAATAGCTGTTAGAATTAGGGCTTGCGGTAATGCATCTGTATAAGGCCCCTCTGATTCACCTAATAATGGGACATCCCCTTTTTTAAGACCTCCCATTGTTAGAATCAGCAAGTGAGCAGCATGTGATAAAACAGCAGTACCTAAAATAACACGTAATAACTGTTTAGAGAGGATTAAGTACGTTGCAACAGCTACTAATATACCTACTAAAACAAGTATCAAAGATTCCATCAGCTACTCATCCTCACTTATGCTTAAAATTATTGTCACGACAACACCAACTACCGTTAAAGCTACACCTGCTTCAAAAATGGTTACGGTTGAAAAACCCATTTTCCCGAAAATCGGGACATTTATATACGTATAGGCCTGTGTTAGAAATGGTACATCAAAAAACAAAGAACCTATTGCCGTACTTGTCGCAAGCAAAACACCAAGAGCTGCAACCTTTTTAAAGTCAAACGGCATTCCCTTATGCACAGTCTCTATATCGTAAGCAAGATACAATAAAACAATGCCAGAAGCTAACACGAGGCCGCCAATAAAGCCACCACCTGGAGCATGATGTCCTGCAAAGAACAAATACACGCCAAGTGTTAAAATAATGAAGACGACTGCCTTAGTGACTGTCCGTAGTATCACATCATTAATTTTCATGATCTGCTTCCTCCTTTCGAGGCTTAAGCTTTGTTAGTGTATAAACCCCTAAGCCAGCAATAAGAAGCACAACAACCTCAAGCATTGTATCAAAGGCACGAAAATCCCCTAAAATTGTATTAACAATATTTGAACCACCTGCCAACTCGTAGGCATCATTAAAATAACTGGAAACAGGCTCAAATTGCTCGTAGTGCACAACAGCTAGACCAACCATTGTGACTGTTGCGCCGACAAATATAGAAATCATGGCTTTAGACCATTGCACCCTTTTGCGAGGTGCCTCAGGCATTAAATCAGGTAAATACTTAAAGCCTAAAAGGAATAATGCAGTTGTTACGGATTCTACAACTAATTGTGTTAGCGCTAAATCTGGTGCGCGGAAAATGACGAAGAAGAAGGCAATTGAATAGCCTAATACGCCATTTAATAGCATAGCTGTAACACGACCCTTTGCAAAAATCATCCAAACCGCAGCGAATACCATAACAAATACAAGAATTAATTCGTATGATTCAATGGTAGAGTCCATATCAAAATTAAAAGTCATTGCGTCTGACCAAATAAAATAACCAGCAATAAGTGCAACAAAAAATACATATATATAGACAAAATAATGTGTTAAATTACCTGTCATATATTTGCGAGTAAGCTTCTCTGAACCACTCTCACTTATTTCTATCATTCGATTGTAGTACGTATTAAACGTATACTTTTGTGAAAAAATTCGATACACCGGCTTCCAGCTTTTCAATGTCTTGAATAAAATGAATCCAAGCACAATGACTCCTAATGTCATTAACAATTCCGCATTAATTCCATGCCAAGCAGAAATATGTGGTGTTAATTCATAGGTTGTTGGGAATGTAGGATAAATACTTGCCATAGCAGGCTCTAAAATATAATGGCCTAACACGTTTGGGAAGAAAAAGATACCGACTACTAACAGGCACAAAACAATTGGTGATAGGAGCATACCCAATGGAGCTTCATGTGGTTTTCTATCCATCTTCTCAGGCTGTAGTTTACCCAAAAATGTTCGACTAATTAAAATCAAACTGTAGACAAAGGTAAAGATACTGGCTACCCACGCTACTAATGGGAAAAATAACCCTAAATCAGCAATGGAAAAGGCCTCTACATCCCGAATAGCCAAGACCGCTGCAAAGAACATTTCTTTACTCAAGAAACCATTAAATGGTGGTAATCCTGCCATTGAAAAGCTGCCAATGACTGCGATTGTAAATGTGATAGGCATTAAGGACATTAAGCCACCTAAACGGCGAATATCCCGCGTCCCCACTTCATGGTCGACAATCCCGACCATCATGAATAAGGCTCCTTTAAAAGTGGAGTGGTTGATGAGATGAAACAATGCCGCAAAACTTGCTTGTGTATATACAATAGAGTCTTTCGTGTAGCCATAGTAATGACCAACAGACCCTAGACCGAAAAGACTCATAATTAAGCCTAGCTGACTTACCGTTGAAAAGGCTAATAGCGCCTTTAAATCCGTTTGGCGAACCGCATTAAATGACCCCCAGAAAAGTGTAACAAGACCAATGACACTTACTAGCCAAAACCAAATCGCTTCTCCTCCAAAAACTGGAGTAAAACGGGCAACTAAATAAATACCTGCCTTTACCATTGTGGCTGAGTGTAAGTAAGCACTAACTGGTGTTGGCGCTTCCATGGCATCAGGTAGCCAAATATGAAATGGAAATTGTGCAGATTTTGTAAAAGCACCTAGTAAAATTAAGATTAATGCTGGAGTAAATAGGGCATGATCACGGATAACACCTACATGAGCTACAATGTCCCGAATACTAAATGTATCAGCAGCTACATAGAGCATCAGGAAACCCGCAAGCATAGAGAGACCGCCAAATACTGTGATCATCATTGCTTTTTTAGCACCTGCACGTGATGCCTTTCTATGATGCCAAAATGCAATTAATAGGAATGATGACACACTTGTCAATTCCCAAAATGTGTATAATACCATTAGGTTATCTGAAAAAACAACGCCAAGCATAGCGCCCATGAATAGTAATAAATAGCAGTAAAAATGGTGAAGAGATTCTTTCGTTGACAAATAAAAAATAGAATATAAAATGACTAAACTACCTACACCTGTAATCAGTAAGCCAAAAATCATACTGAGCCCATCTAGGTATGTTGTAATATTTATATTAAAAGAGGGAATCCACTCATATGTATGGATAAATGTTTTACCTCCGGCAATTTGAGGAATATAGCGCGCAAGTAAAAGAAACAAGATGAATGGAACAGAAAAAACAAACCAGCCAAGATGTGTTATATGCCTTAGTCGCCTATACAGCAATGGGATAAGTGCAGCACAGACAAATGGCAAAAGTATCGCGATAAGTACTGTAACCAAATGAAAACCTCCTACTATCAAAATCATCAAGCAAATTTTTGTGGTATTGGAATGGTAAATGCTAAGATTATAGCAATTTGTTTAAGCTAACATATCAGATTTATTCTTGAAATTTTGCAAATGGAAAGTGTTGGGGTGTTAAAGTGTCTTGTCATTGGTATGTTTAGTTATTTAGTCACCTCTAACCCGATGCAAGCCTAAATAACTTGTGGAAATTCAGATAATTTATACAGTTACAACTCAATTATATCAGCATTATAAAGACACTTGACTATCTATTTAACACACTGCATAATAGTGTGGCATATGAAATCAATTTAGCATAGATGCACGTAATGCATAAATTAAATAACTTTAAATTATTGATATAAGCTTATTACTTCAAGGGTTTTCCAATATATTTTCGTTAACTTTTATACATTTTTAAGTATACAATATAAATGAGCATAATGCACTGTAACAGCATCAATTTTAGCTGTTTTAGGATATTTTTTTATAATTAACAGTGAAATTAACAAAATACCAACAGATAAGAGGTGTACATTTTTTATGAGGCATGTAAAAGGGCGTTTAGACGAAAGTATATTAGTTTGTGTTTACTATGGCTTAAATGGTGAGCGTTTGATACGTAGAGGACACAAAATGGCGACAATGCTAGATTGCCCACTCTATATTCTTTCAGTTGATTCGCAACCCCTTGATGCATTTGACGCTGAGAAATCTAGTTACATTGAGCAATGGGAAAAGTTATCAGACGAACTTGAGGTCGAAAAATTTATATTGCAAGATAATGAAAAACGCCCCATTCAGAAAGTCATTGCAGAAGTCGCGAAAAACTATGGCATTTCACAAATTATTGTAGGTCAAAGCGCACAAAGCCGTTGGGAAGAGATCACTAAAGGATCGTTCCTTAATGTACTGTTAAAAGAAGTTCCATTTGTAGATTTTCATATTGTTGCTGTTCAACGTCCTACTGATGATGATGCAAACGAGACATACGAAAAAGGTGTTCGTGCTTATTTAATCAAAGAACAGGAAAACTTTAAAGTAGCATTTACATGTCCGAAATACGTATCCATCGAAGGTATCTTCTTCAAGGAAATCGGCACAGATTTTGATAATGGTGTCTTTAAATTCACTTACAACGATAAAATGCATGAGGTTCATATTTCAGAGGGCTATGTGATTGATCAAGAGAAGCTTCCTGCGGAATTTTTATCCCCATTAAGACAATAAAAAAAACGCGCTCCTCTTTTTAAAGGATGCGTTCACACTGTTGACAAATGCCATCGGGAAGTTTACTCTCGATGGCATTTTGTCATTTCAATTTAACTCTTTGGACTGAGATTAATCACAATATGACTGTAGTGGAAAACTTTATTTCATTGTAAAAAAACTGTAGGCAAACTCAATTTTTTGCGTTCGCTACCGTCAGGATATGTTTTTACTAAGCTGCTGAAGATGCTGGCTTATCCTTCGGTAGGAAAAAGGCAATTAACAATAATAACGGCAATAATGAGACGACCATCATTGTAAAATCAATACCTTTGTGGTCCATTAAAACACCAATAACCATGGCTCCAATGGCCCCCATACCAAAGGCAAAGCCAGTTGTTAAACCAGCCATTGTGCCAATTTTAGATGGAACTAGCTCTTGTGCGTATACCACCGTTACAGAGAAGCTAATCATGATCAATGTACCAATGATCACTAAAAATATCATAGCAGCCCATAACGGTACATAAGGCAATGCTAGGCAAAATGGCATTGGTACTACAACGGAAAGAATAATGACATTTTTTCTTCCAATACGATCCGACAAAGAGCCTCCGAAAAATGTCCCTACTACCCCAAATGCCATGAAGAGGAAAATAAGGATTTGTCCTAGACGAAGATTCACATCATAATGATCCATTAAATAAAACACATAGAAACTAGTTATATTTGTTGTATAAAATGATCGTGCAAAAATAATCGTAAATAGTAAGGTTAAAGCTACCCCTACCTGCTTCTTTGTTAGTGGTGGCAATGTCGAAACCAACACCCGTTTTTTCTTCGCTGCACGCTCTTGCTCTAATTGCTTTTTATACCATCTTGCAATCTTAGTTAATAGAATAATACCGAATGTTGCCGCTACTAATACAATCGCTGCACCTCGCTGACCGAAAATATCAAATATATAGGCGCTAATTAGTGGGGCAAGCGCTTGTCCTGAGTTTCCCCCAACTTGATAAATCGATTGAGCAAGTCCTCTTTTAGAACCTGCTGCCATAAAGGATACTCTAGAACCCTCAGGGTGAAATATTGCTGAACCGAAGCCTAAAAATAATACCGCAATAAGAATAATCCAATATTGAGTAGTAAAAGCAATTATTGTAATAGCAATAAAAGAACTTACCATACCTATTGGTAAAGCATAGGGCATTGGCTTTTTATCACTGACAAACCCTACAATAGGCTGTAATGCAGACGCAAATATATTTAAGACAAATGATATGAGACCAATTTGTGTGAAGGTAAGTCCTAGCTCACTTTTAAAAATTGGAAACATAGCTGGAATAACAGCTTGCATCGTATCATTGATAAGATGAGCAACACCTATCAAAATCATAATTGGGTAGATTGGATTTGCGACATTTATTTGATTATTCATGCTGCCACCTCGCTCTATTTAGTTTTTGTTATTGACGATTGTCGCATACTATTAACTATTTTGCACAAGCTATGTTTCGACAGCTGTAAAAGGAGTTGATGTATGCATGGAAAGCTTTATTCATGCTAACTTTTGGGAAATGATTCTTCGAACAACACTTTCATTCTTTATATTACTTATTTTGGCGCGTATTCTTGGAAAGAAGCAATTGGGCCAACTAACATTTTTCCATTATATTACTGGTATTACATTTGGATCAATTGCTGCAGAAATTGCCTCACAGGAGGAAACACCCTTTTTAGATGGAATAATATCGCTTGTCTGGTGGAGTGCCTTAACCTACTTAATGACGATTATTACGATTAAATCCAAAAAAGCTCGTGTACTTATTGATGACAAACCTACCATTGTCGTACAAAATGGACTTATTTTAGAATCTGCCTTAAGGAAAAACCGTTTGCATATGGACGAGCTGACAATGATGCTACGTGAGCAAGCCATCTTTTCTGTACAAGATATACACTATGCGTTACTTGAAACAAATGGAAAACTAAGTGTCCTGCAAAAAACTTCCGAACAAGTTGCCACAAAGCAGGATGTTAAGGCAGATGTTACCCCACCTACTTATCTGCCTACAGAGGTTATATCAGATGGTCAACTTATCAAGGAAAATATTGTTGAGCTTGAATTAACAGAGGACTGGGTAATGAAGAAGTTGAAAAAACAAAATGTACATTCCGTTGAAGATGTCTTTTTTGCACAAGTTCAAACAAATGGGTCATTATACATTAGCTTAAAAGATAAAGCGAGACATTCAAGCCCGTAAATGCTTGTCTCGTTTTTTTAATCAATTTTTACAATATCTAACGGTGTAATGATTCCTATTAATTTTTGATGTGGTTTGCCATGCTCAGTGATTAGTAATGCCTCAAAACGCCTACCCCTTTCCACACCTTGTTTAAAAATCTCTTCTGCTTGATATATCGTTATGTACCTGCTAACAAATTTGTAATTCACCCTATTTTTCTCATGCATTAAAATATCATGCAACGTAGGAATCCCTTTAGGTAAATAGTCGCCACCCATCTTAGAGGCAAGCCAATTCGTGATTCCTACAGTTGTAATAAGGCCTATAAATTGTTTATTAAAATAAACGGGAAACTGCGTATATTTTCGTTGGTGAATAACCTTTAACACATGTTTAAGGGAATCATTCTCTTGAAAAACTAATACTCTCTTTCTGAACATTTGCCCGACAAGAGTAGGCTTAGCGAGCGTAGCATCTATGTATTCAATTCTTTCGACTACATCGGTATGTGGTTCTGCAATTACATAGTTAATAGAAGTACGATGATGGACAATTGCATTTCGCAAATCAGCGTATGACCGTAAATCATCTTCGTATTTCTTCACTAATACCTCTTTTTTCTTCGCTTGATCAATGAGTCGATAAAAGGGCGTAAAATCCTTTATACCTACAATATCTCGTAATCTATGGTCTATTCGATTAAATGCTGTCAGGAAACGATCGGAATTTTCAGTCTCCACTTTTAAGTACCTTCTTTCTTAGTAACTTTATGTATTTTCCGAGTTATTTGACAAATTTTTAGTTACACAACCATTATATTCCTAATTTATGAATATTCCAAGAACGCAGTTTTTGCTGTCATTTATTTTTACATTCTCCCTTGAAAGTTACGTTATTACGAAGAAATTGGACTATTTTTCCCAGCAAGTAAGACAAATGATGGACATAGGGTTTACAGTGAGCATGAAATAAATTTAAACATTAGGATTCAAATTAAAGGAGATAAGGAAATTCAAGCGCTTCTTAATACTACATGGGAGTGGGAGGCAAGCTTAGATCAACAACTTGCTTTTCTTGTAGTGGAGCAAAGGATTCTAGAGGGCTATACTCCGTTTTAAAGAACACTTCAGCCATTGAAAGAGAGCTTGAGGGCATATTTTAATTGTATCGAATATAATAAATTTGTAATTAACTGTACTTTTAAGGAGGCGTTGTCGATGAAAAATTATTTATACTTGATTGGGCATAAAAACAAGGGGATAGCGTTTCAATAGCCCATAAACTACGTGTTTCCCCTTCAAAGGGAGAGTACCAAATTGAAGGAAATTTGTTTAAAGCCTATTGACAAAAGTAATTGGGAAGAAGCAATTAGATTATCTGTTAAAGAGGAACAACAAGCATTTATTGCATCCAACCTTTATTCTATCGCAGAAGTTCAGTTTCTAGATAATTTCTTTGCAAAAGGTATTTATCTTAATAATAAAATGATAGGATTTACTATGTTTGGAATAGACCCTGATGACAATAATTATTGGATTTATAGACTAATGATTGACGAAGAATTTCAAGGTAAAGGTATAGGCAAACAAGCTATATATCTGGTTATAGAAGAGATAAGGAAAAATAATCATGCAAACATTCCTTTTATTATGATTGGATATGATCCTAAAAATTTTACAGCAAAATACGCCTATAAAAGAGCAGGATTTATTGAGACTGAATTATCATCTTGGGGAGAACAATTAGCTAAGTATTCCTTGTAAGCACATGAATTTACCCTAATGACTAATAGTCTTTTTAAAGTAAATTTGATCAATCATTTTTCAAAATACGCTCTTTTCTATGATCTTTATCAACGTTATTAGGATCATGCTCTTTGTTGGGCTTATCCTGCTTATTAATGGTGGAATACTCTAACACAAAAGGACGGAAAAATCAGTACGTACCAGATTTTCCGTCCTATATTTTCTAAATTTTAGTCATAGCTGCATTTCTTTTCATCATGATGATTCCCAAGCAAATACAAAGAATTATCAGTGCTAATGTCATGATTAAACTCCACCAGTAATCAGACATCTCCATTGTTCCACGGACTAGTAAAGGTCCATAGTTTGCTAGCTTCCAAGGGGATATAGTCCAGAATAGACCTACTACCATATCGACTATTTGTCCGCCAAAGATAACCGTAAAGGCACATGTAGTAGCTATAATCGTTTTAAAACTAGCGCTCATCATTAATGTGACAGCAATTACAAATATTAACCAAACATAATACGTACAAAAGCTCGCAAGCAAAGGTCCAATTTCTAATGTTCCATATAGAATACTAGTGTAATACACACTTGCTGCAAAGCCTGCTAAAATACTCACAAAACAAACTGCACTCATCACAATAAATTTACTCATAAAGTAGGCTCCAAAGGAAATCGGCCTTACATATAATAAGGTAGCCATACCACTTGCACGTTCTTTACTTATAATCCCCACAAAAGAAGCCATTATCACCAATAACCCTATCGTTTGAAACTGTCCTATAGATGCCTGTAATAGGTCAACGGGCATTAATTCGGGCATCAACATTTCAAAGCCTTCTGGCACATTTCCAACAGCATTTAAAATATCCATTATATAATAATTTATTAGGGGGTCATTCATTCCCAGCAGTGCAAACACAAGAGGTATCCACAAAAATTTCCAGCTTCGCCATGCCTCTCTAAATTCCTTTTGTAGAAGTACATTGAATCCTCTCATGCTTTTTTCGCCACCTTCATGAAAATTTCTTCCAACGATGCTGTTTGTCGCTCTACCTTTCTTATTGTATAAGGACAATTACTTAAACGATGGAGCAGCTCCCTCATCGTTGGCTCCTCATTCAATATCTCAATATATACATAACAGCCTACTACATGATCAGTTGAGCTTGCAAAAAGCTTTGCCTCTTCCTCACTAGAGAACTCAACTATATAATTTTGCTCATCAAAACGTTGTCGTACCTCTCGTAATGTTCCTTGCTCTACTAGTTTTCCATTTTGTAAAAATAACAACTGATCCGTCATTTCTTCCGCATCATTTAAAATATGAGTTGAATATAAAATGGTTGTCTCTTGTTGTAAGCCTTTTAATAAATCAAGAACCTCCCTACGACCAACAGGGTCTAATGCTGAAACAGGTTCGTCTAATAACAGTAATTTTGGCTTATGCACAATTGCCTGGGAAATACCAAGGCGTTGCCTCATCCCACCAGAAAAAGTATCTATTTTTTTATGTTGGGCATTTCCTAGCCCGACAAACTCTAATGTTTTTTGCGCTTCTAATTTAGCATTTTTTGCTGATATACCATTTAACCGAGCAGCCATCTCAGTAAATTCTAAAGCGCTTAGCCAAGGATGAAACTGTGGATATTGGGGTAAAAAACCTATATTTTCACGTAAGTCCCCATTTAGCATTTTCACACTTCCAGCAGTCGGTGTTAAGAGCCCTGTTAACATGGATAATGTGGTTGTCTTACCTGCACCATTTGGCCCTATTAACGCCGTTGAAGTCTTTTCCTCTAACATAAATTGAACATCATCTACAACATTGTGCTCTGCAAATCGTATGGTCAAACCAGTTACTTGAAGTAATGTTGTCATGCCTGCTTTCTCCCAACTATAAAGTACGCAATTGACCCTATTATATTTGTAAATAAAATAATAAATACCCACAAAATTTTAGGTCCATTTGTTGCATGTGTTTTTCGCAAATCAATAAGTGCTACGATCATTAATATTAATTGAACGACGATGAGCGGTGCTATCACTGCCCATGGAACTTTTGCTAATTCCTCCATCATACAGATCACCCCATTAGTTGTTATACATTAACTATAACAATTTTGTTCTAACATGTATAGAACAAAATTGTTGTTTTTTTCAAACTCTAAAACAGCTCTCCTAAATATTCTCCGCTATTTTTCATAGGATAATGTAGTCACTTATTTATCTTCTATACGCGATATTTCTCTTAAAAACAAAAAAGATGTACCTTAATCAGTACATCTTTTCCTTTATTTATAAAGTTTTTGTAGAGCATCTTCCATTTTAGGACGAATTGTTACTTGTGGACGAGCCTTTTTGACCGCTGCCTTCGCTTCCTCTAGGGAATTAGCCAGCCCTAGCTCTATTAGCGCAGCAGTAGCTGCTACACCAGCACGACCACCGCCACTTCCACAGTGAACATACACCTTCTGTCCTGCCTCATAGGACGAAGCAATTTCCTTAGCTACATGCTGAATAGATGATGCTACCGCAATCTCTTCATCTACAATTGGCATATGCTTGTATGAATAAGAAATGGCCCCTTGCTCTTCTGAAGTAAGTCCCTGCACACGAACATCTATTACAACATCTACAGCTTCTTGCTCAAAAGCCGTCTCCGCATCTTTTGCACCACCAAAGAAGATTTGATCCTTTACTAAAACATCATAGTTTTTTTCCATATTGGTCACACTCCATAGGATTATTTCAGTAAATGCTTAATATCCTCGTAATATGGTAAAGCCGTTAAAGCTCCTGCCTTTGTTGCTGCAAATGCTCCTAATTTATTGCCGAAGCTTGTACAGCGAACAAGCTCTTCTTTTGTTGTAGGTAAGCCATTGTAATGAACATCACGTAATACCCCTGCCATAAATGCATCCCCTGCACCAGTAGTATCCACAGGTATCACTTTTTCAGTTGGTACATGGATGACCTCTCCATTCAGCACGGCATAAGTGCCATTTTCTCCTACTGTTACTAAAATAATAGGCACTAAATAGCTACTTAATTGTTCAATTCCTTCTTCTAAACTAGTCGTTTCCGTCAGGAAGAATAACTCATCATCTGTTACCTTTAAAATATCTACATCCTCAAAAAACGACGTAATTGTTTCTCGACAAATTTCTTCACTACTCCAGCGTAATGGACGAATATTCGCATCCATCGCAATGATTGCACCTTTGTCCTTCGCCATTTCTACAGCAGCTCGAGTTGTTGCTAGAGCCGTCGGGTGGAACATGGTCCCTGAACATACCGTTAAAGCAGAAGCATGTTTAAATGCGGCTTCATTTAACTGTAGTGGCTCCACTTGTAAATCAGGTGTTTCATCCACATAATCTTTAAAAATTCGTTCACAGGCTTCTGTCAAATGCACATAAACACCGCTTACTCGCTTAGCTGGGTCAAATATGGCATAGTCCAGCTTAACACCTTCCTCTACAAGCCCATCACGCACAAACTGAGAACCCTCATCATCCCCTGTAATTGTAATTAAGGCAGAAGGCGCCCCAATTCGGCTAATACCTGCTGCAACATTCACTGTTGCACCACCCATATATTTTGTAAATGATGTATTTGTTACATCATCAGCAATATAGTCAATAAATGCATCTCCATAGACTAAAATAAAATCCTTATCTTGCTTCGTCATGATTGTCCTCCTGAAAGTCTAGTCATTATAGATTAACACGAAAATTGTCATTCTATAAAGGTTTAACTTTTGAGAGTATGTCCGAAAATTTGTGTCATCCATTAACTTTGTTATACTTGCCTATAGAAAGGTAGGGATTTTCAAGATGAGTATTACAATTCGACAAGCGCAACCACAAGATGCCCATGCCGTTGTGCCTTTAATTATTGATGCGATTGGTGATATTGCTAATCGTTTAACTGGCGAGCAATCGACAGAAGCTGTTCATCAAGAACTGACAACTCTTTTTCAGCGAGATGACAATCGACATTCTTATTTAAATACCTATGTCGCTACGGAAGATGGGCAAATATTAGGAATTCTCGTTTATTATTACGGCTCACATGCCATTGTTATGGACGCTAACCTAGTGAAATGGTTAGAGGCTAAAAATGCTCCATCCATCATCGTCGATCAAGAAGCCCACGAAGATGAAGCTTATATCGATACGGTTTGTGTAACACCAGAAGCACGAGGTAAAGGCATTGGCACATTACTTTTACAATATGCTGAAGAGCTGACAAAGCAGCGTGGCTATACAAAGTTATCCTTAAATGTAGAAATTCAAAAAGAAGATGCTCGTCGTCTTTATGAACGTTTAGGCTTTGTTATAACTGAGCCATGGTACATTATCGATGAACCATTTCATCATATGGTGAAACAGTTTTAGGAAGTGAAGATTGTATTGAAGAAAACAAATTTAATTTATCCTCTTTTGATTGTCATTGCCTCTAGTAGCTACGGAATTTTGTCGACTATTGTCAAAGTAGCGATGCAGCATGGCTTTACATCTGCTGAGGCTGTATCGAGCCAATATATTATTGGCTTTATACTCGTTTTAGTTATGTTTATGTTGACAGATAGAAAACTACCTAAGCCATCTAAAAAAGGCATATTTATATTATTATTCGCTGGTATTTTTACCGGGACCACAGGTATAGTGTACGGAGAATCTCTCAAATATTTACCCGCTTCTCTTGCGGTAGTAATGCTGTTCCAATTTACATGGATTGGTTTGTTAATTGATTGTGCTCTACATAAAAGATTACCAAGTCGACCTGAAGTAATTTCTATCATCATCTTATTTGTAGGAACGATTTTAGCTGCCGGGGTTTTAAATGTTGATTTAAGTGGAATCCCTCTCCAAGGGTGGTTATTCGGCTTTGCTGCTGCCGTTACCTTTGCCTGCTTCATTCAATTCAACTCTCGACCAGTAGAAGGTGTTACAACCACATCAAGGGTATTAATTGTTTCCTTTGTAGCCCTTATGATGATTAGTATTTTCTTAAGTCCAGAAGTGATTTGGAACGGCAAATTGTTTATGGAAGGCTTATGGAAGTTCGGATTAGCCCTCGGTTTATTCGGTATCATTTTACCTATATACTTATTCTCCATTGCCATTCCGAAAATTGGTGGTGCACTCGCGTCCATCTTAAGCGCGATCGAATTACCTGTTGCGGTTACCGTTTCCGTTATTGTCCTACATGAACCTTTAACTGCATTGCAAATTATGGGGATTGTTCTAGTAATAGTTGGTATGTTATTGCCGACAATTATTGCACAAAGGCGACAAAATGATAGCTTATTGGATGTACAAACTTAAACAGCTAGACAACTCCTTAAAAATGGAAGTATTCCTTTTTAAGGAGTTTTTTTGAATGTTACTGAAATCCCGTTGCTAATGGATTGGCACTTCGTTATGATAAAGGAAAAAGTAATTTTTTAAAAATTCTAACATTAAAGTTACCCCTTCGTATTATACTGCACTATGTAAGTACCTTACTTTAAGAAAGGGGAAGTGGATGAAAAAAACACATATTCTTAGTTTTTTCCTTGTGTTTATATTGTTTGTTTTAGCCGCATGTAGCGGGAATGATGACCAAAAAACTACAAATGATGCTGCCAATAACGATAAAACGACAGATGGCGACAAAACAGAAGTAGCGGCAACAACGCCATCCGGTAAGCTTGTTATTTACACAGGGCGTGACGAAGAAATGGTGCAAAATGTAATCGACCAGTTTAATAAAAAATATCCAGACATTGAAGTAGAGTTTCTAACAATGGGAGCCCAGCAAATTTTAGAGCGTTTACGTGGCGAAAAGGCTAATCCTCAAGCTGACTTTTGGTGGGGTGGCACACAATCAGCCCTTATCGTTGGGGCAAATGAAGACTTATTACATGCCTGGCAGCCTAGCTTTATCGACTCTATTGATGCTACACATAAAGATGTAGAAGGCCGCTGGTTTGGAGAGATGCTGCTACCAGAGGTCATTATGATCAATAGAGATTTATTGACAAAGGAAGATGGACCACAGGATTGGGATGACCTCCTGGATTCTAAATGGAAGGATCAAATTTTAATTCGGGGCGTGCTAGCTTCAGGTACAATGCGCACCATATATTCTTCAATGATTGTACGACAAGATGCCCACTCACCTGATAAAGGCTATGAATGGCTATTAAAATTAGATGCTAATACGAAGGAATATACGCAAGATCCTAATGCTCTGTACTTAAAGCTAACACGACAAGAAGGCAGTGTCTCCTTGTGGAATCTACAAGATATTTTATTAAAAAAATACACAACTGATTATCCCTTTGATTATATTTATCCAAAAAGCGGAGCACCCATTTTGGTAGATGGTGTTGCAGTTGTCAACCATGCGAAAAATCTAGAGAATGCCAAACTATTTGTCGAATTTTTATTTGAAAAAGAGATGGTGACACAATTAGCAAATGATTATTATCAAATTCCTACACGATCTGATATCGATAAGGCCTCCATGCCTGAGTGGTATCAAGAATTAGATTTAAAAACATTCGATATAGACTGGCAGCAAATGTCTGACAAAGAGACTGAATGGATGGAATACTGGGATAACAATATTAAAGGCCGTGGTAAATAAGTATTCGGGTGAAAATCCAGCTTTTTTAGTGGATTTTCATCTACAATCTCATCCCCTATATAGCTATGAATCCTTTGTTAGAGAGGAGCTTTTTATTGAAAAGAGTCACAATCGAAAATGTCTCGAAGCAATTTGGTCAGTTGTATGGTGTGAAAGATGTAGATCTCGAAATAAAAGCTGGTGAATTCTTCACTTTTCTCGGCCCTAGCGGCTGTGGCAAGACCACTACATTAAGAATGATTGCTGGTTTTTATTATCCTACTAAAGGTAAGATTCTATTTGATGAACAAGATGTCACTCGGCTTCAGCCCAATAAACGCAATATCGGTATGGTATTTCAAAACTATGCCCTTTTCCCCCATATGACCGTTGATGAAAACATCGCATTTGGTTTACAGGTTCGTAAATTTTCTAAAGTAGAGATCCAGCACAAGGTTGATCGAATTAGAGGACAAGTAAAACTGTCAAATTACGGAAACAGAAAAATAAATGAGCTTTCTGGTGGGCAACAGCAGCGGGTAGCTTTGGCTCGAGCACTAGTCATTGAGCCAGATATTTTATTACTTGATGAACCATTATCCAATTTAGATGCAAAATTACGTGAGGAAACACGTATTGAAATCAAACGAATTCAATCTGAGCTTGGTGTCACGACGATTTATGTTACCCATGATCAAATGGAGGCCATGGCGATGTCTGACCGAATCATGGTCATGGAAAACGGCTATATCAAGCAAATTGGGACTCCTCAGGAAATATATCACCGACCTGTAGATCGCTTTGTAGCTAACTTTATTGGCGAAACCAATTTAATTGAAGGCACAATAGAAGCAATGGAAGACGAAGAACTACAGGTGAAAACAGCAAATGGACATATTTTTACTGGGCGAAAGCAACAGAGCTCTCCAGCATTAACGCATATGATTGGAGACAAAGTATTTATTTCAATTCGTCCAGAATCTATTCATTTAGGGACTGGGGATAATACATTAACAGGAAAAATAACCTTTGTTGAATTCACAGGCATTAGCGTCAATTATATTGTAGATTGTAACGCCTTTTCCCTTAAAGTAATGCTTATTAATTCTTATGACCAAATAAAAAAGATTGGCGAGGATATTACCATTACTATTTCACATGACTCGCTGTATTTTTTAGGGGAATAGGAGGAAGCCAATATGAAAAAGCAAACTGCCAATGCTTCTCAAGAAAGTATACGGACACGAATTTTTCATTCCAATTGGTTTATCTATGTATTAATATCGCCATTATTTTTAGTGTTGTTCGCCTATGTCGTCTATCCCTTCTATCAAACATTTACTCAAAGCTTTGCTGGGGATGAACGGTTCCTTCACTATAAAAAATTTTTCAATTTAGCAAGCCCAGCAAATTTAGAGGCTTTGTGGACCAGTATTTATATTTCTATTATTAGCGTCCTATGCTGCGCTATCGTTGGGGTAACTATGGCTTTTTTACTTGAACGCTATAACTTCCCTGGGAGACGAATACTTGCCATTTTAGTATTGGTCCCTATGGCACTCCCCCCCCTAGTCGGTGTGCTATCCTTTTCCTTTTTATACGGAGATAGTGGTATTTTCCCTCGAATCTTTCAGCATTTATTCGGCTTAGATCATGTACCTTTTTCATTGAAAGGCATTTGGGGAGTCATCGTTGTTCATACTTTCACCATGTATACTTATTTTTATTTAACCGCATCAGCTGCCATCAAGGGGCTAGACCCTGCTCTTGAGGAAGCTGCAACTAGTTTAGGTGCAGGGCGTATTCGCGTGTGGACAAAGGTTATTTTACCCATGCTGACCCCTTCCATTGTTGCCTCCTCCTTATTAGTGTTTATGATATCCATGGCCTCTTACACAGCACCCTTAATGTTTGGTGTGGAACGAACTATGACCATGCAAATCTACTTATCGCGCACTAATGGCAATCTTGAGATGGCCGCAACTCAGTCGATGATACTGTCATTTGTCTCTATTACATTTTTAATTATAATGCGTTGGTATCAAAATCGCAGAAATTATCAAAATCTCAGTAAAGGGATCAGTGTCCACCGCTCGGAGGTATCCTCCAAGAAAATAAAAATAGCGGCAACTATTGCCTCCTTTATCGGCACTTTGATTTTGATTTTACCAATATTAGTGCTGATATTAATATCCTTTTCTGTTGATGGGGCATGGAAGACTCAAATACTCCCTACAGACTATACAATGGATCATTACATGGCCCTTTTTACCGATGAGCGTACATGGCGACCTATTTGGAATTCTATACAGATGGGTATCGTCGCAACATTTGGCAATATTATCTTTGGTGTTGCCGCCGCTTATGCGATGGTCCGTTTAAATTTTAAAGGAAAGACATTGCTCGATATGTTAATAATGGTACCTTGGGCTTTACCAGGGACAGTTGTGGCAGTCAATTTAATCGCCGCCTTTAGCACGGAAAACATCTTTGCCTTTAATCAAGTATTAATCGGTACATTTTGGATTTTGCCATTAGCCTATTTCATCCGACATTTGCCACTTGTTTTTCGGTCAACATCTGCCTCTCTTGTACAACTGGATCCGTCAATTGAAGAGGCATCACGGGGATTAGGAGCCAATTGGTGGTATACATTTAGACGTATCGTCGTACCATTAACATTCACCGGAATATTAGCGGGGACACTATTAGCCCTAGTACAAAGCTTTGGTGAATTTGTTGCATCCATCCTTATATACAGTACATCTACTATTCCATTGTCTGTTGCTATATTTCAAAAATTGTATGCATTTAAGTTTGGGACCGCCTGTGCCTATGGTGTTTTACAAATTTGCTTAATTTTAGTTGTCCTTATTATTTCTGAAAAACTATCAAAAGGCAGTGCTGGTACAGCTATTTAACTGCTAATCTATTAGGAGGCCATGATAATGTTTGAAGATTTTCGCAACAAAACGCAGCAGGAAGATGGGATGATTTTCCCTTCTAACATCTATCGGAAAATTGTGTTACAGCCAGCTTATGAAGAGGCAAAGAAAAATTTTCTAACTATTATGCTGCAAATCAATATAGCTCATTTAAAAATGTTAGAGGAACAAGGACTTGTTAAAAAAGAGGAAGCGAAACAGATTGGGGCAGCACTAAAGAAAATAGATTTAAATTATTATCGTTTAGAAGATTATAGCCCCCAATACGAAGATTTATTTTTCCGCATTGAAAATAAATTAATAGAGCTTGCTGGTGATGTTGCTGGAAATCTTCATATTGGACGAAGTCGTAATGATATGGGCATCGCCATTTATCGTATGACACTCAGACAAAAATTGCTGCTATTAATGCGAGAGCTACTAACATTGCGAGATGATTTAATCGCTGCAGCTGAAGAGCATGTAGATACTATTATGATTGGCTACACACATACGCAGCAGGCTCAGCCTACAACCTTTGCCCATTATTTAAAGGCTGTCATCGACCAGCTTGAACGAGATTTTGAGCGCATGCAGCACGTCTATAAAACTGTTAACCGTAGCAGTATGGGGGCTGCAGCCTTAACTACAACAGGGTTTAATATAAACCGAGAACGAATGCGCGATTTGTTGGCATTCGACGATATTATCGAAAATGCGTGGGATGCAGTGGCAGGGGCTGACTATATTGCTGAAGCAGCAAGTATTGTACAGCTTGCGGCACTCAACCTTGGTCGTACCTCACAAGATTTTTTATTATGGGCTACCCAGGAGTTCAATGCCTTCACTCTCGCAAGTCCATATGTTCAAATAAGCTCTATTATGCCCCAAAAGCGTAACCCTGTTTCAATTGAGCATACCCGTTCATTACTATCGGCTGTTGTTGGAGATGCAAGCACTGTGTTACAGATGGTACATAATACACCGTTTGGAGATATTGTAGATACTGAGGATGATATGCAACCCTATTTATGGCGTGCCATCGACCGCTTAGTTGGGATTTATAAATTATTTGGCTCACTTGTTGTCACAATGGATGTGAACAAAAAAAAATTAAGAAATCGTGCAGAGAATAGCTTTGCTAATGTTACCGAGTTGGCTGATACATTAGTACGTTCAGAGGATATTTCCTTCCGCCAAGCACATAGCATTGTTAGTAAGTGTATTAAAGTATTACTTGCACATAGTGAGGAATCACTAGCAAGCCTTACATGGGGACTCGTTAATACTCAATCTAAATTAATTACAGGAAAAGAATTAAATATTTCAGAAGAGGACTTTTATAAAACCTTACAACCAGAATCTTTTGTTGGTGTTCGTACACTACCAGGTGGTCCAGCTCCAGCCACAATGAAAGCGGCACTTGAACAGGCAAAAATGAATACGAAAAATCTTTATGAATGGATTCAATTAAAGGAAAACTCCATTATTGAAGCGGAGAAAGAATTAACAGTCTTTCTTGAGGAATGGAGCCAATGATGAAATGGCTTCTAGTTATTGATGGCGGTGCGACAAAAACGGCATGTGCAGTCGTTCACGCAGAAACTGGTATTATGGAATATTCAGCTTCAACAAAGGGCTCCAATTATCAAGCCATTGGTATGGAAGCAGCTACAGCAATATTACAAGAGCTTTTAGCAAAGGTAGATACTTTTTTACAAAAACATGCCGGCTCTCAAATTGCTGTAGCTACCTTTGCCTTAGCTGGTATTGATTCACCAAAAGACAAGGAAATGGTTACAGCCATTATTCAAAATGCCCTATCAGCCACACAGCTTTCTATTGCTAATCTTATTATTGAAAATGACGCTGAAGCCACACTACTTGGGGTGACCGCTGGACAGGCAGGTGCATTACTTATTGCTGGAACAGGAGCTATTGCTTACGCCTATGATGGACAGCAAATGGTTCGTGCTGGAGGATGGGGACACCGAGCTGGGGATGAAGGTAGCGGTTTTTGGCTAGGGCAAGAGGTGGTAAGAGCCATCTTTAAAATGGAGGATGGTCGAGGTGAGACAACCATTTTAAAGGAGGCTGTCTTTCATTCTTTAGGTATACAAAATGTAACCGAGCTGGCTGAATGGTTATTTCAGCCATCCTATACAAATGCACAGTTAGCCAAAATGGGATCATTTGTTGCTCAAGCCGTTGAACAACAGGATGCTTGTGCCATTCATATATCTCGACAGGCTGCTCAAGAATTAGCTCTTTTAGCAAAAGCCGTCTTAAAAAAAGTAGGCTATCAGAATGGACTGTTTCCTCTATATTGTAATGGAGGTGCCATCAAGCATAATCCACTTATTTTAAAAACATTTACAGATATTTTAGCATTAACCTATCCGCAGGTTTCCATTTCTCTTTGTGAGCAGCCACCAATTGCTTATTTAATTGAACGAACAAAAAGGGCCTCTGACTGTTTATAAGTCCTGCCCTTTTTTATGTCCCCATTTATAGGGCCATTTTCTTTAACTCATTCGTTGTGAAATAAAGATAGCCATCTTTCACAAATAAATCCTTCGTCTCTTCGCGGTTTAGGGGCTGTTCCCCGCTACCATCTGGACGAATCTTTGTTAAATAAGCGCCTCGGGAATAATTACTATAATAGAGCCATCCATCTGCATAAACGACGTATTGTACACGTGAATTTGTTACTCGTTTCGTCTTACCTGTCTTCATATCAAGCACATATAGCTTATTGTCATCAGAGATGTTGCTAAAATATAATTGATCGTCAACCTGTGCTGGGAAGTCTATATCATGATAGTAGCTATAAAGTGTGCTCGTTGCTTTTGGATAATCTTCAGCAATCCATGAGTGATCTTTTGCCATTGTGCGGTCATCCACTAAAAAGTATTGGTAACGAATCGCACCCTTACGATCTGGGACTGGATCATTCCAGGTCGTATCGAGATGATACCATTGACCACCTAACTTCACTAAATTCCACGCATGTCCTTCTTGACCTACATATCCTACAATATATTTAGTCTCAATCCCAAGCTTTTGTAACATGGAGTGAGCAAGTAATGCATAGCCCTGACAAACCCCTCCCTGCTCTGCAAGAACAGTATAGGCACTATGGGGACTAGAATTCGTTTGATCGGTATAGGCCGTATTCGCCACAATGTAGTCATTAACAGCTCGTACCTTTTCTACGTCTGACATAGATTTATTACTGATTTTGGCGATGATCTCTTGGACATTCATCTCGACGTAGGCAGCTTGTTCTGGCGTCATTAAATAGCTTTGCTCCCCAAATATTGTTGCCTGGTTTCTTCCATATTCAAAACGAATTGAATGTTTACTAATATGGCCATACACATAATCATCTCGTTCGATTGCATTGTTATAGGCCTCTTCTACAATTTGTTCAATTCGTTGTGTATTCCCTTTATATTGAATTTCAAATTTCGGTGAGAAACTACTATAATACGCATACATTGCATCAGTCATTTCCTTAACGTTTGTCACAACTAACTTCGTCTCTGGCTTCTGAATTGCTTGAGCAGTAGGTGCTACCTCCATATCATGCATGTCTTCTATAGGTATGGCCGTTTCTATTGAGGCATTGTCTGAAAGTCTAGCAGTAACATCAACGATTTTGTCCTTTGTTGAAAGAAGCATTGTTTCTATTTCATCATTATTTGTCCAGTCCGCCACCTGCCGGACAACTGCTTTGCCAGCCGTATAAATGGGGTCAATGAAAATAATGATCATCACAATAATAGCTAATTTCTTCCACAAACTCCTCACCTCCAACCTTCTTCTTCTTTCATTATATACAAAAACAAGCACAAAGAACCCGTTCAAAGTCCTTTTATGCCTGTTAATAATTGTTATTGATTTAATTTAAGTTTATGCTCTTTAGCATTCATGTTATAGATTAAATAATTGTCACTAATCTTTAGATTCGTTACTGGCTGTTTAACCAATACTTCAGCCTTTAATGTTTTCAGATTTAGCTTTGTTAAATAACCGCTGTTACTATAATCACTGTAATATAGATTTTGGCCCATTCCAGTAATATACAACGCTCGTTTATCCAACACTTTTGTTTTTTTACCAGTTGCCATTTCTAGCTTATATAATTTATCGTGATCAGCCGTATTACTAAAATAGACGACATTATTTAATGGATACGCAAAATGAACATTTTGCATAAAGTTATATTTAGTGCTTGTGGCAGCAGGGTAATCTGCCTGAATCCAAGAATGATCCTTCTTAAGCACTTCATCCGTCACTAAAAAGTAATCATATGATGCAGCACCAATGCGATTTGGTAGTGGATCATTCCATGTTGTATCCAAATGATACCATTTACCATCTACTTTTACCAAGTTCCAAGCATGGGCTTCATTTCCATTTACAAATCCCACCACATATTTTGTTTCAATTCCACTCTGTGATAACATTGCCTGTGCAGCTAAGGCATAACCTTGGCAAACAGCTTGTCCTTCAAATAGCAATGCATAGGCACTATGGGGGCTTGCTTTTGTTTTAGTCCCATAACTAGTATTCGATACAATATAATCATTAATGGCTTTTACTTTATCAAATTCAGTCATAGACGGTTTTATAATATTTTTCAGTACTTGACCAATCTTTTTTTGTACAGCTGCTTCTTGTGTTTGATTTGTCAGATACTTTATTTTATAGGATACGTTCCCTACAGAATCTGCCGAAATTTTAATGCTTTCCATATGTCCACTTGCATATACAGTCTGCTTTTTAGCTTGATCTAAGGCTTCCATAATCTCTTTTTTGAAATCGCTCATCGGCCCAGTATATGTAATATTTATATCTGTCTCAAAACTATTAATTTTCTTTATTAGTTCTTTTGTAAACTGCTCCCAGGTTGTTACTGTTGAATTTGCTATAACAGGATTTATTACGGAAGTAGTTTCCCTTTGCTGTGCATAAGCAGCATTAGGGCTTAACATGAGTAAAGTAGCGCCACATAATAACCATTTCTTCATAACACTATCACCTTCCCTTTACGCTATCGCTATCGTTATTATTAGCATAACAAAGAAAGTGACTACTAGGCTATGAGACAAGTTCCCCAACTAAGACCTTCAACTATAAAAATAAGATTAACCTTATAATAATAATTACCTAAAAATAGAATATAGGCGTCGATTATAACTATTAAATTGTAAAAAAATAAAACTCACTACATTCCAGTGAGTTTTACGATGATTAACGACTTTTCACTACTAAGTTAACCGCTTCCTGAATGGCCTCGTTCATCTTTTCGCCATCTCCTTCAGCATTTTGCACACATTCCAATAAATTTGTACTAACAATCACACCAACTGTTCGGTCTACAGCTGAGCGAACGGCTGATAGTTGCGTAATTACTGCCTTACAGTCTTTTTCCTCCTCCATCATCTTTAAAATACCACGTAGCTGACCTTCCATCCGTTTTACACGATTTTTAACTTGATCTGAATATTCCATAAATATGCTCCTTCTTTCTATACTCGCTACGTTCTATTGAGTAATTGTTATACTTTATCCTAGCTCTTTATTTTAATTTTAAACGCTAATTATTATTGTTTCTTGGTCGTAAATAATTCATAAGCATCCTCGTTATAATGGACCTTGCATTAATTACTTCATCATACTGAATAATGGAATTCTTTTTTATTCGTAACTGCCCAATCTCTACCTCGAAAATAGGGCATTTTCTTTTAAGTGCAGCAATTAGCATATTTGTATCATAATCATAGCGTTCACCTTTCACCTTCATTAGCCACGGCAATTCATTCATCGAAATATAACGTAAACCGGTTTGAGTATCCATTAATTTCCTGTGATATAGCAGTTCAAAAAAGAGGCTTGTTGCACGATTTCCCCAATATGAAAGAAAGGTACTATCTACTGAATGGAAGTTTCGTACGCCTAGCACAATACCCTCTGAAAAGACCTTCGTCATCGTTAAAACAAGCTTCACATCTTGTAATGTATGCTGACCATGTGCCCCTACTGTGAGTACCCCATGAAATATTCTCTTTTGCTCTCGAATATATGTAAAGGCTGTTTTTAGTGCACCACCTTTTCCAATATTGTCTCGATGCTGAAGGACTTGGCATCCTTCTATATTGTTTAGATCTTCAAAAATCTCTTTATATTTCTGATCACTTCCATCATTGACAATAATAATTTGTGTAATGGTCGTTGCTAGTAATTGATGTACATAGGTAATGAGTGATTGTTGCGGATTATATGCTGGAATAATAGCTGCAATATTTTTCATTTCTATCCTCCACCTATAGGCTGTCAGGCTCTTCATATTTATGAATTTCCCTTATATCAAATAGTATCATGTAACAGCAACAATTCAACTGATGAATCCCATGAAAACATATCAATAATATCGATATTTCTCCGATATATGAAAAAAGAGAGTACCACGAAAGAGGGTGAGCACTATCGTCATACACTACGGAATTCTTGAAGAACAATGTCACAAGTTAAGACAGTTGTCGTACGCGGCATTAGCTAAAAATTTACAGGAAGCTAGTTTTTTCGCCATTTCAAACCCTCAAGTTTCTTTACAGAAATCTCTTCTAGTAGTAGAGGAAATTTTATATGAGGTTTATCAATTGGAAATGCATACTACGCCCAAACTAAAAAATGTTCGCATGCTGTTAAATAATCGGAGTTTTACAGCTCATATTCATCCTCGACGGATTTCCCTATTAATGAATCTCGTATATAAAATGACGAGCCATACTAGTAATGAACTTGTGGAGGCAAAGGCGGCTAAAATTGTTCTCGATTATACAAGTGATATTGTTGAATGGTTTATAAAGCGCTATGATCGTAGCTTTAATTCGAATGTCGCAGAAGAGAAAGATTTGATGTTGGATAACACCCTATATCAGCGAGACCACTCACCAGATGCTTATAAGCATGCGGCTGAATGGTTTGAAATTGCGGCACAAAATGGAGATGCAAGTGCCCAATATAATTTAGGGGCTCTTTACAACCAAGGTCGAGGGGTTAAAAAAGATTATGCGCTTGCGAAAATGTGGTATGAACGAGCCGCAGATCAAAACGATCCCAATGCACACTATAGTCTCGGCGTACTCTTTCATCTAGGACAAGGTATAGAACAAAATTATACAGAAGCCGCCCATCACTACCAAATAGCTGCAGATTTAGGGAATGCAGATGCTCAGTACAATCTTGGTGTTCTTTATAATCAAGGGCTAGGCATGTCGCAAAATTTCCTCGAGGCAGCCAAATGGTACACCTTAGCCGCAGATCAAGGAAATACCAGTGCACAAAACAATTTAGGATTTCTTTATCATAATGGTACAGGTGTAGAACAAAGTTATGTGGAGGCCAGCACTTATTTTGAAATGGCTGCCTTAGCTGGAGATGCAAGTGCTCAATATAATCTGGGCTATATGCATCTGAAAGGTCGTGGCATTCCTCAAAACTTTACAGAGGCAGCCAAATGGTTTCATATGGCCGCTTTACAAGACCATATGAATGCAGAATTTCAAATTGCCATGCTCTACAACACTGGCCAAGGAATACCTATGGATCACCTTGAGGCTTTAAAATGGTTTAAGCTAGCAGCACATAAAGGACACTTACATGCACAATTTTACCTTGGTCTTCTCTATGAAAAAGAACAGGATATGGTGTTAGCTGAGAAATGGCTACTCTTAGCTGCTGAAAAAGGACATATTAGCGCTGGCTTCGAGCTTGGGCGTCTATATGTTTATCAACTTCATCAACCAGATAAAGCTCTACCCTATCTGAAGGCTGCGGCTGAAAAGGGCTATGTGGATGCTCAATATGAGCTAGGACTTTTATTAACTGCAGGAGATGGTGTTCCGGTTAACTATCCAGAGGCAGTACAATGGTGGAGAGCGGCAACTGACCAGTCGCATATTCAGGCTGAATATCAATTAGGCCTAGTATATGAGCAAGGATTAGGGGTTTCTATAGATCTTGAAGAGGCACGCAGATGCTATCGCTTAGCTGCTATTCAGGGGCATGCTGGTGCCCAATATCAGCTTGGTAATTTATTTGATAAAGGCAAGGGTGTTACACAGGATTACACAGAAGCTGCCAAATGGATTGAGCAAGCTGCGGCACAAGAGCATATAAAGGCACAGTACCAATTAGCACAAATGCACATTCATGGGCAAGGCGTCCCAAAGGACTTTGCTAAAGCTGCCCAACTCTATAGATTAGCTGCTAATCAGGGGCACCAAAAGGCACAATTCCAACTCGGTCTGCTCTATAAAAAAGGACAAGGTGTTGCCCAAGATTATCAAGAAGCTACAAAATGGCTGAAAAAATCGCTGCAAGATATCCAATAAACATAAAAAACCTACCGCGTCACGACTAGCTTATGTAACACGGTAGGTTTTTTTAATTTTTTAAATCCTCTTGTTGTTTAATCATAAATGTTACTACAATGAACAAAGCAAAGCTAATCAATAATGTAGTTCCACCTACAATAAAGAACACTAAAGTAAATGTGCTGCCAAAATGAAATGGATTGATATTGTAAAACCACATCCCTAATGTTAAGCCAAAAACGCCAAGAATAGCTGTCCAACCATGTATATTCACTAATTTTTGTGATTTGACTTTAAAAGCTCGATAAAAAATACCCCACGCAAACATACTCAGCCAACCAACAAGTAAAATATGGGCATGTATCGGTCTATATTCGTAGCTACCTGAACCAGACATATGTGAGCCTAAATAGGTCCCGATTAAAGCAAAAATGGCTGCCAATCGAATAAGGCGTATGCTCCACTTCTGTTCCATAAGAAAACTCCCCCTTAGTTTGTTTCAACTAAGTAGCAGTTTATCGGGAGAACATGAACTTTACATGAACTCCTTATGACAAAATGGGGAGATCTATATAAACCTTTGTCCCCGCATTGACTGTACTTTCTATATGCACAGTACCTCCATGTAGCTCTACGATTTGTTTAACTATCGCTAACCCCAATCCAGTCCCTTGCTTCGTTCTAGAAGTGTCTGCTCGATAAAAACGGTCATAGACTTTTGCTAATTGAGCTGCAGTCATACCTATTCCATTATCCTCAACAAGGATTTCAAGCGAAGCAGGTTTTTGCTGTAAATATAGATGTATTTGACCTCCCTGGATATTGTACTTAATCGCATTTGTCAGCAAGTTGTCCCAGACATTTTGTAGAAGCCCTGCATCCCCATTAAAAATAACCTGCTCCAGTTTGTATGTGATTTGGAGCTGAGCCTCTTCCATTTGCCAGCGATATTTTCGTACGCTTTCCTTTAACTGTTCATCTAATCGGTAGCGCTCACGTTTGACAATTCGTGTCGATTGGTCAAGCGATGTTAATAACAATAATTGCTTCGTTAAAGTTGATAAGCGTTTAGTTTCTAATTCGATAATGGCTGCATACTCCTGTCGTTCCCTCTCCTTCAGTAAAGGATTTTTTAGTAAGTCAACATATCCTTGAATATTTAATAAAGGGGATTGAAAATCATGCGATACATTACTTATAAACTCCTTACGCACGCGATCATTTTCCTGTAATTTTTCTGTCATTATATTAAAACTAGTAGCCAATTGGCCTAATTCATCATTACGATCAATGTCTAAAACGGTATCAAACTTTTCATGTGCAAGCTGTCGAGTCGCCGCTGTTAGCTTTGTAATGGGACGAATTAATGCCTTCGCAAATAGCAGCATAGCCAGTAAACTCAGTACTATCATCGCAAGCATTAATCCACCAAGCAATGTATGCACCTCCGAAAACAATAAGCGAATATCTGGTCTTATGAACAATGCATAGGACTTATTTTCATACGTAAATGGCACACCGATTGTATTAACCAACTCATTAGCAAAAAAGCCTGTCATAAAAGTTTCTTTTGGGAAATCTCGCATACCATGGTAGACTTCACCGTTTAGAACATGCTCTACAACCGATTCTGATAATGTCTTATCACGATATTCTCCACCAAAGAAGTTTCCTTGTTCTCCAGTTGTTACATATATTTGATAACCAATTTCGCCAAGTGTCATGAAATAACTATTTAAGTCCTCTGGCTTCGCAGTCTCAATATATTGCGCAATCCCCTGTGCGATAATAACGTTTTTTGTATCATTTTTTTCTTTTACAACTTGATGATAATAGGTATTCGTCGCTAAAAAACCAATACACAAGCTCCCAATCATCACTAGCAATGTTGTCATTACAAATTTACTGTATAAAGTTTTCATGACGTTGCCTCTAGCTTATAGCCAACGCCTCGTACCGTGATGATTTCCACAGCCGTATCAAAACGATTTAATCTCTCTCGAACCCGCTTCACATGCGTATTCAATGTTTGTTCGTCTCCATCATAATCATAGCCCCATACTTGCTCCATGATATAGCTCCTTGTAAATACTTGATTAGGTCGTGATGCCAATAAGGCCAGTAATTCAAATTCCTTTAAAGGTAGGATAAGAGTCTCTTCTCCAATAATAACCTCGAAGCTACGACGATCAATGACTAATTGGCCAACTTGGATGGTGATTTGATTTTTCTTATCCATTCTACGTAATATAGCTGCTATACGAAACAATAATTCCTTTGGCTCAAAGGGCTTCACAACATAATCATCTGAGCCAGCTAAAAAACCTCGCTCTTTATCTTCAAGCTCACCCTTTGCTGTTAATAATAAAACAGGGATATCGTAATCTTGTGTTAACGTTTCGGTTAGTGTGAATCCATCCATTCCTGGCATCATCACATCTACAACTGCTAAATCGGGTAAATTCCCGTTAAGTAATGCTAGTGCTTGCTGGGCATTTTCTGCACGTAATACTTGATAGCCTTCTCTTGTTAAATAAATATTTACTAGCTGTAAAATATGTACATCGTCATCGACAACAAGAATTCTCATCTACTTACCTCCAGTCAATATGAAAAAAACCCGCTCACTTGGAACGAATTTTTTATCATAGATCCCTATTATTTTATAACGAAAATATACAAATCAACAGTAATAAGAGAAAGGGTAATCCAATGACAATATATCCTCTTGGATTGGCAAGGTTCATCGTCCAACCTACCCCAAATCGTTTCTCTACAAAAACTGAAGGATCTTGTCGATTCATATAAATTAAACCGCCCTTCCAATAACGATCTTCATCCACATCCATGACCTGTGAATCACTATTTTTTTCGTACCGAACTCTATATTTGCGCTTTTTCACCACATAAATTAAGAGTGAACCAAGCACAACAGCTAAAAATAAAATAAATAGCGGTAGTAGCTTATAGCCTACAGTCATAGCAGGATAGATATTACTAAGTTGCAACACCGTTAATAACACTGTTATAGCATAGCTTACCAATAAAATTTGCCAACTTATATATTTTCGAGTCTTTAGCTGATCCTCCAGCGATTCCTCCTTGCGATTTACCGCTATTTTGATGGCAGAACGTTTTATTGAATCAATAATGCCCCACATCATGAATTGTATCATTAGCATAATAAGGGGCAAAGAAATGGCTGTTAAATACGTCTTGTTTCTCCACGCATCTGCTTCTCCACTTGGTCCCCAATGTACGGCTATATTAGCTGGCATTTTATCGTAATGAAGGATTGTATAAATAATTAAAAATCCTGATATCACTAAAGGCACAGCAAAGAATGACCAAGGAAGCATCTCATCACGGCTTCTTGCTGTGAGATCGACTGCACGCACTTGTTTAATATTAACGCCCCACTGCTCCTGCCTTTTTAGGACTGATATCTTTTGATGATATACCCAGTATAGCCCCATACTCACTGTAAGCATGCTCCATAAACACCCGAGTAAAAATATACCTCGAACGGATTCAGAGGTAAATAAGTTGTAGCTAATAATCATAACGATTAAAAACACAATACCTGTGCCTCCGACTATTTGAGCATAACGTTTTTTCAAATTAGCTAGAGCAGGGTGCTTAATGTTTTGATCGGGCACAGTGACACCGAAAACAATGGTATCACGTACGATAAAAGGAACGATCATTTGTAAAACTAATGTCATGATGTATATAGATATAAAAACACCAAGTAGCATTTGCTACACTCCCTCTGCTGGAATATGCAAGTCTGCGAACACCTTTTTCATCATGTGCTCAATTTGTTCTACTGTTGCGCCGAGCACCATACCTTCTGCCACAACAGGCTTTAAATTCTTTTCAATTTGTCGTAGCTGCTCAGGCGTCAAAGCCCTCTCCTCCGTTGAACGTATAATGGCCCCCGATTTCGCGCGTATAACTATTATTCCTTTAGCCTCTAATTCATGATAGCTTTTATTAACAGTATGCATATTAACACCTAAGTCAGCAGCTAAACTCCGAACAGATGGTAAGGTCTCCCCTTGCTTCATATCACCTCTTGCTATCCCTTCAATGATTTGACGTGTCACTTGTTCATAGATGGGAACTTCCGATTGCGTCTCTATTTGAATAAACATGTTTATCAGCTCCATATTTGTTATATGCTTAGTATAACAAATATTTATTAAATGTACATGAAGTACAAATTATTTATAGTGAGCGCTTAATCGTCTCGATAAAATTTTGCACCAGTAAATTTTGCTTTTCATTCTTCCTCGTACAAATGGAAATTTTATGTTTAACTGGATGTATATCTTTAATAATAACTCTTGCCAATTGACCACTCTCCACATATTCCCTAACTGCAAGAGAGGAAATAAAGTTCGCACCATATCCTGCTATAACGGAACGTATTGTTTCATTAATCCCATTAAATTGTAATGCAATTTTAGGGGGCTCTACTTGGTACGTTTGACATAAGGAAAAAAGATGCTCCCTCATCGAACTCCCTTTCTCTCTCATAATAAATGGCTCCTGAAACATTTCAATTAATGTAATGGTTTGATGAGCATACCTATGATGGGGCGACACTACAAACCATAATTCATCTTCGTATATCTCCTCCCACCATATTTCTTTAGGCCTCTCAGAAATTCCTCCACCATATATGGCAATGTCAGCTTTATAGTGTATAAGCTGCTCGAAGGCATCCTTGGTATTCGTTGTTGTAATCATTAAATTTACATGTTCATTCATAGCCTTAAATGCAGCCGCCCATTTGGGAATTAAAAAATTAGCTGGTAGGTAAGTAGCTACTATATGTAAATCCCCCGCTTTTGCTAGGCGGTAATCTTCTACAAATGATTTTATATGCTGTTCGAGGGCCATAAAATGTTGAGCTTTCTCTGCTAGAGCTTTGCCAAACTCCGTAAGTACGACCCCTCGCCCCTGCTGCTTAAAAAGTTGTACACCTATTTCATGCTCAAATCGTTTAATTTGGCTCGAAACAGCAGGCTGGCTAATACATAATAATTCAGCCGCTTTTGTGAAACTACCAGTAGTAGCAACATGATAAAACAATTTTAAGCCATGAATATTCATCATTTAACCCCTTTCCATAACATTTAGTTATATATAAATAATTATAATATATTTTTTTTATGATTCACTTTATCATACACTCTATATGCAAGCTTGCACTTTTAAACGATATAGAAATGAGGGCTCAATGATGACAGAGTTGAATAGTTGGCATAATGTAGATAATTATTTTACCAATAAGCTACTACCAGAAAACAGCTGTCTTAATGCTGCACTACTAGCTAATAAAGCTGCCGGTATACCTGAAATTGATGTATCCCCCACTCAAGGGAGATTTTTGTATTTACTCACAAAATTGAAAGGAGCCGTTAATGTATTAGAGATTGGCACACTTGGTGGCTATAGCAGTATCTGCTTAGCACAAGCTCTCTCAAAAGAAGGGAAAGTGGTGACTTTAGAAATAAATGAAGACTATGCCTCTGTTGCTCGGCAAAATATTCGACATGCAGGCTTAGAGGAAAAGGTTGAAATTATCGTTGGTCATGCATTGGATACGTTGCCAGATTTGAAAAAAAGAGGGCAATTTTTTGATGTCATTTTTATTGATGCAGATAAGCCCAATAATCCTGAGTATTTGAAGTGGGCATTAAAGCTAGCGAATTCAGGTGCTATTATTATTGCAGACAATGTAGTGCGGAATGGAGCTGTCACAGATATAAATAGTGAGGATGAACGTGTTAGAGGCGTACAGCAATTTATAGATCTGCTAAAATTGGAGCCCCGTATTGAAGCAACAGCTATACAAACGGTTGGCGTCAAGGGCTATGATGGCTTTGTCCTAGCCATAGTCGACTGATATAAGCAAAATCCGCGTAGCTTGAAAAACAGTTACGCGGATTAATTAAAAAAGATGTCTTTTAAGCTCCCCATCTAAGCTTGTAAGACATCTTTTTCCTATAAATTACTTACTTTTATAAGTAGACCCCTTTAATACAATAGTGCTCATCTCTTTAGTAACGGGGGAACAGACCCCGTCACATTTTATTAATAGGAAAGCTGAATGTGCTTTAGTAGATTTACATTTACGCTAATTTTTCATAGCCTGGAAGTGTCAAGAATTCCGCGAATTCATCTTGCGCAATTAAAGATTTAAACAGTTCAGCAGCTTCGTCAAAGCGACCGCAGTTATAGGCTTGTTCCCCAACAGCCTCTTTAATTTTCGTAAGCTCTTCTTCCAGAATTTCAAGGACAAACGCTAAAGTAATACCGCGTCCATCATCTAAAATACCTTTTGGATGTCGAATCCATTGCCACACTTGTGTACGAGAAATTTCTGCTGTTGCAGCATCCTCCATTAAATTGTTAATGGGTGCAGCACCATTACCACGAAGCCATGAAGCAATATATTGTACACCAACACTACAGTTAACACGAAGCCCTTCAAGGGTAATCGTGCCCTCTGGTACAGCTACTAAATCTTCCGCAGTAACGTGTACATCCTCTCGCTTTTTATGAATTTGGTTAGGTGTCGGCATAATGGCATCAAATTGCTCCATTGCTGTTGCCACCATACCTGGATGTGCTACCCAAGTACCATCATGACCTTCTGTTGCTTCACGTCTCTTATCTTCAGCAACCTTTGCAAATGCCAATGCATTCGCCTCATCATCATTTTTAACCGGAATTTGTGCAGCCATTCCACCCATTGCTGGTGCATTACGCTTATGACAAGTTTGAATACATAAAGATGTATAAGCCTTCATGAATGGAACGGTCATTGTAACTTGACCTCGGTCTGGTAAAATGACATCAGCTTGATTACGAAGGCGTTTAATGTAACTGAAAATATAGTCCCAACGTCCACAATTCAGGCCAGCCGAATGTTCACGTAGCTCATATAAAATCTCATCCATTTCAAATGCCGCTAATATAGTTTCGATTAATACAGTTGCTTTTATAGTACCTTGTGGAATGCCAATATAATCTTGCGCAAATACAAAGACATCGTTCCATAATCGAGCTTCTAAATGGCTTTCAAGCTTCGGTAGATAGAAATAAGGTCCTGTTCCTTTTGCCAGTGCATTTTTAGCATTATGGAATAGATACAAACCAAAGTCGAAGAAACTTCCGGAAATCGGTTCACCTTGAACAAGTACGTGCTTTTCAAGCAGATGTAAGCCTCGAGGACGAACTAGTAACACGGCTGTTTCAGCATTTAGCTTATACGTTTTACCATTGGATGCTTGTGTAAATTCAATCGTCTTATTAATAGCATCACGCATATTAATTTGACCACCAATCATATTTTCCCATGTTGGAGAAGAAGCATCCTCAAAGCAAGCCATAAACATCTTTGCTCCAGAGTTTAAAGCATTAATAACCATTTTACGGTCAACCGGCCCTGTAATTTCAACACGCCGATCCTGCAAATCTTGTGGAAGAGGTGCAATTGACCAATCTCCTTCACGAATATGCTTTGTTTCAGGTAAGAAATCTAGTTTCTCTCCCGCATCTAGACGCTTTTGGCGTTTCTGCCGAGCATTCAATAACTCTTTACGGCGAGCATCAAATTTCTCGTGCAGGGCAAGAACAAACTCAAGAGCTTCAGGTGTTAAAATTTCATTTGTTTGCTCATTTTGTTCTCCAACAATTTTAAGCTTACCTGTCGTTGCTTGTTTCATTAGTTGTTTACCCACCTTTGCGATTTTAGTTTTGTCTTCCTCCGCTTTAGGAGGAGCGGAGGAGACGACTCTATGATTATGAATTTAGGAAGACACGCATTTTTTATACGAACTGTTCAGTTTCTGTCGATCCAGCCATTGCCGTTGTTGAAGATGTACCACCTGAAATAACTTGAGAAATTTCATCAAAGTATCCAGTACCTACCTCGCGTTGATGGCGTGTCGCTGTATAGCCTTTAGATTCGGAAGCAAACTCAGCTTGCTGTAGCTTAGAATATGCAGCCATACCATTATCTTTATAATCATGTGCCAACTCAAACATAGAGTGGTTTAATGCATGGAATCCTGCTAAAGTAACAAACTGGAATTTATAACCTAGCTTACCAAGCTCACGCTGATACTCTGCAATTTCCTCTTCTGAAAGATTTGCTTTCCAGTTAAATGAAGGTGAGCAGTTGTATGCAAGCATTTTACCTGGGAATTCCGCATGAATAGCTTCTGCAAATTCACGAGCTTCCTCAAGTGATGGTTTAGAAGTTTCACACCAAATTAAATCAGCGTATGGTGCGTAAGCTAAGCCACGAGCAATTGCTTGTTTGATGCCTGCCTTTGTACGGAAAAAACCTTCAGGAGTACGTTCACCAGTAATAAACTCTGCATCACGTGGGTCGATATCTGAAGTAACCATATCTGCAGCATCAGCATCTGTACGAGCGATTAGAATTGTATCAACACCCATAACGTCAGCTGCTAATCTCGCAGCTACTAAATTACGTACAGCGTTTTGTGTTGGAAGTAAAACTTTACCGCCTAGATGACCACATTTCTTCTCTGAAGCTAACTGATCTTCAAGGTGAACACCAGCTGCCCCTGCTTCCACCATGCCTTTAACAAGCTCAAATACATTAAGAGGTCCTCCGAAACCTGCCTCTGCATCTGCTACAATTGGAGCAAACCAGTCAAATTGATCGACACGTCCTTCAGCATGATCAATTTGATCTGCTCGTTGAAGTGCTTGATTTATTCGTTTAACTACTGCTGGTACAGAATTGGCTGGGTATAGTGATTGATCTGGATACATTTGACCCGAAAGGTTTGCATCCGCAGCTACTTGCCAGCCCGATAGATAGATAGCTTTGAGTCCAGCTTTAACTTGCTGTACTGCCTGATTACCTGTTAATGCACCCAGTGCATTAATAAACGGTTCCTCATGTAATGAATTCCATAGTCGAGTGGCACCTTTTCTTGCCAAAGTTTGTTCAATTACTACAGTACCTTGTAGTTTAACAACCTCTTCAGCCGAATATGTGCGTTCAATACCAGCCCAGCGAGGGTTTTCAGCCCATTGTTTTTCTAAAGCTTGGATTCTTTCTTGACGAGTTGACATATTGAAATTCCACCTTCCCCTTTGTGTACAATATACTCTGTTAAAAAACTTTTAAATAACTGTTCCATAACAGGTTTATTTGTTGTAAATTAATATATAACAGAGTATTTGAATTTTCATTATTTTTTGATAAAAGACCAAATTTCCATGATAAAGCTATTCTTTTCCGCGACGAAATTTGGATGATTATTTACAAACAAGGGGGAAATTCACAATGAGCAATGAGTTAAATTCTTGCACAAAAGATATTTTAGAACAATATATTACAATGTTAAGAGACTGGATTCCTACTGATTCATCCGTTGCAATTGCTGTCGATAATTCTTATATCTTTATTCATCCTAGGCATCATAGTGTCCATTTAGAGGTGGGTCAACAAGTGTTACCTGGAAGTATTGCTGATCAAGTCTTGCGCACACAGAAAAAAACAGAAACAATTTTAGATAATTTGTCATGCGATACACCCTTTTACGGTATCGGCTATCCGATACTCATTCAGGATGAACCAGCTGCTCTAGTAGTCATACTGCCATCTACTTTCACTACTAAAAAGACAGAAGCATTTGAGTTTATAACAGGAAAAAAAGATGAAGAATGGAATCCTGTAGCCATTAATAAAGTATCTCATATTGAAAGTCTTCAAAAAAAGACATGGTTTTATGTAGAGCGTGAACAATTTAAAACAAACATCACCCTTAAAGAACTTCAAATAAGATTGCCATCATACTTTATTCGTATTCATAGATCCTATATCGTAAATATTTATTTTATAAAAAAAATGGCGCGTGATTTGACATCAAACTTTATTATTACATTAATGGATGGTAGTGAGTTACCAGTGAGTCAATCGTATATTAATAACCTGAGAAGTGCGCTTGAGTTTTAAATATATTAGCTGTCTTACTCAAGAGACAGCTTTAATTTTTTTGTTGAAAACGAAAAAAGACCAGAGAAAAGATTCTCTGGTCTTTCTAGTGCCTAGCGACGTCCTACTCTCACAGGGGGAAGCCCCCAACTACCATCGGCGCTAAAGAGCTTAACTTCCGTGTTCG
>NZ_JBNFXM010000014.1:0-104048 GCF_049943995.1 Lysinibacillus sp. VIII_CA
TGTTCATTTGTAAATTTCGTCATAAAAAAACTACACCTCCAATTGTTAGATGTGTCTAACAATTGGGGTGCAGTTCATTTAGAGGAACGTTCTTTTTCTACATAATGAATGACATCTGCCATGATGGCATACATCTCTTTTAACTTCAATTGCTTATTGTCTTTCACTTTCTTCGCTACTTTTTCCGAAACAATTTCTTTATCAATTAAACTTTCCCAGCTATTTGCAGTCGATTCACCGATGAGCACATCTGCCAAATATTGTGCCAGCTCATCTCGCGTAATAGCTTCATCACCCGTGCTATATACCTTATTAATAACAATCTCCAGCTTATCTTTTTTATCGGCTGTACTCTCTGAGCCGGCACGTAGCATACTTTCTTTCAACATTTTAGCAAACTTAATTTTCGTTGCTTTACTGTCGACCTTTAAATCATTATCATAGCCGCCAACAACAAGTCCATAGTTAATTAATGTTTGAATGGCTTCATCATACCATTTGCCCTGATAAGGATAGTCCACAGAAAATGAATCGACATAGGCACCTTGTTTATCCAACTGCTCCCTTAATGCAGCAATTAATTTCTTATCCTTGCTCATTTCTCTAAAAGTAACATCTTGTTGAAGAGCTAGTGCTGCCGCTGTCCCTGCCGCTTCACCAGTCACCATACCAGTTGGGACAATACGGGCACTTCCCGCTGCTAAAGATGAATAACCTGCAGAGCGTCCCACAACAAGTAATCCATCGATATCCTTTGGTACTAGAGATCGGAATGGAATCGCATATTGCTTTGGCGCAGAAATAACATACCCATAATCATGTGGTGTTTGAGCCTGCACATCTACTGGATAAGAGGCAATCCCAATACTATCCCAATGATCACGATTCTGCCAAATATCGGACATTGGTAATTGATATTCAGCCCAAATATGTCTAGTTTCTCGTACATAAAGCTCTTCCGGGAAGCTGACAATTTCTGCTTTTTCAAATCCGGGGAAGTTTTCCTGTAAATATTTTAGTACATGCAATGTTTCTTTTTTACCTGCAGCTATGGCAGCCTGCTTCGAATTCTCATTTAAACCATCAATTCCGAAAATTTGTAATGCATTAATAAAATATTCATCATCCACTCGGGCTAAATTTAACCCTCTTAATCTTGTACCTTCTTGCAAAGGTTTATATTCATCATGAAGCTTTGTAAAGCCCCACATTACGGTATGATTCAAGTTAGCCCCGCCAAATACATCTGACTTAGCCGCTTTTTTTACTTGATCCCAATCGACATTTTTCAAGTGAAGCATTAATGTTACAGCCATGCGCTTATCCTTTATTCCAATATCTTCTCCACCAACAAAGAAAGGAACTTTAGACATCGTCGCAAAATCTGCATCCTGAGTAGCATCTATGAATGATTTTCCTTTAACGACATATGTACCGTATTCATTTTTTAGCTCAACAGAATTTAGTTGTTGTTGTTGAAGATTCGTTTTAACTACTTCCGTTTGCACCGACAATGTTAAATTGGGTTCCTCATCAATCAGCTTTTTAAACGCTGCTTTAGCTCCGACGATACCAAAAGCATCATTGCCTCTCACTAGCTCATGCCATTCTTTAAAAATACCTTCACTGATGGAGTTATTATGACCATCACGTGGAATATCTAGAAAATTTAGCATCCCATATGTAAATAATCCACCCAATTCTTCACGTTTTTCTACCAATAAGGTTTTAGCTCCATTACGAGCAGAAGCAACAGCAGCAGCGACACCCTCAGGCTCACCACCAATGACAATCACATCATATTCAGACTCTATATTGTTGATGGGTACTGGCTTTTTATACTCATCCACTAATTTATTGTATGCCATAGAGTTCGTTATTTCTTTAATAAAGTAGTAGCTTCCAAACCCAAGTAAAACTACTAGGATAGCAGTGGCTGTCCATAATACGCCTTTACCCATAATAAACCTCCGATAGTTAATATTTCCAATAACATGTTTATTTTATCATCATTTCTGCCACTTGAAAGAGCTGAATGTCCTATTGATTTTTTGCCTACAACCATAAGGCATATCATTTTCTACAGTATTTTTCTATGAAATTATCGTGTATTCCATCATATAAAGGATTGGGATATTTTTCCGATTTGCAGACAAGGTTTGTTTCATCACTTATAGTAAGCAGTCAAAACGGGGATGTGCTTGCGGGCACAAGTAGTTGATCAGGATACATTGTACCTGATAAAAAAACAGTCAGAATCATTTTAATCTATATTTTTGTCGATAAGCAACTAAAAATCCTTTGGTAAATGATGTAAATTCACTATTCTTTTTCAAAAATAGTTAAATACACTACTAAGTAGACGCATCAACTTCAAATAAAGTTACAGGACAAAAAATATTTTTCGATAACCTTTAATGAGCTAGTTTTATCCGTCACCCCTACCATTTTACTTCTATTTTTTATTTTACTATGATATATTTTCTATTAGGAAATCATTCCCAACTATCCGAACAATGGTCTTTAGGATTAATAAATGAGGTGCTCTTGTATGGATCGATTTGAACTTACTTTTAAAAATAAAGCTGTACGAATCTGGTTTTACACTGTATTCCCTGCCATTATATTAGCGATTATTTCTATTATTATTTTACCTAATGAGCAACATAAATATGTTTCACTAGGTTTGTCACTCATGCCAATCCTATATTTTATTTGGTTTATTTTTTATACTAAAAAGAAACGCAAATAATAGTTAAACCCTCTATATATAAACCATTCGACCATGTACCCATTCCAGATATAGTGAACAGAGTAAATAAAAATTGACTGGCTAAAGTTCCATACAAAACAGAACGTAAACCAGCCAATTCAGCTTAAAACGCAACCTTTAAGGGTTGATGACCTCATGATGGTGCCCCTTTAAGTCTACCCTGTAATTTCCAAAAGTCTTTTTTCTATCTTCTGAGCTTAAATTGCCAAATCTATTATAACCGAAAATATAGATGCCATTATCATTTATTTTCCAGTTATAGGCATTACCTATCGTATCAAAACCATAATAAAAACCTGGCATGCCTAAATAATCAGAAACCCATTGTCCATTTGCTCGTGTTGCATATTTTAAATTACTTGTTTCAGGCGCATTTACTATCCCCCGCTCATATCTTGTTAGATAATAAACATGATTCTGATAAGGTTTTACAGCTTTAATCGGTGCTTTTTCTACGGCTACTCTTGAAATGGCTTGTCCATCCACATAATATAAAATAAACTCTTTTGTAGTGCTATATGCGTAGTCCATATAAAAATTGCCCATATCCGTTTTAATCCAAATATCTCCTAGTTTAACTATATTTTCATCCTCAATAAATTCCTCATAAACAAAGGGTTCAAAATCAGAAAAATAATTGCTATAGAATAATTGACCTTTTTCTTGCATCACAGCCATAAAACGATCGCTATAGACAATAGATTCCCCCTGAAATAGCCATTCACAAATGCGAACAAGTCTAAGGTTTTCAAGCTCCGTAGCATTTACACCCCTGATAATAATCAAACTATATGGTTGCTGGTTTTCATTCTTCAAATAGACTACTTTCTTATTAAATGCCTCCCCTATATATCTTAGAGGAATATAGGTTGTATTATGATGCAGGACTGCAGAAACGTCCATTTGAATCGAATCGCCATTCACATCTATTGCCTTGTTCCCTATTTTCAAGGTTATAGTTTTATCCGAATTTTTAATGGTTATGGTATTATTTTGAGGGTTGAAATCTACCCTTGCACCAAATCCTTCAGAAATAAAGCGAAGTGGTACTAAGGTTCTTCCATCTTTTACAATTGGCTGTATGGCAGAAACCATATTACCATTAACAAATGCCTTTGAGCTTTCAGGCGACAAAATGATACTGTTATGAAGATCATTTTCTGTAATATCATTATAAAGTTCAAATAGATTTGCTGCCTGCACAGTTAGACTAACAGGAACAATTAATAAAAAAATTACTACTGTACTGATAATGTTTCTTCTCATTTTATAGTCCCCAATACGTTTTGCATATTTTCAATTTACTACTACGTTCGCATTTTCCAATATAAGCCAAATTATACACTTTTCTATTAAGAGTTGCTACGTTTAATGGCTATTGCTCTGACCTTCGAGAGTGTACAAGCTATAGCAGATTAATGCTTTTTTGGGGCGATATGGGGCTGAATTGGGGCTAAAAATATTGCCTTGCAGGGTATAAATGGGAATAGCTAATGTAAACTTGAAATTTTGTATCTTTATTATCTTTTAAATTTTTTTGGTTTTTTGATGCTACTCCATTTAGACTGATTTTTTTGTTTATAAAAACTATTCATTTCCCCCATAACTGAATTTTCCCTACCTCCCTCTTTCTCTAGTATGTTAAAAAACGAGTGTTTCGAGACTTTTTTATCCTACGTATGAGAACAAATATAAAAAGCATGTTTTGACCCATCTTTTTACAAAACATGCTCATGTATCATTAGTGCCGACACTCGTTTCGTAGTACCGAGTGTCAACAAAAGAACCTTAAATTAAGTTGTTTTTTTGCACGTGTAGAAGGCTCTGTCGAATCCACTGTTTGTGCAGTCCACTAATTAAGTTCCACCCTATTCAATTAAAGAAAGTGCTACGATTAATAGAACCATAGAATCGGTGCGAATACGGCTAATAAACCGCAAATAACAAAGTCACTCCTGATGCAATACAAAAATTGTTCGTCCGACTTTATCTACAAGCATCCCTGTTACGATCGACGGAAGATACCTAGCATCTACACGAAATCCTATAGCAATTCCAACCTCCGATAAACCATGACCATCTGAGTAAATAAATAAAAATAAGATATGTTACTGTGGGACTTTTAGGTAGTCTCTTGATCTAAGTATATCTCTGCTAGCACTACGTGTACTGAATGTCAAAAAAAAAGCATCTTTTTAAAACTCATAAATAAAACCAGATACTCATAAAAAACTTTAGGAGTACCTGGTTATTTTAATGAGAATTCCCCTATTTGCTTTATATAAAAGCTTTTTTAGCGAAATACTCTTTTATTTTATTGTTGCTTTGAAAATTCCACCAAATCCTGTGACATTGTACCAATTTCATCTGCCGAGGCATTCAATTGTTCTGTAAGAGCCGCCTGCATTTGCGCAAGCCCACTAATTTTATCCATATAGTCAATAATTGTATCAATAGAAACCTTTATTTGCATTAAACTTGATTCAATATTACCTGTTGCCTTAGCCGAATTAACTGCTAATTTTCTTACCTCTTCAGCTACTACACCAAAACCTTTTCCTTGTTCTCCTGCACGTGCGGCTTCTATTGCAGCATTTAACCCTAGTAAATTTGTCTGATCTGCTATCTCTCGAATAAAATGTGATATAATCTGTGTTTCATCTGCTACCCCTTTCGCATCATTGGCAGCTTCTGTAGTTTTTTCCTGTGTGTTCGCCAGTTCCTGTGCCTGCATAGTAATAGAATTAATGCCATCAACCATTTGATTAATAGAAGCTGATAATTCCTCCATACGTGTCATAGTTTCTTGCACATTTTGCTCTTTCTTTTTTTCATGTGTAATATCTCGAATAGTTCCTGCCACTCGCAAAGGAGCTCCCTCATTATCACGAAGCGTTGTACCGTTTGCATGAAACCAGCGATATTCACCTGATTTTAATTGAAGGCGATAATCTACTTGAAATGGCGTACGCCCAGAAAAATCTAATAAATGGGCACTAAACGCATCTAATGCAGGCTGCTTGTCCTCTGGATGCAAGCGATCACTCCAAGAGCTCATAATATTTGGAAAATCATGTTCATCCTTGAAGCCCAATGTTCTTCGAAATTGTTCACTCCACCAAAAGGAATTCTGTGGATTTAATGGATTCCCTTGATCTACAATCATATCCCATGGCGCTTCTACCAGAGCTTTATTAATTAAATCATAACGTGTTACATATCCCTGTAATTTTTCCACGTTTATTTTTTTATCATGAATATTCATCATCAAACCAATGATTTGATACTGATCATCTTCAAGATGGGAAGCCATTCCTGTAGTCTGTATCCAGCGCTCTTGACCGTCACGACAGCATATCAAATGCTCCATATTAAATCGAGTTTGTGTTTCTAAACTCTCCTCTAGCATCTCTTTAAAATCAGAACGATGCGCCTCTGTAATTACCTTCAAAAAATCTTGAAAACTGTCTTTAAGAGCATAACTATCAAACCCTAAGAGCTCTTTTAATTCTGACGAAGCTGTGAAAACATTGTTTGAATCATCCAAGCGTCCGTTCAATACTCGTAATTCCCAAAGACCCATTTCATTACTTTTCAATACATTACCCAATTTTTTCTGCAATTGATCTTCAGATTCTTTCCGAAGCCTATTTACTTGATTTAAATTATGTACTAACTGGTTTAATTCCTCATCATTTGTTGAAGCTAAAGTATACTCAAAATCATATTGACCCTGTTTAGCCATTTGCAATTGAGCCTCACTCAACTTAATAAGATCGCCAATTGTTATGTTCCGTTCTTTTTTTAAAAACATTCTTAGTTCCCCTTCGATAGTGTATAGATTACATGACTAATTCAAGAATCATTAGTTATAAAACTAGAATCATATTTCGTGTTTTTCTCATTATAACCGAAAAAATAGTTAAAAAGCACTCGAAAAATAATATATTTTTTAGATGCACTATATTCCTTATAACGGCTACCTCATTTACTTTAAGAACTATATATTTTTTTGAATCTGTATCCAAATACTCAAATTACTAGTGAATTCCCAGGGATTATGATAAAAAGAGATTTTTTTGATTACTTCTTTCGGGCTATCCAACGCGAAACAAAGGAATCTTTTTAAATACATACTAAATCAATGCTATATTCATATATTTTAATTGAATTTGTCATTGAAGGTTTATTAAAAGAATTGAATTAGTGTGTTATGAAAATTCGATTATAAATTTGTTGAAAAAAATTAATATAGAGATAAAAATATGTAGATACAAGTATTAAAGTGTGTTATTTTAAATGGTAATAATAGTCAAAGGAGGAGTTTACTGTGAGCAAACAAATGTTAGCAAAGGGCAAATTATTCAAGGGGAAAACGCATAGCTAGCCCTCTAAACTGCGGAACCCCCTACTATTGAGAGGGGTATTATTTTGAGCCAATCACCAACAGAATTTTTCATTCGTAACTTCGAACATGGAGATATGCCTTTACTTGGTGAGTTGTACCAATCAGTAACAGCAAAAGACAACGCGACATTTTGGTGGGTCGGGGACGAAGATAATTGGTGTAACGTTTATTGCGCATTTGAAGATGGGAAAATGGTCGCTAAGGGGCAAGTTAGCATCATTAACGTTGTTCCTCCAGGTCGTTCAAAAGAGAACAATCACTCTATATATATTAATCTGAAAACCATTTCTGAAAGAGAACAGGACATTACGTTGCTCGACAAAGTCTATCAATATCTTTTAACAAGAGCAAAGCAATTAAAGGTAACTTTACCTCAAGAATACGGAACAATACTTTGTGTAGGTAACGATTCGAAAGAAACAGCAAACAATCAGTTTTTTATCCAAAAAGGATATCTCCCTCTGAATAGTTTGTATAGCATGAATCGAGATTTGACTGAACCGGTTGTGGAGTTAAAACTTCAGGGGGAGTTTCAATTCTCACACTGGAGCATGGAGACATCTAGCGAGGAAAGAGATTACCTTAATATTGAAGCTGAAATTTGGCCAGATGCTCCACTTGGTCTTAATAGATTGTCTGAATACAAAAAAAACAAGCTATGGACATCCATGGTCATACGTCAAATAGACACTATTGTTGGCGGACTAATGACATGGCAGGAAGAAGACTACGGTGTAATTGAGGACGTTTATGTCCGTGAACCATGGAGAAAGCGTGGAATTGCAAAGTTTACGCTTACACAGGCTTTGAAATATCTTAAGTCTCATAAGCTACAAAAAGCTACTCTCATGGTACTAACGACAAATAAATCAGCCTTATCTCTATACGAATCGGTTGGCTTTTATACGGATAAAGAAGAGATAAGATACTTCACAAAACTCAATTAGGTAACAAAAAGAGGGATAGGCTGCCCCTTGAACTGACTCCTTCGGGTTAGACAAAACAAAAAAGCATCTTCAATTGAATTTAGGGTAATGTATCCTAATATCAATTGGAGGTGCTTATTTTTATGGGGATGAGAGTGAGTCATCGGCAAGAAGTAAAATTAAAAGCCAGTGAAATGAAGTTACAAGGTATTTCTACAAAGGTGATATTACTATGTGATGTTTTTTAGCTCACTAGTAACGGACAGAAGCCAATTTCATTAAACCAAACCTGATGTGCGTATTGAGCTATTTCCCACTATACTTCTTTATGAAGGCAAGCGTTTTCCCAAGTGTTTGTTCAGCGTGCGTAGTAGTAAAATCAAATTGATACTCATGACCTAGGTCAGAATTTGTTCCTTCAAATAAAACACTTTCTACTTCCACACCATTCTTTTTGAGAACATCTATAAGCTCTGTTGATTGTGGGGCTAGTGGATCTGCATCTCCAACTGTCAAAAAGGTAGGTGGGTAATTAGGTGTTACATGTTTAACTGTAGACATCTCATCTATTCTAGAGTAAGACTTGAAATCTTTTGTTCCTGTATATGCCCAAAATACTGATTGGATACCTTTTTTTATTATTGGAGATGACTGAGCACCTATTTTATCCATGTTATAAACCCCACAGAATAAAAGAGCACCTTTTAACTGTTTTTTATCAACTGTAGGTTGAATATCCATTGATTTTGCTAGAGCTTCATTTGTTATTATCGCAATGGTTTGACTGGCAATTTGTGCACCTGCTGAATCACCGCCAATAAATAAATGATTCATATTGCCGCCATATTTCGAAATATTATCCTGTAAATATTTAAGAGCTTGGTTAGTTTGTATGATTGGCCCCGGATATTTTTGTACCGGTGCAATAGCATAGTTTATATTTGCTACAACATATCCTTCATTGGCTAATGCCATTCCATATTCTTGCGTTTGTTCCTTACTACCTGATACAAATGCACCACCATGTATCCACATGATAACAGGGAGTTCTTCCTTCATATTTTTCGGATAATAAATATCTAAAAGACTATTCTCAATTCCATGTTCATCATAAACAATATCTTTTTCAACATGGACTTGCCTTTTTATTGTTTCAATGTCCTTAGGGGATGCAAAAGAATCAGATTCAAAAAGCTGCTTGATAATAAAGGTATTAAGTACAGGTGTAAACTGACCAATTATAAATATAAGCAATATAGGAATGACAATAATATAAACGGGAATCATCCATCGCTTTTTTTTCTGATAAAATCTTTTTTTAGTTTTCAAATTGAATGAACACCTTACCTCACTTCATTATTATATGAAATTCACTTGACGGAAAAAGAAAAGGGTGGATACGCCCTACGTTATGCAAAAAAGATCAGCGTCCTTTAAACTCTGATTTTCCTCCTTCTTTTTTTCCGCCCACACAATATTTATCTAATTAGATGAATGAGTCTAATTTAGATATTATTGAACCTCATACAAATGAATTATATCAGATTTCAACCTTCAACCTTTAGAAGAGAATATTATGTATGTGGAATAGCAATGTGGAGTACCTAGGCTTTTTGAGTTTTTCATGATACTGTCTATATTTTGTATAAAGCTCCTTATCTACTTCATCGATAGAATTCTTCTCAGAAACTTCTTCAGTTTCAGCATTTACCTGCGTGTGGATACAAGAATGTTGTAGAAGTATAGATATTTTTTGTATTTGTTATAATTGGCTAACCATCTAACACTCTATAAAGGTAATTTCATTTCGGTTTAACAACCTTTTTTTCAAAAAAAGTTAAAAAATTATTCACGTTCATGCATTTCAACTATACATAACATTAAAAAAAGGCAGTAACGATGAAGGACCAACCTTTGTCGTTACTGCCTTTTTTTGAATCACTAGTTATTGTGTATACGAAATTTTATATATCTTTGTTTTGACAGCGTTTTAATGGTAGTCTTACTACCTGCAACGTGTATAAAATCGCATAACCAAACATGGTTTCACTGCAGAATTAAGATGAAACAGAAAATAAGGAATATTTAGTCATTTTTACAAACACTTTCTATTAAACCTCAATAATGTTATTATTGTAATAGTAAATAATATAAATAATTTACAATTAATAAAAAAATTTACAGTATATACTTATAAGGAAGAGGCGAAAAAATAATGATTCATAATAGTTTATTCAAAAAGACATTCACAACATTTTGCTGTTCTGCATTATTAGTTGGTGGAGTAACTATGTCGGCAATTTCTACTCAAGCAACTGAACTAACAAATGAAGAAGAATTATATTTAAATGAATTAGGATTTAATAAAGATAGTGATTTTTATAAATTACTGCATGCAATTGAGCAACTACCATCTGAAAAGCAAAGTGCTGAAGAAGTCGCAGAATGGTTATCAAACCATTCTGGTTTAACAATCACAGCTGAAGGCGAATATTTAAACTTTGGTTCCTTAGAGCAAATTGGTGAAAGTGAAGTTCAAATTCCTAATATTTCAGCTTACTCGTTTTCAGTTATAGAAATAGCTGCATGCGTCGGAGCTCTTGGAGGACTTATTCCTGTAACAAAAATCCTTAAAGTTCACAAATTATTAGACACTCTTGGTGGTGCCACTAAAGTAATGCAACAAGTTCTTACAAATTATAAATATTATCGTAAAGACAAGGGGTATAGCCAAACTAAAGCTCTAAGTCAAGCTCTAGAAGATTTCTCTGTTGCTAGTAAGTTATCTTCAGCATCTAAACAATTATTTATGGATTTCTTTAATATAAGTGCAATCATAGGATCTTGTGGACCTTTATTTTCATACGAAAATAATAAACATGAAGATGAAAATTACTTCTTTAATGAACGTGCTTTAAAGAATTTAGCTTAACACTGAATGGTTAAAAGTGGAAATTTATTAATTCTACTTTTTTTCCTATACTTAAGAAGGAGTTTAACAAATGCGAAGTTACTTACTTTACTTTTTATTACTACTAATAATTCTACTAGCAATGGTTGATACTTGGGGCGAAACCAATAAAACTATTATGTATGGAGTTGCGCTTATAAGTATCGTTAGCTTAATAATTATAAAATCATCAGAAAAGAGTAAAAAATAAAAATTTCAAAAATCTAAAGACAGTAGGGACAATGTATTATCCCTACTGTCTTTAGATTTGAATAACCAATTCGTTACTCTTAATAATTATAGTTTACTTATTTTCACTTATAGTTTTTTCTTTACAATTCGAGCAAAGCAACAACAAATATAACTGCTTATTTTTTTGAAAAATAACAACTAAATATTCGTAAAGGTCATAGGAATCTCCTCCCAATGGGAGTGTGGCCACACTCCCATTGGGAACACTATTTAGAGAAAATTAAATCGCCAGAGGTCAAAAATCGGATTCCGATTTTATGCCATTAAGCACACCGAATTTTTGAAGGTGCGTAGAAGGGCACTCTGAAATTTAATGGTGATTATTCTGGCTACCCTTACAACAAAATTTCATTCCTTTTTCAACCGGTATACCTATCATTTCGTTCTCCATATAGTTCTACTTTGTTATGTATACAATATCAAACCCTCCCGTATACCGTTCCAACCAAAGTGCGACGCGCTTTTCGAGTGTGCTGTAGCACACTCTTAATCCTGCACGTTATACTTGGCTCTTTTCACGCAACTAAGATAACTCTTAGTACCCGATCCTTGCATGTTGTAAAAACTTATACTTTTTGGGATACTTTTTCCAAAAGCCCTCTAATTCTTTTATATTGTTTTCCTGTCTCTTCAATCTCTTCCCTAAAAACTTCTGTTACTAAGATACGTGCAATTGGTTTTCCGACATTAACAATATCACCTGGTTGGATGTTTAAATCAAGTAAATACTTAGGGATATGCCATGTGTACTTTTTAGGATTGATTTTAACGTATTGATCACTGGCTGAAATGGCTGCATCTAATGAGTGATATTTGATTGTTTCTAAATAGCCGTGAGACAACCCTAACTTGTCCTCTGCTTTGATTTTTTTCAATGACTCATATATAACACCTACAAAGGCTTTAAAGCCCATTAAAAAACCTGTACGGGTTTGATAAAGTTTTTTTTAACGATTGTAAAGATTACTTTTCTTATCAGACGCCTGCTTAGTAGACTTCTTTATATCTTTTATTGTTATCATTTAAAAAACTGCTGTACGGTCTGGTAAAATTTAAAACTGGGGCAAAAAGCCTTAATGCGGTGCTTACCTACAGACTGAAAACTCGCACCAGCATATTGAGTACATTAATGGTCTGTTTCACCGTTGATTTAGCAGAGTCTTTTACTTCTATGATATTATCTCGAATATCATGGGTTAGCCCAGTTACTTTGTCATCCAATTTTTGTTTGAAGATTACAGAATAGTAAATTCCCACAGCGTTAAAGTACGTTATTCTATAATCTGACCCTTTAGATGAAGAAAGACGCATTCCTTAATAAAGAAATGCGCCTGCTTCTTGAAGTTTTGTTCACCATATAAACTTTTGTAAAAAACAAAGGCGTTAGGATTTCTCTCCAATTATACTCAGGATCACATTAGCTGCTTCTAACGCACCACCAGCTTTCCTAAAGCTTTCTGACAGTTTCTGCGCTTCTTTCTGGTATACTCGATTTGTAAGCACTTCAGCTACCGCTGTTGCTAAATCCTTTGGAGTTTTTCTTTTAAGTTTTACTCCTGCACCGAGCTGGGCAACTCGGTCAGCTACCATTCTTTGTTCGCTATGTTGCGGAAATAAAACCATTGGAACTCCAAAAAATAGACTTTCATTCGTACTATTCATCCCGCAGTGGGTAATAAATACATCTGCTTTCTGTAATACTGAAATCTGATCCACAGCGTTTTTCACTATGAAATTTTCTGGTACGCTATCAAGAGACGAAATCTCCGTTTTTTCTCCGACTGACATCACAACATCATAGTCTGTCTTCCCAAATGCTTTGAGACAGTTTTGGTAAAAATCCTGATTCTGATTTAGTATAGTTCCAAGAGAGATGTAGATTACTTTTCTACCTCTTTTATCATTCTGTATCGGTATAGACTGCTTTATGGACGGTCCAACAAAGGCATAGCGCTCAGAAAAGGTATCCGCCATTGGCTGAAATTCTTTCGAAGTGTAAACAATGGTGTCCGTTTCATTATCATTTTGAACTAACGATACAAAATTCTCTACTCGATAACCATGATCATTTAATAGTTTAATTTTTCTGTTAATTCTTCGCATGCCTAGAATCATTCTCCAGACTTCCATGAAACTCCGCTTCATTAGTTTTGCTGTATACTGATTAAAGGCAAACGAAGTAGTCGAACAAATATATGGAATTCCTAGTTTCTCAGCAAATAATTTTCCCCAAATACATAAAGAGTCAGATACAATGCAGTCTGGCTGAATATCCCTTAATTCTTTACACACCTTTTTATCCAAAGCAATCGTTATATCCGCAGCCATTTCAATTAATGCTGCAAAATCTTTGCCAACCTTACGATCCAATTCTATATGTGTAACTTTAGGTAAGAATTCATCACAAGCCATAAAAAAAGCACCAGTGTCTTCTATTTTGCCCTGAAATTCTAAAAAGGAATAATACCAAACTTGATGACCTTTCTTTATTAATTCGGTTACTACCGGAATAGTGGGGTTGGTGTGACCATGTGCGGGTAACGAAAAAAAGATGATTTTACTCATTCACTCTCATCCTTGGATTCCGCATTTCGAATCATCTCTGCAAATTCTAGGAAGCCGTCACTTTTTAAGACAGCGATTCCTTTTGTCGCATCCTCTCCCAAAACAACCAGTTTATCACCTGCATGAATCTGATACATTTCACGTGCATGTTTTGGAATTACAATCTGTCCGCGTTCTCCTACCTTCACAACACCAAAGAACTGCTTCCCTTTAGGACTAATCCGATTTGCTTCTTCTTCATTCAAATTTTGGGATAATTGATCTATGGTTACTTGAAAAATATCACCGAGCATTTTGAATTTGTAAATATCAGGTATAGCCTCCCCATTTTCCCACTTCGCTATGGTCTGCCGTGATACGTTTACCTTTTCAGCCAATTGTTCTTGACTTAGTTTATGCCTTTTACGCAAAACACGAATATTCATACCAATCATGTTTTTCATCTCCTTTTATTTTTATAATATAGAGGATTTAAGGAGATATCTATCAACAGTTCATAACATTTCTTGTTAAATATTGTGGCAAATATTCATACGCAAGAAAGATACCCTATCGATATTCGATGGTTATTCCATGATCTGACCCGTTTGTGGAACAATTAAAAAATCCTGCATGCCAACACAGGATTTTACTTAAAACTGTTTATTAACGTTGTGACTTTATTTCATATCTACATTCATTTTTCTAATTGCCTTTTAATTGAGTAAACAGTGTTCCTAGAAAGACCTGTTTTTCTGTGAATATTCACTACTGATTCATTTTGTTTTAATAATTGGACACAACGTTCTAACCAAGTAAGGATGGGGGTAAAAATAGAAGTTTAATTTTTGATGTAGTTTATTAGAAAACCAATCTAAATGTTGGTATTACATCGCTTAGATTGGTTTTCTGTTGGATACAAACTTTCTTTATTTTACGCATCGTTGTATGTAATTCCTATTTTATCGTGAACTAATAACTAGTTATATCCCAGTCTCAAATAGTATGTTTTCTAAATGCTTTTTTCAATATATCTGAAAAACCTAAAATTAAAACAACTAGGGAAAGCCTGATTTGTTGCTCTATATCTAAATTATTTAAATAAAAATAAAAGATAAGGCAGGCAACTAATAGTAAACCTAATATTTTAAACCTTTTATACTTATTATCTTTATTTAACAAAGATAGAATCCAATCTCATAGCAGTTGGCTCCTTACATTCTTATGTCTACTCTAAAAAGCAGTATTTTTAGCATGGTGGTTTTTGTGTTTTTTATAACTATTATTAAGAATATTATAATTAACTTTACTTGAACAGATAATATTCTCTTTATATATTAACTCAAAAGTCCATTCACCACGAATAAGTTTTGAGCTTGTTTTTAATACAGCATAAATAAAAAGAGCAGCTATAAATTGCTCTGCTCTCTCACAATATCTTGTTTCAACACTTCAGGACAATGATAACGCTAATACCCCACTTATACTCCAGATAATTAATATAAATGATAGAGTGTTGAAGAAATAGATGTTTCTTTATTGAAATAAAAAGGGGCAACAGTATTAAATACTGTTGCCCTTTTTTTATTTATCAAGGGAATATAATTTTATGACTTCATCTGCAGTAATTGGTTTATCGAAAGGTAAAAAGCGACTATAAACTTCTTTGAAATTCATATCTCCTTCGAATTGATCAACAGTTTCAAATATATCAAGTATTTTTACAAGACTCCATGTAGTTTGCCCACCATCTGCATTTTTGTAAGTATCATCAACAAATTTTTGGCGGATTTTTATTTCTGCTTCATCGGAATTTTGAGCTTCTACCAATATGATAATTTCTTCGAATGTTTTAGATGAATGGGTGTTTGGTATTACAATAGATTCTAATAATATTTTCACTGAATATATCTTCATAATTTATACCCCTAAACTATTTAATTATTTTTTAAAGCGATTATCATTTAACAATTTTTTTGCTTTTTTTGCTGCAGCATTGCCGTTGTTGGCATCTTTTTCGATTTCATTGAGAGTTTTTCCGTAATATTCCCCTGGGAATTCACTTCTAATAGAGCCTTTTCTGTTCTTAGAAATATATTCGTCTGCTGTCTCTTTTTCTATGAACGAATTTATACAGTCTCCAATTCGAGTTCCTACTTTATAAGTGGCCAAACCTACTGTGAAGATTCCTGTTCCAATTACGAGGGCTTGTCCTATACCTGGTACAAAATATAGAACTCCGATAGCAGCTGCAGGAGTATGTTTTTTCATCTGTCTACGAAATGGGAGTAGTAGGTCTTCTAATATCTTATATCTTTTTTATGTCGCACCATTTAGAACAATTTTCTGAATGTTAATATTCAATTTATTTATTACAATAAATGTATAAATCACTTAATTATCCACAAAATATATAACTTTATTTATATATTTACTCGGAAATTATTGTGGGACTTACCATCAAATTCTCGGTCTTTATAACTTCATTACTTTTTGTGCTTATATATTCAACTTGAACATTAAATAGACTTCCGTATTCTGATTCGAAGCGTCCCTTTCCACTAGCTAAAAAATAATCAGGGTTATTGACACTTCTTGATATTATTTTAATATCTGGAAATTCATGAGTTCCAGACAATTTAGCTTGATTGTAAGCCTCTTCATAAATCGAACCGAGAGATACCCACTTAAGTCCTCCCATACTAGAAATTGGAAGCTCCTCATAACCAAATTTTTCTTTATTTAATCCAACTTCTGCATAAATATCCATTTCACCCTTAATTTTTTTAATTTCTAATACAGCAACTACTCTAGCAATAGTATGTGGTGGAACAACAATAGATTGAGAAGGAGCAACATATTCTACAGTTTCCGAAGTCTCATTTGCCTGACTACTACTAAAATTATATTCTGCCTTTAGTGTGATTTTACCTTCTGCTAGAAAAGGTATCCCTGTTGCCAGACTGGTTTCAGTACCAAACATAAATCCATGTTCAGTTGTAGCCGTTGTAGTATTTGAAAATGATTTGCGAAATTCCTGCGAGCTTAACGTTTGATCCCTATCGGTATCATTTCGTAAGTCACTTTGACCAGCCCAAAGAGGATTTTGACTAATTACTTGAGGTTCCATAGATAATTTACCATAGGTATTTTTTACTTCAAAGTCAATATTTTCTGGGTGTTTACCAATTGAACCTAGCCCATTAGAAGTCAAATATCTGCCGTAGTAATTAACTAGGAACCTTGAACCATTTGCTGCATCTGGAAAACTATTTTTAATGGGACTAAAATTTGCTATACTTTGATTCTCTTTAACATTATTATCTCCATTTGCCGCCATTGCTATTGGTGATGAAAGTAAACTTAGACCAATAGTAGCTCCCATTAATATTACTTTTGCTTTGTTTTTCATAATTTCTCCTCCAATTTTAGTATGTATAATTTAGCGTATGGCTACATACTAAGTTTAGTTGTTATTATTATTGGATTAATAAACAAAAAATATTAATTTTATAATACATAATCCATAAAAATCAATAATTGGTAGAATAATATAATTTTTAATTGAATGTTCAGTAATGGAATATCTACAGTATGATTGGGGCTTGAAGTGGTATGGTTTTAATTCATTCATCTCACCCAGTACTGTACAAGACATGATTAAAAGATATTAACCTTTTGTGGAAAAACTATAACAGAAACTGAACGGAAATAAGAGCAGAGAATTTACATACTTAGTACTATACCTCATACTGATGGGCAACTCCCCAAATTCAGTATAATGGTAGCGTCTAAACTAAAACCGTAGTGAACGAGGTGAAGGCCCCATAACTTTCGATGTTATCAAACACAAATAATAGAACTAAGAATAAATAAGCACTGATTTACAATGTTTTTTAGTTTATAGGAATTATTTTTGTTTCGACAAATGCCTGTATATTTTATTTGGTGGAACTTTAACAGCTTGTGAATTGGCAGTAATGGTGCTTGTTGTACTAATTGTAGTGGACAAATTAAATTCAAGGATTGCAGATACCTCACCCTCTGCTACAAAAGGAATACCAACTTTGCCTTTTGTAGTAATGGATGATTTGAATCCACTTTCTATGGAAGTGGATGTACTTTTGGTAATTGATTCACTAAAAGAAGTAATATTAAATGTCTGTTCTTGCTCTGAATTATTTATAAAAGTATTTTCTCCCATAAATATAGGTACCACATTTGTAACATTATTTTGTTTGAAATTTATTCCAGAGTATTCAACATCTTCACCGAATACAGGAGTACGAAGATATGGTATAAAACCAGCTATGGGTGGAATCGGCTCCTTGTGGACCTGTGTTTTCCATATTTAGAATATTATTTTTATGCTCTTGAACTTCAGCAGCTTTGACAATATTAGGAATAAGACCACTACCTAATAAAGTAACAATTATTAATCCACTAGATACATATTTTCTTTTTATTCTAGAATCACATCCTAATAATTTATTTATTAATAGTTTATTAGATTTCACAGTATTTTACAAATTGTCCATAAACATACTCAAAAGAGGCTCATAATGTGGGGTTTTTCTTACTTTTTCACACTTTGTATTATAAATAATATTGAAATCAACGTGATAATACTTAATTAGAGCAGTAAAAAAATAAAATTCTTCATCAAATGACACATTTTTTTATGTAATTATGAAGTTTTTAATGGAGTAACTTTGTATGTTAAGCAATCTGGGACCCGATGGGGTAATGATTTGCAGTAAGCGTGGGGGGGCACTGAAGAGTTCCGGAGTAACTTACACTTTAATACCTCCAATAAGGTTACACTATTGTACCTCTCTTCCTTATCCTAAATAGTCTTGTTTTCTCAGGATATATTTCTTATTTTAAAGTCTCTCATTCTTAGATTAAGTTTAGCTAGAATCTCTATTGTTTCAGTTGTTGCTTGCAATATGGCATCATTGGTCAAATGGTGCTTTCAGGATTTGATTTGTTGGAGCCACCCATATATCAAAAGTATAATGCAAAAACAGATTCGCTAAAAAGGACTTAGTAAACAACATCTGGGTGTAACCTCAGTTCGGTCAATTTTTTTCTTTTTATTTGATAAATTGCGCTTTGATTTCATCTTTTAATGTAGAATAGTATCACGTTTAATTACATACTAACGTACTGCTTGCATAATAAATTTTTGAACAATATTATCGAACAGTAATGAACTCTATTACATAAGCAAAATACCAACAATGATTTCCCTTCGCTTTTTATTGAATTTGGATAGGCTACTACCAACAACCCGATCCAACCGTTGACAAAGATATATGCTTTCAAGTTCTGTTTATAATTATTGTATAAGTCTATTTTAACTACTTAATATGGACAATCTTCTTATTAAAACTATTCATTCCCCCATACCTGAATTTCCCCTACTCCCCCTCTTTCAAAATGACGCCTCTCGAATTTCTTTCAAGTGGCGTAAAACTTCAAAGTGGTGCTATGGGAGCTATCGTCACAGCCAGTCAAGCTGTACGTAAAGGAGGAACTATCCAAATTACAGGTGTATATGGAGGTCGATACAACGCCTTCCCACTCGGAGATATGTTCCAGTGTAATGTAGCGATTCGTACTGGACAAGCCCTAGTTGTTCATATCATGCCTCATGTCTATAACTTAATCGCAGATGGTAAAGTGAACGCAGGTGATATCATTACACACGTCCTCCCTCTTGAAAAAGCAAAACATGGTTATGAAATATTCGATACAAAACAGGAAGACTGTATTAAAGTGGTTTTAAAACCCTAAATATAGCGTTTTGGTACTTTTGTCTCTCTATTGCAAAAGTACCTTTTTCAATTGATCCGGGGCATTGAATCATTCTTAAAAACCACTACCACCTATTTTAAATGAGTAATTTTGTAGAAAATCTAGGTTTCTCCACATAAACTACAGATAGCGTGGTTATAATGTCAAACTAGGGGGATATCAAATGAACTATAAAATTTTTGCAGTAGTAGACGATTTAAAAGTTCAAGAATTAATTAAGCAGTTTTTGATGACACATAATTATTATGTAGAAGTAGTATCTGATGCAGACGAGGGAATAAAGAGACTAAAATCCCAATCCTATGATTTGATTCTCCTCGATATAAAAATGCCCAAAAGGTATGAAGTGGTCAAAATGTTTCGCAGTCAATTTAATATACCCATTATATTTCTAACTGCTTTAGAAGAAGAACTAGGTAAAATAAAAGGCTTTGATCCTGGGATTAACGATTACATAACTAAGCCATTTCCATTTCATGTGTTGATTAGACGAGTACAAGCAGTACTTAGAAGAAGCAATAATTTGTATTTTAATCAACTTCAAGTTGATTGTAAAAGAATTAAAGTTTATGTAAATAAAGAGGAAATACAGTTAACCACAAAAGAATTTAAAATTTTACAGCTACTACTTCGTAACGAGAAAAAGGTTCTTACTAGAAATACCATTATACAAAAGGTTTGGGATTATGAATATTCAGGAGAAACACGGAAGATTGATGCCCATATAAAAAATATAAGAAAAAAGTTAAATATACCCTATATTAAAACAGTAAGAGGTATCGGATACAAAATTGATGAATAGCATTGTAGAATCATGAAGAGGAATTCAATCAAACGATTTAAAACCACGCCTTTATATTTGAACTGCTCCCTGTCAAGTAGACAGTGGAAATAATAAAAAGCTTTTAAGCGGCTTTAGCCCTGTATTCTAATGGGCTTAAGCCGTTTAATCGTTCTTGGTATCTATCGTTATTGTAAAACTGGATATAATCCTCAATCGCTTGTTGTAACGCTTCAAATGTTTGATGTGTACTGATAGCCACGATCACTATGAAGTAACGGTTGTTCTCCATCTTTTAAATTAAACATTGCTAAATCAAACGTCTTAAATACCAATTCATTATTATTTGAATGCCCCAATACATAACTGTTAATAGAGCCATCGTAAAGATCTAGAATAGCGCTTAAATAAGCTTTCTTTCCATTTCCTAATTTGAACTCCGTCACATCTGTTACCCATTTTTCGTTGGGTTTTCTTGCAGTAAATTCACGATTTAATCGATTTTCAGCGACATGTTGTGCAGGTGAAGAAACATATCGCTTTCTTTTTCGACGAATCACGGATTATAAACCACTTATTTGCATTAATCGATAAATACGTTTGTGATTGAGCTTTTTATTGTATTTACGATTGATATTTAAAGTCATTCTTCGATATCCATAAATTCCTTCGACTTGTCGATAAATAGCTTGGATATCCTGAAGAATCGCTTTATTCTCTAGCTCTCTAACTGTTGGCGTACGTTGTAGCCATTTATAATAGGCAGCACGAGATAAACCGGCAATATCACATAAAAGGATTACTGGCAGATTTTCTTTCGCATGTAACTCTTGAATCGCTCTATATTTATTTTGTAAACGAACGCTTGTTAACGATTCCTCCTTTCGAGTTCTTCCAACTTTTTTTAAAAGGCATTTTCTCACGTAATCGTTCATTTTCACGTTCTAAACGTTTCATTTCTAGCTTGAATTTTTCTTCAGCTGTTAACTCCTGTTGTTCTTTCTTACGACCACGTTTATCCTGCAGAGCCTCTTCACCATATTTACTTACATAAACATATTTAAGTAATATACAAAAACCATGCTTTGACATTGTGTCTAAAGCATGGTTTTTATTTGAACTAATATAAAACTGCTAAGTTGATTTTTAGATCAGCTATTTATTGAATTCATTAACTGGAAGAAGTATTCAGTTTTATGAGTCTTATTTAGGTTATACCATGAATGCAATGTGTCAGGTGTAAATACATCTAATTTTTTCAGTACTTCCATAGTAAATTCTAGAGGTGCTACCCCTGATGCAGTAATCAAATTCACACCTGATACCGCAGGTCCCATCTCATGAAATTTTTCTCCTTTATAATTAGGACAGACCATTTTAATATACTCTAAGTCATTGCTTGTGTGTTTTCTAGAATCTAAGTATCCCATATTCGCAAGAGCCTCAGTTGCACCACAAATTGCAGCAACAATAGTACCAAGTTTTAAAGCTTCGCCAATTCTTCTTAAGATCGGTTGATGAATATCTTCTCTCCAAGTAGTCCCACCAGGTAAGACTAAAAGATCTTTACTCTTAAGCGTACATTCATCAAGAGAAATATCTGGTTGTATGCTCAGTCCTCCCATTGTAGTAATCATTTCTTTATTAGCTCCTACTGTAACTACTCTTAATGGGGCTAAATCTTTTTTGAAATATCTCCCTGAGTTTAGTTCAGCAATTAAATATCCATATTCCCAGTCTGACATTGTATTAAAAACATAAAGATAAACTTTTTTTGTTTGCATTAAATAACTCTCCTATCCGAATTGATATGCCTAGTATAATACAACTTCCCTGACACCTAACGTCAGGGAAGTTGTATTATACTTGATGAAATTTTATTAATTCCGACAGAACTTCAATAAGTCTTTTCTTAAGACTTATTGGCTCAATAACTTGAATAGATTTACCATACGGTAAAAGTAAATATGGTACATATGTATGTATAATATCCTTTTCAAGAAGAAATACTGCTTGATTAGAAGTACGTTCTTGTAAATAATGTCCTAAAAACCAATGTTGGCAAATATCTCCCAACGTCCCTGTATTCCCATTAATAACTAAAGAAGTAATCCCTTCCTTATCTTCTATAGTTGGAAGGAGGTTTTTCATAAAAAAGTCACTTGCTGAAAAATTTTCTGGCCGGTTAAACTTATTTTCGGTTAGCATTAGACTTTCAATTCGATCAATTCTAAAACTACGGATATCATTCCTAAGATGACAAAATCCAATCACATACCACTTATTATTCCAATAGATAATTCTGTACGGATCGACCAATCTATAATTTAATTGCTTTTCGCCACTTTTATGGTAAAGAATTTTTACTGAGTACCCGTCAGCTATGGCCTGCTCCAACTCCTTCAAAAAAGGTTCCAGAGAGAGTGAACCTAATCGACTTATTACTTCAAGACTAGTTAAATGTTGATTTATCTTTGTTTCCTGCTCTTGATTTGAGTATTTACTTAGTTTTGAAATGGCCCTATTTAGTGCTTCACCTCCATAATATCCGGCTTCTTCTGCAAAAACAGCAGCGTGGAATAGTGAAGTTTGCTCCTCAAAATCAAAAAAAAGAGGAACTTCAATAAAATTATTTAATAATGTATATCCACCGTTATGTCCTGTGTCTGAAATTATTGGTACACCACTTGTTGAAAGTGTATCAATATAACGATAAACAGTCCTTATATTCATCTCTAACTTTTCTGCAATTTGTTTTGCAGTAATTTTTTCACCTGAACTAAGCATCCATATAATTGCTAACATATTGTCAATTTTAGGCATATAAATCCACCTCTATTTGGAATTTACTATCTATCATATAAGTTTATTTTACTTAATTAGTAAAAATAAATTTTACATTTATCATTAGAATTTAACTTATTTCCATGAATTAGACAATTCTGTCTTGTTAATTTAAGTATAATTCTTCATAATCTAATTCTATTTTTGGGCATAACTCATCAACTGTGTTATTCAACAATCTGGCTCGGAGGTTGAACAACAAGTTAAAAAACACTCTTCAACTAAATGCCTCGTTAGTTTAGTAAGTTCAACAAAAAGAAGGCTAATTTTATTTTAAGTTGAATCTTTAGTTTTCTATGCGGATAAAGTATTTTTCATAAATATCTATTGCATCAATCTGTAGATTATTTAAGTTAATTTTCAAATCACCCTCCCGCTCTTCATCTTCTTCACCCAACCAACAAATATAAACTTCACAATAATCACCTTGTGGAAGTAACTCTTTTAGTAAGTGACATAAATAGAGAAAAGTCTTTTTGGATTTTTTGTAGTTATGTGGTGAATGCATCTTTTGATATTCATTCATTTGCCAAATAGGCTTACCTTTCTCAGAAACTTCATAAATATAGGGCGTAGTAAAATGCTTCTGTTTAACTACATTACGATTTTCTTGATCTGAGAAAACGTAATCAATTTCAACTTCATCCTTTGTATAATACTCATTAAGTTTTACTGAAAAATTCAAACCAATATAGGTTGCCATACTCATTTTAATAAACTCCTTTTATAGGGTGACTTTTATAACGCTTCACTATACTATCAGCCTCTTCTTCAACTAAACTGCCCCGTTAGTTCAATAAGAGAAAAGAGCTACATTATGCAGCTCAATGATCTTCAAGTAAAGCGCCCTTTAATGGAATAACTAAAATATGGGCTTATTCCTAAAATCGCTTATAGCTTGTTGAACTAAATCACTCCGTTAGCCATCACGTCGGGTAAAATCGATGATTCATCACAGAAAATGAAAGATTACTCCGTTTTTTTTATAGGAATTCAAGAGCTTAGATTAAACAACTGAACCTCATAGGTCCTGAAAAAACTTCAAATTTGCTAACAGTGGTAAATTAAATAACCTTTTCCCATAAAATTATTTAATATCGAGAGGCGAAATTACACAACATCCCTCTCAATTATTACCATTAATTTTTATTTAGTTGCCATTTCCCTGAAATAGCAGCTAGCATCAACCATGGCTCTATTACCATATTGATTAGAATATGGGCTACAATTGGTGCAAAGGTGCTCCTTCCAGTATAAATATAGAGCATAGCAAGTAGACAACCTAAGATTGTCGTTGAAAGAATTGCTGGAAGCGCAATTTTCATCTCTCCTCGCAATAACACCCATGCGCCATGAGCAATTCCAAACGCAATTCCTGAGATTATTACTTGTGAAAGATTTGAAAATCCAATAGATAATACATACTCCATGAGCAAATGTCTAAATACGACTTCTTCTACTATTCCACTTACAATAGCAGCCCATATACCAATCAATTTAAGCCAAGAAAATGTAAACAAATTGCTTTTTACTAAAGGTATTGCAGAAATTGTATAGGAAATATACCCGATTACGATGAATGCAGTGAAAAACCACATAGGTAAGTTCAAGTGCAGTTCCAGAGAATAGCCCAACCCATTCTCAATAAATTTTTTAGGATTAGTTACATACCAATAAATAACACTTAATGAAAGCATACTTGATATGCTTGCTAATATCCATCCTGCCTTTCTTTGCTCTTTTAGCGTTGTGATCTCGTTCATATTAACTGTCCCCTTATATTAAATTAATGTTTCTAAGGCCTAATATAACGACATCAAAGTTTAGCAACAATACGTTACATGTAACATGTCTTTATTGAAAGGTGAAATGCTTTTTATGGATGACAACCTGCATTATTCGATTTGTAATTTATGGTATATTTTTATAGAGAGGTGATGGAGTTGAAGATAGACATAAAAATTGATCCACAAATTGATGAACCCTACATAACAATCTGCGTTTCTAAATTAACGCCAACTATACAGGCTGCAATCTCACTCTTACAACAAGAAGAACAACAAATTTTAACAGGGACCGCTAACAATAAAGTACATATTATCGAGCCTAATTCTGTTATAGCTATTAGGACGGAAGGCAAAGATTTAGTACTATATAGCGACGATGGTAATCGTGTACTTATGAATAAACCTTTGTACGAGTTAGAGCAGCAACTAGGGGAAGGATTTATTCGGATTTCTAAATCTGCCATCATTAATCCTAGAAAAATCAGAAATATTGAAGCTTCCTTTAATGGCACAATGGAAATCGAGCTTACTTTAGGAATAAAAGAAGTCATTTCACGCAATTATAAAAAATCATTTAAAGAGCGCTTGGGGGTATAAGTACATGAACTTTTTCAAGAATTTATGGTTTGGAATAAGTATGGGCTGTACAGTTTTTGTTTTTGTAAATCTTATTGGATATTGGTTGAAAGGGGATTTGTTTTTAGAAGCTGTTATATCTAATTTTCCACAACAAATTTTGGGATCAGTTACTGTTGGCATTGCCTGTATACTACCTTCATACGTCTATAGGACAGAACGTTTAACATTTTTACAACAAAGTGCTTGTCATTTTTTTATCGCTATAGGGACCTTTATAGCTGTCGCCTTTTCTTTAAAATGGCTTCCAACATTTTCGATAAAACTAACGATTCTATTGTTACTATTTAATGTATTAATTTTTGCACTAGTTTGGCTGTTATTTTATTTTTATAGTCAATCAGAAGTAAAAAAAATGAAGCAGAAAATCATTGTTCATACAGACAGTAGTAATAATCAATAGATTTCTTTGATAGAAAATTATTTAAAGAGGTTAATCAACATAAGAAGCCTCTTTTGTATTCAAGCCTTACAACTAACCTGACCTGTTAGTTTAAGTGAGAAACTTCACAATCTCACTCTGAATTTTAACAACAATATCAAATCCCGTTGAAAAGTGTTCCTCCACAATCTGGCCAAAGTTTGTAATATGAGGTTAGCCAGTTTTTTCTGGTTGACCTTTTTCTTTTAGGTCTAGCTAACACACATCAAAAAGTAGATGAAGCAATTAAAAGGCTTATAAAAGCGAATGAACGGATAAATTTTAATAGTGTGTCTGGCGAAGCTTATGTATCGAAAGCAACACTTTATAACAACAAGGACATCCGTTCGAGAATAGAAACACTACGAACTCAACAAGATTCTCCGGAGAAGGTGTTTGTAACGAAGCAAATTGTGTTGAGGTGTTTTTATTTGTCTCGTTTTAGTTAATCCTAGCTGAATATTGGATTGACAACAACTGCACCTATCGTGATGGTTTGTTGAACAGTCAAATTGGTTTATACTAATTTTCAAGAGGAAATTCCTCAATTAGATGCAGATGTATTGTATTTAGCGGTCGTGGAAAGCTTTTTGAGGCGAAGCTTTCAATACATAAACACAAGTAAAGCAAACAAAAATCACTCATTTAGATGCGTTAAGCGTTGAAAAGCAATAATCTTTTCGAAAACAACAACCAAGGAAATAGTAAAGCGTATTTTGAATTAATCAAAACACGCTTTTTTTATACTCAAATGAGTCATCCTTTTATTATCATGTAGTAGACTTACAGTTCTTCACAGTCTCCTTAATCTACCATAAAACACCAAGCAGTCGTGTACTTTCGCTACGAAAAGACTTACATAAAACATTTGTAACTGCCGTTTCACTTACGTTACATAAAACATTTGCTGAAAGAAGTTACACTGCAAACGATTTACTGTAAAACAATAGTTTTAGCTCGATCCTCATTGACAGTATAAAGGAAGAAGTTTAATGTAATATCTTTTTCTTTTATATTTTTAAATGTTTCTACTTGGTTGTGTGTTCTTAACACTCCGTCATTAGAACGAGTTTCAGCAAAGATTCTTTGGCCATTCTCATAAATAACATTTTGTGTGATACCTCCAAATTGCTCGTTCTTACTTTCTGATTCAACAATTAAATCATTACCTTTCGTATAGTAGGTAATATCAATTGGATACCCGTTTAATTCTGCATTGATAGTCTTTGGAACTTCAGAAATATTTGTTAGCTCTACTTTGTCTTGCTTCCCAGCTTCATAAGAAACCTTCGCATCATTTAAAGTAAGAGAAATTTCTTTATTCGTAATATCCTTTATAAGCCCCAGTGTTTCAAAAGAAATATAATCTTTAAAATTATATCCCGATAATTCCTGTTCACCAATTCGTAATTTAAACTGACGATAGTTGAAATGAGCTATATTAGAATTAGAATCTATATATTTTTTATCAAAATAAAGCTTTACCTCACTCGGTGTAATAACAAGCTCATTAAATTGAAGTTGCTGAGAGCCTATCTCAATTTTTTCGTCTATATTCATAACAAATGTAGATTTTTTAGCAAGATCCTGATTGTATTGGAAATCTAGGCTCCATGTATCTGGTTTATAGCTTACTGTATCAGTATAACTTAAAAATACCCCTAATTTTTCTACCATTTCTTGTGGTATCTCTAGTGAATCACTACTTTTAATGACATTTGGTTGTGGACGTTTATAAGTAACGCCAAAATTGGCAATGTTTTCACCTTGAATTTTATAAGATAAATATGCATTTTCTATGTTATTGGACTTTTCCAGATCAATAAGATAATCCAATGTATACTGCCCGTTTTGATATTCATTTGAAGTGAATTCTATATGTGATATTCCATCTTGATTAATAGTAATCTTTTCAGGGAACGCATTCGATTGAAGCACATCTTTTAACTCTACACTTTTCAACTGTGTCTCCTTTACACCTCCAAGTTGAAGTGTAACATTGCTGTTGTGCGGGATTCCCTCATCTGTATGTAGAATCCCTACTATTTGATCCGTTTCCTGATTATATACTGCGTTAGTCTCCAGCTTTATTTCTTTTCCGTCATTTATTTTGAGTAATGCTTGTTCAAAATCTGCTGCATCGATTGGATATTCATGATCAATATCTAAGCTAAAGTTAATAGTAGTACCATTTTGATCTGAAATTATATTATGGATATTTAATAAACCAGCTTCGTTTTCTACAGCTTTATTGACTTCCTGTCCAAAGCCATTTTCTAAAGAAGTAATAATGCCTGATCTATTCATATTTCGCATCCAGTCCAAGATTTCTGTTGTATATTTAGCAAATACAGGTGTGGCTGATAAAACAATTGTGAACATAATGACGGTTAATATAACTTGTGGTTTATAGCTATGTTTTTTAGTTTTAAAATTATGATTTTGTTGTTTACGGATGATTTTACTCCACATTTCATTCTCAGTAGGATAATCTACTTGATCGTACTTCACTTTTTCTTTCATTAAATCGTCCATATTACTCACGATGATCCCTCCATTCAAATAACAAATTTTCATCTACTTGGATAAACTCTTTCGTTAATTTTTTACCTTTAAAAAGCCTCGATTTAACCGTCCCTTCAGGTATTTTTAGAATTTCAGCGATTTCTCTATCTTTACAATCATGCACATATTTCAATATCATTACCTTCCGTATACGAACAGGTAGTTTGTTCATTAAGTCGACTAACTCACTTTTATTTTCATTGAGCTGTATTGTTCGCTCAATATTTTGGGTATTGTCAACTCGTATCAATGATAGGAAATCAAGGTTTTCTTTTAATAGCAGTCTGTTCTTTTTCTTTAAATAATTTCTAGACATATTCATAGAAATACTAAGTAACCAAGATTTTTGATTTTGTATAGATTGGAAATCTTCACACAAAGCTTTTGCAAATACATCCTGACAAAGGTCCTCTGCATCGTATTTATTTTGAAGCATGTAATAGCAAGCTCTGAAGACGTCCTTATAATATGTTTGAAACAAGACCCTTTCATTGCTAATTTGTTCCACAATCCCACCTCCTTTTCCGATTTCTACACAAGTAACAATTTAGCATTATAAATAGTTCATTTTTCAAATGAATACTTTCTTCGAATTTGATGGAGAAAGCACTTTATATAATTCAAAAACACTTATTATAATTATAAACTTCTTTAAACTAACGGCGTGCTTACTTTAACAAGCAAAAGACAAATCACCGACTTGATATTCAGCAACCGGGCGCTATTCCAGAGCAACGATAAAAGCCAAATTTCTCAATTTTAATGATGAGAAATTTGGCTTTTTATACTTATCGTTAGAATAGGTGGGAAATGATTCCTAAAGTGACACTTCAAGCTCCTTCAACTGGCGAATCTAAATTTTGATCAACAGAACTAACTCTCACATAACCAAAAATTAATATGTATTGATTCCTTTAATTCAACAACTTTTAACAAACAACTCAATACATTGATATTACTACATTATCGTTTTGTTTAACTAGGGTCTACTTAAAATGAACATTTATTAATAAGCTTTAAATTTAATATTGAACAGATGAATCCAATCACATGCCACTTAATATTCCAATAGATATTTATAGGGGTTTCGCCATAAAACAAAAACCCCGAATAGTCTACACTTTTTAAGTGTCTACGATTCAGGGTTTCAAGATGTATTCAAGAAGCTAGGTTTAAATAAATGTAATCAATTCTAAGCAGATATTACACAGACTTTATATCTCGTTTCCTTATCTATTGAAATCTCAGTAATTACTCTGAATTCTTTCATTTCAGCAAGTCTAAAAGATAAGGAATAAGCTATTTTATAATCTGGTGTATCATAACCATCATATTGGTATTATCTCCAGATTGCTTGGGTTGTAAGCTAGGCTGAAAAACAACATCATCCATTCTCAATGCTTTTACTTTTCTAGACATTTAATATCTTCCTTTCAATTAAGTATTAAAAGGTAATAAATTAGGGATAAATCAATTTCATTTACTTACCTGTTCTTTTCCCTAAAAACGTTTAAAAACCTTACTTATTTCGATTCGTATTTCCACACTCCATTATTCCTACACATATCCCGTTCAAGCAATTGCCAATAAACCTTGCTGTCATAATGTTTATAGACTATGGAACATATTTCATGATATACTAGAGCCATTGTGAAAAAAGGAGGAACTTGCATGATTCAAGTTAGTAATGTAGGTCTTCGCTATGGCGATCGTAAACTATTTGAAGACGTAAATATAAAATTCACACCAGGTAACTGCTATGGTTTAATTGGCGCAAACGGTGCTGGTAAATCAACATTCTTAAAAATTCTTTCTGGTGAAATTGAAGCACAAGAGGGTAACGTATCAATGGGCAAGGACGAACGTTTATCTGTCCTCAAACAAAACCATTTTGAATACGATGATCATACAGTGCTTGACACTGTTATTATGGGGAATAAACGCCTCTATGACGTAAAAACAGAAAAAGATGCTATCTATGCAAAGGAAGATTTCTCCGATGAGGATGGTATGCGTGCCGCTGAGCTAGAAGGTGAATTTGCAGAGCTAAACGGTTGGGAAGCTGATTCAGAAGCAGCAACATTATTAAACGGTTTAGGTATCTCTGATGACCTTCACTACATGCTAATGGGTGATCTTGAAGGTTCTGATAAAGTAAAAGTATTACTGGCACAGGCCCTATTTGGTCAGCCTGATGTACTATTACTCGATGAGCCTACCAACCACCTTGACTTAAAAGCTATTCAATGGCTAGAAGAATTCTTAATTAACTTTGAAAACACAGTCATTGTTGTATCCCATGACCGTCACTTCTTAAACAAAGTATGTACACATATTGCCGATTTGGACTTCTCTAAAATCCAATTATATGTAGGTAACTATGATTTCTGGTATGAATCTTCTCAATTAGCTCAAAAAATGGCTCAAGACCAAAATTCTAAAAAAGAAGAAAAAATTAAAGAATTACAAGCCTTTATCGCACGATTCTCTGCCAATGCTTCTAAATCGAAGCAAGCGACATCTCGTAAAAAAATGCTGGATAAAATCGAGTTAGATGACATTAAACCATCAAGCCGTAAATATCCATTCATCAATTTCCAAATTGGTCGTGAAATCGGGAATGATGTATTAACAGTTGAAGGTCTAACTGCCAGCCATGAGGGCGAATCACTATTCAAAGATATTCGTTTCTCCATGAACAAAGAAGATAAAATCGTTTTACTGGGTAGCCCACTTGCTAAAACGGCGCTTCTTGATATCTTAATGGAAGATAAAGAAGCAGATGCTGGTACATTTAAATGGGGTGTAACTACCTCTCAAAGCTACTTCGAAAACGATCATGACAAGTACTTCGAAGGCACAGAAAAATCATTAGTGGAATGGTTACGTCAATATTCTCCTGATGATGAAACAGAAAGCTTCCTACGTGGTTTCTTAGGACGCATGCTGTTCTCTGGTGAAGAAGTGAAAAAATCACCTTCTGTTTTATCAGGAGGAGAAAAAGTACGTTGTATGCTATCAAAAATGATGCTTGCAACAGCAAACGTGATTTTACTAGATGAACCAACAAACCACCTTGACCTTGAATCCATTCAAGCATTGAACGAAGGCTTAATTCGTTTCAAAGGGGCAATGATTTTCACATCTCATGACCATCAGTTCATTCAAACAATTGCTAACCGTGTAATTGAAATCCGTGAAGACGGTTCAATTTTAGATAAGCAATTAACATATGATGAATTCTTAGAGTGGAAAGATAGCCAAGGTTTAAGCTAATCCCAATAAAAATCCTCTACCGTACGTTTGGGTAGAGGATTTTTTGCATTTACTTGTTATACCATTTCCTAGCATTTTGATAGAGAATTTTATCCGCAGCCTGTTCATCAAAAAGCTCTTGAATCATTTCAACATCCGCCCATTCAAAAGGTCGTTTAGCTCTTGTCGATGGCAAATCTGTTCCAAACATTAACGCATCTGGATTGATGCTATAGATGGCTTGCAAAGCATTTTTCACATTCAATTCTACCCGTCCGAAACCAGTCGCTTTCACACGTATACCCTTTTCTACAAGCTTTAGCAAATGTGGTAGCCCTTCCTCCGATAAGCCCAAATGGTCAATTGAAATAGCTGGTAATGCTTCAAGCATTGAAGCAATCTCAGGTAAATATTTGGCATCTATATAAAGTTCACTATGCCAGCCTGCCAGCTCAAACACTCTTCTTGCCAGGCTATCAAGTCTTGATAAATCCTCTGAACCGCCTCGTTGACTATTAAAGCGTAAGGCTCTAACCCCATTTTTATGTAAATGAAGGATTTCATCATCAGTCACTGTATACGGTAATTGTGTCACGCCACAAAAAGCAGGACCTAATTGTGTCAAAGCCTTTAATAAATAATTCTGATCGAATTCTTGAAAGGAACCAGAGACAATGGCGCCCCCCTCTACATTAAAAAGAGCTGTTTCCTTTTGATAATCCTCTACCACATAGCTTGGCGGTGTATAGCCTTGATTTTCTATAATTGGAAAATCAAAATTAATAATATGGAAATGCGCATCAAAAATTCTCACTATCCATCCCCCCTTCTTTTAAACATATCATAGAAAGAACATAAGCGAAAATATTGATTATTTGTGTAATTCCATAAGTAAAACTTATTATGTAGATGTAACTCCTTTCCTATAATAAAAAAATGGTATGAAACGTTCATTTCATACCATTGAGTGCTATTATTCCTCAAACTTTCTAAAAGCCAATACAGCATTATGACCACCAAAGCCAAAACCGTTAGACAAAGCTATGTTGACGGTTTGATGAAGCGCCTCGTTTGGAACATAATTCAAATCACACTCTGGATCAGGCTTTTCGTAATTGATCGTTGGTGGAATGATGTCTTCCATAATACTTTTTAAGGTAATGATGGCCTCGATTCCACCAGCCGCCCCAAAAAGATGACCTGTCATCGACTTAGTAGAGCTCACTTTTAATTGATAGGCATGCTCACCAAATACACTTTTAATAGCCTTTGTTTCCGATTTATCTCCCTCTGGTGTACTCGTACCATGTGCATTGATATAATCGACAGAAGTCACGTCAATATCGGCCATTTTTAATGCCAGTTTCATCGCACGAGCCGCCCCAGTATAGTCAGGGGCTGTTATATGGAAAGCATCTGTCGTCACCCCATAGCCTACAATCTCTCCAAGAATTGTTGCGCCCCTTTGCTTAGCATGTTCATATTCCTCTAGGAACACAATCCCTGCTCCCTCTGACATTACGAAGCCATCACGTTGACTATCAAATGGTCGACTAGCTTGTTCTGGTGCATCATTTCTAGTAGACATCGCCTTCATGCGGGAAAATCCAGCAAAGCTCAGCGGATTTATCGGTGCCTCAGCCCCACCAGCTAAAATTCCATCTGCATAGCCGTGACGTATATTTAAAAATGCTTCACCAATCGCTTGGTTACCTGTTGCACAAGCAGAAACTGGTGAAAAGCTTGGCCCTTTAAAGCCTGTTTTAATCGCGATAATCCCTGCGGCCATATTGCTAATCATCATCGGCACCATAAACGGTGAAACCTTCCTTGGTCCATTATCAAGCATGGCTTGATGATTCGCTAAAATTGTCTCAATTCCTCCAATACCTGAGCCAATATAAACACCTAGACGTTCCTTCTCAACTTGCTCCATATTTAAGTTTGCTTGCTCCAAAGCCTGCTGAGATGCAGCCAGTGCATATTGTACAAAAAGATCATATTTACTTACTTCCTTTTTATCCATATACTTAGTGGCATCAAAGTCAGTGATAGAACCAGCAATTTGTGTATTAATGCCGTGGAATTCTTCTGCTTCTAACCTTTTAATACCTGATTGTCCTTCTTTAATATTCCCCCACAAGTCTGATACTGTTTGACCAAGTGGTGAGATGACACCATATCCTGTAATAACTACTCTACGTACCATCTATGTTTCTCCTCCTCGTTTACTTTAACAGTTCCTTTAATTGATCTAGCACTTTGTGAAAGAAATCTTCCCCTAAAACGCGTTTGTATTGCAAGGCACCCTTCGTACTAGAAATGAGCAATATGGCTAATGCCTCTAAATCCATTGTCGACTTTAATGAGCCATGGTGCTTAGCATCCTGAAGTAAGTCCACCAAGACATCTACTTCCATTTGGCTAAGTTGTTGAACTTTTTCTTGCATCGCAGGTGATAATTCTTGATAGTCCGCATGCAATGCTGAAATGGGACAAACACCATCTTGTTCTAGGAATTTTATCCGTTGTAATATAAAAGCGAAAGGTTTATCCTCAACTGCAACTGTAGATTCCTTAATGAATGTATAAACCTCCCTTAATCCTTTTTGAATTCTTTCGCAAACAGCCAGCCCTAAGTCTTCCTTCTTTTCAAAATGATAATGAATACTTGCTTTAGTGACACCGAGCTCTTTCGCTAAATAATCATAACTAAATGATGTGAAACCTTTTTCTTGAATATTCTTCAATGTTAATTCGATAATTTGTGATTTTCTATTTGTCATGGCTCTATACTAACTTACTAGTAGGTAAGTGTCAACTGAAAATACAGCAGATACGTTGTTTATCTGCTGCAATGGAAGTCTATTGCATTTCCTTTGTTGGTCCCATAACACCCGGTACTGGTAAACCAGCTTGACGAAGTAGCACTGTCATTTGTCCGCGATGATGTGTTTGATGATCGATTAATGCACGTAATAATGCGCCTTTTGGTATTGGTCCTTTAAAGCCATTCACGACTTCAAGTAAATCTTCATTTGAAAGCTTTGCCGCTTCCTCTTTTATACCATTCACAACTTTCACATACGCTTGTACAATTTCTACTGCTGATGTTGGTACAGGGTCTTCTTGACGAATCATTGGTACCTTTAAGCCTGCTAGATAACTAAAGTATCCAGCCGCTCCAACTAAATGCCAACCAAGCCAGCCGAGTGTACTATGACCCTCCACGATACTTTGATCTAACTTGTCATCAGTTACTGCCTGTAATACTTTCAATGTTCCTTCTGCAGCCATTGTCCATTCCTGTAAAAAATCATCCGCTTGTCTATACATAACCATGCCCCCCATTTTTTAACTTCAATTCTATGTTAGTTAAATTGTTCCATAGTTACAAGTTTCTAGCTTTCAGTTTACATAATAATATTATAATAAACATTAGCTATGATTCGTATAATTCCCTGCATTCACGTATAATTATAAAAAGTAGCGAAGGAGTGTGCCCATGAAACATCCTATTCTCATACTTACTGTTGCCCTTTTATTGACAGGGTGCAATGAAGAAATAAAAAATGAACCTGTGCACCCAATTGTCCAAGATCAAATGTCCCTACTCACCTTTTTCCCACCTGATGGCTCTATCGCTTATTTTCAAGGTGAAGGAAATGAATTTGCAAGCTTTACCCTACAAACTACCTATCTAGATCCACAACATATCGCTCAGGTTGAAGATAATGGTGGTGTCACCCTATTAAAAATTTATCGCATTACAGATTCAAAGATTGAGCTTATCTATCGTGAACCCGTTGACAGCAACCCTCGTTTACCTAGTTCAACAGAAGTAGCTGCTTACCCTGTGCTAGAAACAGTACTGCAACAACCTATACAAGTAGGGACAAGCTTTCAAGGCTGGACCATTCAATCCATAACCGCTAAAGTCGATACAGGAACAAAAGTCTATTCGAATGTCATCCAAGTTACACGCACGGAAGATCAATTCACAACGACCAATTATTTTGCACAAGGGGTTGGACTCATCAAAAAGGAAGATAGAATGGAGTCTGATCAAGAGCAGCCATTTGTCGTAACCTCAACCTTACAAAAAATAGAATAGTATGATGATAGCAGGCGTTCTGCTTGGGCGCCTGTTATGTAGCAAAAGGAGGCATCATCCTATGAGTGACCTACATAAGCCAGCTAACGAGCAGGAAGAATTAACGGAAGAAGAATTTATTGAGCTTGTGTTAACTGAACAGCAAAAAGCATTAGCACAAGAGCAAGAAGACCGTCTTCAAGGCAAAAAAACAAAAAAACCCAAGCCATTCGTACGCTGGATTGTATGGAGTATGGCTTTCGTCCTGTTTTTCAATACATTCGCACTTATTTTTCAAATCTATTCCATTCCAGCTATCGAATTTATGAAAGTATCAACAAAGCTATCCGCACAAGAAGATATACAAACCTACAAAAAAGCTGTTGTGGAAATTTCGACAGCTTCCAGTAAAGGCACTGGTTTTGCCATCTCACCTGATGGTCTCATTGTCACCAATGCCCATGTAGTAGGACAAGCACGAACTTTATCCGTTGTGTTTCCTGATGAAGGAGTAATGGAAGCAGAGCTAATCGAAAGCTATCCGGATGTGGATTTAGCCTTATTGCAAGTACAAGCAGAACAGCTCCCTTATCTTCCGTTAGCAGATGATCCAACCTTCCCTTCCAATGAGCATATCCATTTTATCGGTAACCCCCTTGCCTTTACAGGAATAGCTAATGAGGGAACATTGCTGGAATCCATTCAATTAGACGAGTGGCAAGAACCCGTAATGATGCTGAAAGCGCCCGTTTATCGGGGTAATAGTGGTAGCCCCGTCATTAATCAACAGGGTGAGGTCATCGGTGTTATCTTCGCAACAATGAAATATGAACCTATAGGACGAGTTGGTCTGTTTGTCCCTGTCCAGCAACTCCACCACATATTAGAACAGGCGAACAAAAAATGAACCTGTAAGATACAGGTTCATTTTTATCAGCTATTAAGTTTACATAATAATATTATTTATCTTTATTTTCCTGTTTCACAAACTGAGCAATGGCTGATTTCACAGGTATTTTACTTACAACCTCATCACTAATCTCAGCGACCTTCTGGAGGGCATGCAAAAGATGATCATCCCCTGACCAATGCTTTTCCAGCACTTCTGGCCCTAATTTATTAATAATCGTATTCACCACAAATGTTGCCAACACAATATCATCTAAATAGCCACCAAATCCTAATATTCCCTCAGGCATCAAATCCATTGGAAACACAAAATACGCAATTGACGCACCAATCAATGCCCGACTTTTTTTATCCACCCCTGCATCGGTTAATGTTTTCACTAATAGATGAAATAAATCAGGCACAAACATTAAATACGGTGTAAATTTACTGCTTTTCCCCTTTTTCGACCCAAGAAATTCTACTAATTTTGTACGTAACTTCTGATAAAAATCTTGCTGCTCCTGTTCATTCGGTAATTTTGCTAAATTTTCCATAATAAATCTACCTCCAATAGTAAGTACCCTTGTTTGCCTTTTTATGACGCTAATCAGTTACTTTCATGGCACAATCCTTCACGTTTGTGGTTCTATCCGTCACTCTGCTCATTCTATCCACCGCTTTGCGCGTGATCCAGTACTTTGACACTTCTATCTGCATCTTTTGTCGCGCTATCCATTTCATAGCACATTGCCAGTACTACTTTATATTTATCCCATTTTAAGATTTATAATCATTGAACATTGCAATGATATAAAAAAAAGACATCCTATTTGCATAGGATGTCTGGGTTTAACGAAAGTAATTTTAATTTCTGAGAATTAAAGTTTAGTTACGTTAGCAGCTTGTGGTCCGCGGTTGCCATCTACAACTTCGAATTCCACTTTTTGACCTTCGTCAAGAGTTTTGAAACCTTCGCCTTGGATAGCTGAGAAGTGTACGAATACGTCGTTTTCACCTTCAACTTCGATGAATCCAAAACCTTTTTCTGAGTTAAACCATTTTACTGTACCTTGTTTCATTTAAGAAAACCTCCAAAAAATAAAAGTGAACAATATGTAATTTCTTCAGCGATTGAAAAAAATTCACATATTACAAAGAGTACCGTACTAATGCGATCACTTTTTGTAATATGTGAATTCATGTTTCCGGTGAAGCAATTAAATTGTTAACCTAAGTATAACCATCATTCATAATTTTGTCAAATAAAGAAAATTGTTTTTTTACTTTATTTCAAAAAATTTTTACATATCTTCCATTTTACATGCAATAATTCCATGATATACTTGTGCGTCATCATCACATGCCTCACAGTAGAAACTTTCATCCTCTGACCAAAAAGCCCAATATTGCCCTTCTTTTACTGCTTCATTATCATATGTTGAACGAAAGTGTGCTAATTTATGCTGTAAAGCCAGCTCAAACTGCTCCTTTGCTTCAAATGTATCGTGTGTTTGAATAAAAGCTTCCCAGCCCTCAAATTTCCACCAAGGCTCATAGTCTGCTTTCATGTAAATAATTGTATACATATTTGCCCATTCCTTGCTGTCATAAGATATTTTCATTTTAGCAAACACACCCGAAATGTCTATTAAAACCACCTGAATTATGCTATTATTACCTTATTATACATAATTTTTGGAGGTTTTTATATGTTTTCAAGCATTCGACCTAAAGCTGAGCTAGAAGAACTACTAAAACGTGGTACAGATTTACGTGCAACAGGCCGATTCCATCAAACATTGGCATTTAACCATTTCAATACGCAAGATGAAGAGCATTTAAAGACGCTCTACGAAAAGCTAAAAGATATTACTCCTTCTATGAATGCCATTTTTCACCACTATTTAAGTGAGATATCCCCTACCTCTCAATTAACCATTAGTGAAGAAAACATTAATCAATACTTAACACAATTTTTCCTAGCAACGCGGGATGACGAATATGTGGATGAAACCGTCAAGTTTTTCAATTTATTCCGTAAGCATCAATATGAGCCTGGTAAATTAATTGTCGTTTTCAATCAGTTTGCCTTTTATATTACTACTTATATTTTACATAACTTTGGAATGAAGCCCAATAAAGCCTTTCAGTTTATGAAATCCTTCCAGTCCGCTGTCAATGTCGATCAGGAACTATTAGTGGAGGTATTGACGGAGCGCATCATTGAGAATGTTGTGGGTGAAATATCATCCTTGATGGACGTCAATGCCAAAATCATGTATATGAAAGATTTAGTATTTAGTTTAGATAAGCAAAATGAGGAGATCCAGTCCTCTACAGCTGCTACTGAGGAAATTGCCGCTTCAATCAATGAAGTTGCCCGCATGTCCTCTCATATATCTGAGAAAACAACTGAATCTGTTGACCATGCGACACAAGGTAAAAATGCCATTGAACATGCATTATCAGAAATCTTTAAAACAGAAGAAACGTTTACTTCGATTGTAGAATCTTTTTCAGAATTACAAAAACGGGTGAATGATATTGAACAAGTCGTGACATTAATCAACCAAATTGCGGACCAGACCAATTTACTGGCTCTAAATGCCTCCATTGAAGCTGCACGTGCGGGTGAACATGGCAAGGGCTTTGCGGTTGTCGCACAAGAAGTACGAAAACTTGCGGAAAGCACAGTCTCGGCTTTGAGCGAGGTTTCAACGAATGTTCACCATTTAAAGAGCTATTCCAATGAAGTCTCCGACTCGATTACTGAAACAACAGCAATCATTAAAGAAGCAACTGTTGAGGCGAAAGAATCGTTACCATTATTGAATGCGATTGTCCATGCGATTGAAGGTATTAACTTAGATGTGACCAATACCGCAGCGATTTCGCAGCAACAGGCGGCAGCCATCGATGAAGTCTCCTCTAGAATGATTGAAATTTCTAGCTTGCAGGAAGATATTCGAGATTATAGTCATAATACATCCAGTGATATCCACCTTTTAGGGAAAGAAATCAATCGTTTCCGTAATGATATTATTGCCAATAATAATGTACAGCTTTCATCCATAGCCCTTTTACAGCTATCTAAAGCTGATCATATTTTATGGAAATGGCGCATTTATAATATGTTCCTTGGCCTAGAACATGTTGAACCAAGTGATGTTTCTTCGCATAGAGAATGTCGACTTGGCAAATGGTATACAGCTTCTCGTACGGTGGAGCGTTTCGGTCATTTACAGGATTATCATGATTTAGACAATTATCATTTACTTGTCCACGAATCAGCGAAGCGTGCGGCAACAGCCTTTAAAGCTGGCAATATCGCACAAGCTGATAGCCATCTTAAAGAAGTAGATGAAGCGTCAACTCAAGTTCTATATTATATTAATAACTTAATTGCCTATTTAGAAAAGGAACGAGTTATGCAATAAAGAGAGAGGCTCATCCCCTCTCTAATGGTAGGAGGTATTTCCTTGAACAAACGAGCAAGTATTAAATTTTTTGGTGACGTCTATGGGACAGGCTACCGATTCTTTATTAAACAAAAAGCCATTGAATTAGGGCTAAAAGGGTATTGTAGATTGAATGCTGCCGAGCAAATTGAGGTTGAAGTAGAAGGACCTGAAAAAGCGCTGAATGAATTCCTTCTTTTTGTCCAAAAGGGTGTTAGTCCCCAAGCCGATTCCAATTCATTTTCTTTAGAGTTATATGATGATTTAAAAGGATATGTACGAATGGAGTCAGACATTGTTTAGTCTGGCTCTTCTTTTTTACAAGGTATTAAAGGTAAATGCACCCTATAATTATTAATGATTTATATTCTTTTTTAGGTATTTATTATTGAATATGGCGACCTCTATTAAACCAATCATACATACGGCTAAAAATAATATAGACCAATTGATTTTTCCAGATAATACAAATGTATAGATAACGTCAATTACACAGTATAAGAGTATGATGCTAGCAATAATTATTCCTTTTCTATTGTTCATTTTTCCACCGCTTTCTTTTTTCACAATCCTATTATCGTATATACCGACTTTATTATACAATAATTATCCTATTTTGGTTTATTAAACTATTTTAAAATAAGCACTTAGATTGGTGGTTCGTTTAAAAGCAGTTGTTGATGTTTTGTATTAGGGAATAAAAAAGTAGCATCCATGCTTAATTCTTACACTAGGAAATAGAACCGCACGATCGAAAAATAAGTCAACACGTTTATTTCAAGCTAGACAGCACATAAACCTAATCATTAGAAATTCGAATCCATACGATATGATGTTCACAAATCTCTTAAAAATAAGTGGACATACATACTGAACAACTTAATCCTAGTTATTCTAGGTAATATCATTGAGAAAATTTGCGATTCGCAGTAAAATTTATGTAAGGTTTCATTTTTCATTGAAACTTTATGTCGATTATTTCGTATAAGAAGATAGACATATTGAAATGCAAGGAGGAAGAAACAATGCTTAGTATTGGACAGTTTTTTTCTAGACATACTGCTAGCTTCGTTATTTCGCTAACAACTGTTTCTATCGCAGCAATTGCAGCAAATCCTGGATTCTTCCTTGGTGGTTTACTGTTTGCTGGTTCATATGCGACGAGTACAGCGTTGCTGAAACATAGACAAAAAAAGAAAGTCATGCAAATAGCAGGTATCACAAAAGAAGAATTCAAACACATTGAAACACAATTATCAACCGCTAATAAGCAAATTCAAACATTAAGTCAAAACTATTTACGTGTACGTTCCGTATCTGCTTTTAAACAACTACTGGAGATGACCCGTATTTCAAAAAACATCGTCAAAATTGTCAAGACAGACCCACGTAAGTTTTACAATGTTGAACCCTTTTTCTATGCGCATTTACCTTCAGCAGTGGAATTAACGGATAAGTATACAATGCTTTCTAGACAGCCTGTGAAGGATAAAGAAATTCAATTGACGTTATCAAAAACGCGTGAAACATTAACGGACTTAAATGATACGATTCAAATTGATTTAAAGGATGCGCTTGCGAATGATATTGACCACCTACAAATGGAGATTGAATTCGCAAATCGTTCTAATCTTAGACGTAGAGAACAATTGGACTGGCGAGGCGATGACAAATGACGGCAGATGAACATGCTTTTCAATTAAATACCATTCCTGGTCTTTCTCCATTAGTACAATCTTATTTAGAAACAACTCCACAAAATGAGGCGATGGCGACGTACGAAACGCTATCGCCTCTTGCGCAAAGTCGGGCTTTACTATATGCCAGCCAAATTGATTTAACTGATTTTGAATCATTGCTGTCTTTAGGACAGGATTCACAGCGTTCCCTGTCCCAGTTTGCGGATCGAATGTTAGCGCAGGTGAAGCAAAAGGACGTGACCAAAATAGGTCAAATGCTAGACTCCTTAATGCAAACCTTAGATCGCGTAGACCCGACAGCTTTAGAGCCAAAAAAACAAACCTTTTTCAAAAAAATATTTGGTGGTAAAACAGAGCCTACTGTGAAACAAACGCTAACAGAATTTGAGCGTATTAGTATTCAGGTGGAACGTATCGGGGTGCAATTGGAACGTGCTCAGCTCCAACTAATTCGGGATGTAGAGAACTTAGAAGCACTTTATACACATAATCGAGGATTTTTCGAGGAACTAGCTACTGCGATTGCAGCTGGTCAAATGAAAAAGCAGCAGGCCATTGAGGTGGAGCTTCCTACAAAAATAACAAGTGTCCAAGCAAATAAACAGCCTCTTGCCATTCAACAACTAAATGATTTCGCTGCACAAATTGAGAGGCTGGACCAACGTATTTATGATTTACAGGTTTCTCAACAAGTAGCCCTACAAACGGCACCACAAATTCGTATGATACAACAAGCGAATCAAACATTAGCTGAAAAAATTGAGTTTTCCATTGTCACATTAATTCCTTTATGGAAAAATCAACTAGCAATGATGCTATCCATGCATATGGATCATCATTATGCACAGCTTGAGGAACGATTATCACAGACACAGGATCGTTTTGCAAGACCTTCATTCGAACAGCAAGTATCGAAATTTAAGGAAACGCAATATGAGCTACAAACAGCTATAAAAGATGTGTTCGCCTTACATACGGCGACGGAACAGGAAAAGCAACAGTTGCAAAATACGACGGATATAAGAGGCTATCAGAGGGATTCATGAAAAAAAGGGTGGCTCAGTAAATGATCTGAACCACCCTATCTTCTTTTTATGCAAAATAATCTTTATAGTAGCCACCGACGTTGCCAGTGTTATCAATGATAAAAATGAACTCTTCTGTTTCATTTTTTACTTCATATTCTTTTCCTACTGTTAAAACATTTGATACTAGGTATTTTGATGCATTGGTATGTTTGCAAGTCACTGTTCGTAATGTTGGCGCATCTTTCCATTTTAAATGTAACATATTCTCTCTACCTCTCTTTACTAGCATAAAGCTAATGTCTAATGCCTATTTTATAATATTTTTAGGCTTTTGTGGAGAAAAAAGAAATACAATACCTAATCTATCCAAAAATAATTTTACATTTGAGGTGTTATGATGAGCTTTGGCGGTGTACCACAATGGTTTTTTATTATTGCAATAGCATTCGTAATCTGCTTTGTCCTTTATGCAGAATGGAATTCCAGAAAGTAAGTGAGTCTCTATTATAGGACTCACTTTTTTTGATGAGGTCCTACTGCTTTAATGTTCGTTTTAAAAACTCTTTCGTCCGATCATGCTGAGGGTTTATTAATACCTGTGATGGTGGGCCCTCTTCGACAATTACACCTTTATCCATAAAGACTACGCGATCTGCTACCTCTTTGGCAAACTCCATCTCATGCGTTACAATCAGCATCGTATTGCCTGCATCAGCTAATTGACGCATCACTTTTAATACCTCCCCTACCATCTCAGGGTCTAGTGCTGATGTAGGTTCGTCAAAAAGCATCACTTCAGGATTCATGGATAATGCTCTGGCAATGGCTACGCGTTGCTTTTGCCCCCCTGAAAGCTGTCGAGGCTTTGCGTTTACATATTGTTCCATACCAACAATGTTCAAATATTTAAGCGCTGTTTCCTCTGCTTCCTTCTTCGAGCGTTTTAAAACTTTTATTTGCCCCACCGTACAATTATTTAAAACATTGTGGTTGTTAAATAAATTGAATTGCTGGAATACCATCCCTAAATGTGTTCGATATTCTTGGATATTGTGTTTTTCATCTAGGATGTCTTCCCCTTGATAAATAATTTGCCCACCACTTGGTGTTTCTAATAAATTAATGCAACGAAGTAAAGTGGATTTGCCTGAACCAGAGGAGCCTATTAAGCAAACAACTTCTCCTTTTTCCACTTGAAAATTAACATCTTTTAACACTTGGTTACGTCCAAATGATTTACTTAAATGTTCAATTTTAATGACTGCCATTTGTGCGTCCCCCTATATTGCTTCTTTTTGTTCTTTTTGATAGGCATCTGGTCCATCTAAACGTTTTTCAACATAGAGAAGGATTCGTGATGCAGTGAATGTCATTATGAAATAAAGAATACAAGCTACAAAGAACGATTCAAAATAACGGAAGTTGTTACCGGAGATTGATTTTGTTTGGAAGAATAATTCTGTTACTCCAATAACGTTTAGTACAGCTGTATCTTTAATATTCATAATTAATTGGTTGCCTGTCGCAGGCAGTACGTTTCGTGCTACTTGTGGTAGGACTACGTGAAGCATGATTTGGAAGTGATTCATACCGATAGCTGATGCTGCCTCATATTGACCATTATCAATCGATACGATACCACCTCGGACAATTTCTGCCATATAGGCACCTGTATTAAGTGAAACGACTAAAATCCCCGCTGTAATAAAGTGCATGTCTATGCCAAATGCGATATCTAATCCATAGTAGACAACCATAGCCTGTACAATCATTGGTGTACCACGGAAAAATTCAACATAGCATGTGAGTATAAAATTAATAAGCTTTAAGCTATAAAATTTCACACCTTTTTTACGAACTGGAATCGTATGCATAATTCCGATGAAAAATCCGATAAATGCACCAATAATTGTACTTATAGTCGAAATCAGTAACGTATAATACGCACCTCGTAAAAACATTTGCCAGTTGTTTTCAATAATTGAAAGTATCCATTCAAGACTCATGATGTTCCTCCTTACAATGTCATGTTGCTTGCTATCTTTTTCGTGCCCTAGCTTTTTCTACTAGTCTATGATTTATTTCGCTAGGACATTATCATTATGTAGAGAGGTTCTCATTTTAATAATGATGAAATGATAGTGCACGGACTAGCAACTAGTCCGTGCCATTTTTTTATTGTGCTGCTGGTTGCTGAGAAATAGCTTCTTCCATTATCGCTTGACGATCATCTTCAGAAATACCTTTTAGGATTTCATTGATTTTTTCTAGATTAGCATCATCTTTACGTAAGCCTACAGCAATCGAAGTATTTGAAAGATCTGTATCAAAGCCTTCTTCAAATGCTACGTATGTGAATTTATCGTTGGCAGCTGCCGCAGAAATTCCTTCAGGACGTTCGGCTACATATCCATCAATTTTGCCTGCCTCTAAAGCTACACGCATCGCTGGGAAGCTTTCCATTGCTGTTTGTTTATTGACACCTTTAATTTGATCAATCACATTGTAGTTGGAAGTATTCAGTTGTGATGTAATTTTTGCGCCAGAGAAATCTTGGATTGATTTGACACCTTCATATTTACTACCTTTTTTAATAACCATTACAAAATCAGAAGTATAGTAGTTTTCAGTAAAATCAATTGTTTTCTTACGTTCTTCTGTTGGCGACATTCCCGCGATGATTGCATCAATTTTATTAGATTGTAGCGCTGGTACTAAGCCGTCCCATTCCAATTTGACGATCACTAATTCTTTGCCTAAACCTTCAGCGATTTTTTTCGCCATTTGTACATCATAGCCACCTGCATACTCTGCGTTATCTGCAATTTTTACTGCTCCATTTGCATCGTTTTGCTGTGTCCAGTTGAATGGTGGGTAGCCCGCCTCCATTCCAATTCGGAATTCACCGCCGCCTTCTTCTTTATCTGCGCCAGCATCACCTGAACTACTTTCTTTTTTGTCACTAGTGCCACATGCAGCTAGCACAATTGCCGTCATGATAGAGATCATTACTAACAACCATTTTCTTTTCATGAAAAACTCCCCTTTTCTGTAAAAAAATAAGACAACTGTACGAAAAAAGACCTAAGTTTTGTGAACTTAGGTCTTACCTTTTATGACAGTTGCCCAAATCCTCACTAGTATTCCATGTTTCCGAGATAGCACAACCTAGTAAACCTGGAAATGAATTTACTAGGACAGTCCTGCACTTATTCACTGCAGACCCAGCATAAAAGTACGAGCTCCTTTTATACTTCGGCGATATTTCCTTCTTCATTGCGTCTTTGTTTGCTTGTACTCAACAATGAACTAATAAATACCGCGCCTCTACCTCACTGATGTTTGTTAGTGAGGTTTGTTTATTTAATTGATATTTAGATACTACTATAAAACTAGTATGTACGTCAAGAGAGTTTTATCATTTTTCTGACTAATGACAATATTAGGGTATTATGCTTGCCCTATCCATTATTAATCTACGTATTTTTATCCATATATCTGCTGGAAAACAACATATTTTTACTACCTATTCTTTTTATACTAAGTAAATAGTTTTGGATTATCAAAATTACTAATGACTTTAGTGATACAGAAGCCAAGAAAAAACCCTGCAAAGTTTGCAGGGTTTAAAGGAATTATGAATTTAATAATAAATCTTCAGGATTTTCGATTAACTCTTTAACTGTTTTTAAGAATCCTACAGAATCTTTTCCATCGATGATACGGTGATCGTAAGAAAGTGCTACATACATCATTGGACGGATTTGAACTTCACCATTTACTGCAACCGGACGGTTTACAATGGAGTGCATACCTAAAATACCAGCTTGCGTACCGTTCATAATTGGTGTTGACATTAATGAACCGAATACACCACCATTTGTGATTGTGAATGATCCACCAGCCATGTCATTTAAGCCTAATTTTTTATCACGAGCTTTTGTCGCTAAGTTAGCGATATCTTTTTCGATTTCTGCAAAGTTTTTGCTATTCGCATCGCGTACAACTGGTACTACTAAACCTTCTTCAGTTGATACTGCAATACCGATATCAAAGAAGTTATTTAAATGAATTTCATCGCCAGAGATTTGAGCGTTTACGTATGGGTATTTTTTCAGTGCTGCAACAACAGCTTTAGTGAAGAATGACATGAAACCAAGTTTGATGTCGTTTGCTTTCACAAACTCTTCTTGTTTACGTTTACGAAGTGCCATGATGTTTGTCATGTCAATTTCGTTGAATGTTGTTAACATTGCTGTTGATTGTTTAACTTCTAATAAACGTTTTGCAATTGTTTGACGACGACGGCTCATTTTTTCAATCGTTACACGGTCAGAATTAGCTACTGGTGTGAATACAACTGGGCCACCTGTAGTTGCTACTGGTGTAGGTGCTGCTACTACTGGTGCTGTACCATGTGCCGCTACATCTTGTACACGTACACGGCCTTGTGGATCTACTGGTGATACCGCTGCAAGGTCAATACCTTTTTCACGTGCAAGTCGACGTGCCGCTGGAGATGCGATGACACGCTCACCAGAAGTTTCTTCTACTACAGGAGCTGCTGCTACTGGTGCTGCAGGTGCCGCTTGTGGCGCTGCTGGAGCTGGAGCTGCTTCAGCTGGTGCTGCCGCTACTGGTGCAGCTGCTGCGCCTTCGCCTGCTTCTACAATTGCGATAACTTGACCAACTAGTACAGTATCGCCTTCTTCAGCTAAAATTTGTGTTAATACACCTGCTTCTTCAGAAATGATTTCAGCGTTTACTTTATCTGTTTCAAGTTCAACGATGAATTCACCTTTTTCAACGCGATCGCCCACTTTTTTTACCCACTGTGCGATACTACCTTCTGTAATCGATTCTGCTAATTCAGGGACTTTAATTTCAGCCACTTTCATTTCCTCCTTTGATTAACGTGCATGATGCACATAAAAGGGCTACTGCTTATGGGCAAGTAGCCCAGCTATCAATATTTATATGTGATTATTTAACCTTTACTGGCTCAGCAACTGCTTCTTCAATAAGTGATGATTGAGCTGCTTTATGAGAATCTGCATCTCCTTCAGAAGTTGAGCTCATTGCAGGACGACCTACATAGCGAAGCTTTTTACCTTCTGCAAGTTCATATAATGTTTCTAGTGCATAATTCCATGAGCCTTGGTTTTTAGGTTCTTCTTGTACCCATACGATTTCTTTAGCATTAGGATACTTAGCAATAATACCAGCAACTTGCTCTTTTGGGAATGGGTAAAGTTGTTCTACACGAACAATGTGTAAGTGATCGAAACCTTCTCCATCTTTCACGCGATCTGCTAAGTCGATCATCACTTTACCAGTACCTAATACGATACGCTCTACAGCATCCGTTTTTGTACCTAAGCCAGGTTGTTCAATCACTTCTTGGAATGAACCATCTGCTAATTGCTCAGCATTAGCTGCTGCTAATGGATGACGCAATAATGATTTTGGTGATACAACCACAAGTGGACGAACACCTTCAGTACCTAATAACGCTGCTTGGCGGCGTAATAAGTGGTAGTAGTTACCTGCATTTGAACAGTTTGCTACAAACCAGTTATTTTCTGCTGACATTTGTAAATAACGTTCCATACGGCTTGAAGAGTGCTCTGGACCTTGGCCTTCATAACCATGTGGTAATAGAATCACCATGCCAGATTTTTGACCCCATTTAGAGCGTGCCCCTGAAATGAAGTTATCAAACATTACTTGTGCCATATTCGCAAAGTCACCAAATTGTGCTTCCCAAACTGTTAATACATGGCCATTTTCTAGATTGTAACCATACTCAAAGCCAACTACCCCTGCTTCAGTCAGTGGTGAGTTGTGTACTGTAAAGGATGCACTTGCACCAGAAATATGATGAAGTGGTGTAAAGACATTACCATTGTTTTTATCGTGAAGCACTAAGTGACGTTGTGAGAAAGTACCACGTTGAGCATCTTGACCTGTGAAACGTACTGGTGTGCCATCTTGGATAATTGTTGCATATGCTAAAGTTTCCGCATGACCCCAATCGATTTTTGCAGATGCAAATGCATCACGACGTTTTTCTAAAATTTTTCCAAGCTTTTTCTGTGGCTCGAAGTTTTCTTCAAACACTAGAAGCTCTTCGTTGATTTTACCTAAACGTTCTGCACCAACTGCTGTATCAATTTGTGGGAACTCTACTTTTAATTCTTCTGGCATTTCTAATTGATGATGCTCATCTTTTGAAGCCATTTCTTTTACATGATCGTAAGCAGCTTGCATTTCTGCATAGATAGCTGTATCTAATGCTGCTACATCTTCAGTTGATACAAGACCTTCTGCTACTAATGCTGCACCATATAACGCACGAACAGTTTCGTGCTTAGAAACTAATTTATATGTTTCTGGGTTTGTAACCGTTGGATCATCTGTTTCGTTATGACCGTGACGGCGGTAACCAACTAAATCAACAACAATATCTTTACCAAATTTTTGACGATAGTTAGCTGCAAAGCGACCTACTTGAGCCACTGCTTCTGGACTATCTGCATTCACATGAACTACTGGTACTTCATACCCTTTTGCTGGGTCAGATGAGTAAACAGAAGAACGAGAATCATATTGTTCCGTAGTGAAACCAATCATATTGTTCGCGATAATATGAATAGTACCACCAGTTGTAAATCCTTCAGTTTTAGCGAAGTTTAATACTTCAGTTACGATACCTTGACCTGGGAATGCTGCATCACCGTGTACTAGGATTCCTAAGCCTTTTGTACGATCATGAACCGCTTGACCTGGCTTTGAAGTGTCATCTTGTGTTGCACGAGTAGCACCTAGAACTACTGGGTTGCCCACTTCTAAGTGAGATGGGTTGTAGGCAAGTTTCACATTCATACCTGAATCACGGTTATAAGAAGCACCCATATGGTATTTCACATCACCTGTCCACCCTTTTGTAATTTCAAGGCGACCATTTTCCGGCATAAATAAATCATTTGATACATGTGCAAAGTCAGAGAACATCATGTCATAAGGTTTATTTAAAATATGTGTTAAAACATTTAAGCGACCACGGTGTGCCATACCAATACGTACTTTTTCAACACTTAGCGCTTCTGCAGTTTTAATGATTTCATCAAATAGTACAATTTGCGTATCTAAGCCCTCACCAGAGAAACGCTTTTGTCCTACAAATGTTTTATGGATAAATTTCTCAAAATTTTCAACACGTGTTAAACGATCTAATAAGGCTTTCTTTTCATCAGAAGAAAGTGCTTGTTGGAAAGAGCCTGATTCAATTTGCGCTTGAATCCAATTACGTTCTTCTGTAGCTACTACATGTTCATATTCAAACGCTACTTTATTTGTATAAATAGCTTTTAAATAGTCAATTGCATCCTTACCATTTTTCACGTTTGCTGGCACATCTTTGAAGAAGATTGCTGCAGGAATTTCAGCTAAATCTGCAGCGCTTAAGTTGAACGCGCTTTCGTCAATTTGAGCTGTTTGTAGTTCACGGTTTTTCAGAGGATAAATATCTGCCGCTAAATGACCGCGTGAACGAATTGCATCGGCTAATCTCACAGCGGCTAACACTTTTTTGTAATCGCCAGCAGGAGCCGCTGCTGTATGACTAGCTACAGCTACTTCACCTTCTACTACTACTGGTGCACCAAATTGTTGGAATAAAGAAACTAACTCCGGTTCTACTTCTTCAGGAGACTGTAAGAATAAGTCGTATTGCTCCATCACATATCCTAGGTTAGGACCAGAGAAAGCTGACCATGGAGAACTTACAGTTGTAACGTTGTTCGACATGAAAAATGACCTCCAAATTTTGCCTTACGGCAGTTCCATTAATTAAATTGCAATTAATTATATAATATTTAGCCGTTCTTTAAAAGAATGTTTCACACTACTTTTCCATATTTTAAAGAACGTTTTTTCCATCTCAATCTTACTACTCTTCACAAAAAATACAACTCTTTTTAGCAAATTAAGCAATTTTTTTCGCAAAGGATAGAATAATGAAATAAAGCGTGCATTTTTCTTAATATTTTAGCGGGATCTTTAACGAGAAAACGGTTCCAATATTAACCTCACTCTTGACTTCTACCGTGGCATTATACTTTTCAAGCAACATCTTCGAGATACTTAATCCTAAGCCTGTTCCACCAATTTTACGGTTCCTTGCCTCATCCACTCGATAAAAACGATCAAATATAAAAGGAATATTGTCTTTTGCTATTCCTATACCATTATCAGCAATTTCTAAACATGCATAATTTCCAGCAACTGAAATAGAAATTTGTATCTCAGGAATTTTTTCACAATAACGAATTGCATTTTCTATTATATTACGAATGATTTGACTTAGTGCATTTTCAGTTATAAATAAAGGACCTATTTCATCATTTTTCGACAGCATAATTCGCGCTTTTGGATGTACAAGCTCCATTTCATCGATAACAGCTTCAATTACAGCTAGTGCATTCGCCTCACTCATTTCATCTTTTTCCTCACGTCTTGCAAGCTCTAATAATTCCTCAATCATTTTACGCATGCGAGCAATTTCTGTTAATGAAGTATCAATCGACTCCTCTAAAATAGCTGGATCATTTTTGCCCCATCTTTTCAACAGAGAAAGATGTCCTTCAATTGCTTGGATGGGCGTACGAAGCTCATGAGAAGCATCAGCGACAAATTGTTGCTGCTGTGTAAAAGAAATTTGCAGCTCATTCATCATGGCATTGTACATGTTCAATAAATCACCAATCTCATCGTGTGACGTGTTGGTTAACTGTATGGGCTCATTAAAGCCTTGATCCATCACCATTTTCATGGAAGCACGTAATTCACGCAATGGCTTCATTAAATAATTGGCTAGATAATATCCAATAGAACCTGATAACACCAATGCCCCAACACCTGCGATGAGCATGGCTGTTAATAGATAATGCATGAGCGATTGAAAACCAGTGAGCGGATGGACAACCTGGACATATCCTTGAAAAAAGCCTAAGCGTATTGGTTCATTCATGACCAGTACATCCTGCTTATCAATGGTCGTCTCAAAAATCTCCTGCATGGAGCTAAGTGGTGCAGCAGCTGAAGTATTATTGATACGCAAAATATCCACGCCGTCCGCATTAAACATTCTAACAGTTTCATCTCGGTCGACAATCGATTTGAGCAAACCAGTATTTTGTTGAATTTGTTGAATCGTAATATCTGGTCCCTGTGATTGTAAAAATGAAATAATATCCCTGCTAGTCCGTTCAACTTTGCTTTCCTCATCATTTAATAGCCACGTATGGAGGGAAATATAAACAACCACGCAAATAATCGTATAGCTTAAAAAAATCACACTACTGGAGGTGAGCATCCATTTTTTCTGCAAAGATTGACGACGGAGGTACATAAGTAACTGATTCATTCACGCATCACATACCCAACCCCTCGAACCGTCTCAATATAGGCATTCGTATCACCTGGGAGCTTAGACCGTAAATGACGTATATACACATCTACCACATTGGTCTCTATATCTGTATCATAGCCCCATACAGACGTTAAAATATGCTCGCGTGTACAAACTCTATTTTTGTGTTCAATTAATAGTTTCAGTAAATCATATTCTGTCTTAGTTAGGTCGAGTTTATTCCCTTGCACGAAAACTTCATAGGCTGCAATATCTATCTCAATATCACGCAAACTCAAACATTCACTATTTGCTGGCTCTTGTGTTGTTGCACGACGTATAATCGTTCGAATTCTTGCTAATAGTTCTTCGATCGCAAATGGCTTGACGATGTAGTCATCTGCTCCAGCATCTAGACCAGCTACACGATCCATAACAGCATCTCTTGCCGTTATTAAAATAATAGGCACTTGAGATTGTGTCCTAATTCGCCGACAAATTTCAATACCATTAATACCCGGTAGCATCACGTCTAGTAATAGCACATCAAATGCATCTGTTGTTGCCAGGGATAGCCCTTCCCGCCCTTCAAAGGCAACCGTCACGTCATAGCCTTCATGCTGTAATTCGAGCTCAACAAAACGCGCAATATGCTTTTCATCTTCCACTAATAATATTTTCTTAGGCACATAATCACCTTCTATTCCGAAATAACGATGTAGGATTTTTATCCCTATACTGTTATAGCATAACATCAAATAAAAAGTCTGTCTCACAACGAATAATTTGTGGACAGACTTTTTTAATGGGCTTCCGAAATATAGAGATTATTTTTCCCTGCTTCTTTTGATTTATATAGTGCTTGATCAGCCAAATCCATTAATTCATCCAATGTTTGGGCATGATCAGGATAATACGAGATTCCTATTGAAGCAGTTGGCGTAAACTGATGATTCTCAATCATCCAGCCTGTTGCTAATTCATCTCGAATGCGACGGATAATATGCATAATTTGACTATGCCTTTTTTCAATTTCCCTCGTTAGACCTGTGAGGATGACAAGAAATTCATCACCCCCTATTCGAATAACGATATCATGACTTCTAACGGTTTTGCTCAAAGCCTGACCAAAGCTCTGAATAAAAGCATCCCCTGTATCATGGCCAAAGCGATCATTGACAGCTTTAAAATCATCCCCATCTAAATAAAGCATCGCTACACTTGCATTGTTTTCGTTGGCTTCTGCCAATATTGTCGGAAACTCTTTTTGTAAATAACGGCGATTAGGAAGCTGTGTTAAAGAATCATGGTAGGCAAGATACAGCAAATCATTTTCTCTCTCTTTACGATGGGTAATTTCACGGGACACCATCATAATTTGTGAAACTTTTTCTCGATCAGGGTCATGAACCACCGTGACATTGCCTTCTGTCCAAATAGGTGTGCCGTCCTTCGCCTTCAATAAAAGCTCGAACTGTGTATCTGTCTGACCAGTATAGTTATTTATAAATGTTTGCCATTCATGCTGGCTTTCTGTATCAATAATGGCACTGTAAAACTGACCTTGTAGCTCCACATTTTCATAGCCTAAATATATTTCATAGGAGGGTGAAGCATAAATAATGATTCCATCCTCATTCGTGATGACAATTAAATCATTTGTATTTTCCGTAATGAGACGGAAAGTTCGTTCAATATTTTTTAGTTCTGTGAACATTCTTTTCTTGTCTGTAATATCATAGTTAATGGTTAAAATTTGTTCAATTTCACCAAACTCATTTTTTAATGGGACGATAGTTGCCTCCACCCAATAATCAGCATGATATTTGGTCCGATAGCACAGCTCTCCTCGCCAGATTTCCCCACTAGCAAGTTTATCATTGATTAATTGTAAAAAATTTTGTGTTTGGTACCGTGGCTTAAGTAGCGCATAAGGCTGACCAATTAATTCCTCTTCTGTGTAACCTGAAGCTTGTAAAAACATCTCGCTCACTTCTGAAATATGACATTCACTATCTAAAATAGCAATGGCCGTAGCTGAATTTAATGCCGACTTAAACACTTCAAAGCCGTGAGATTTCGAACGTAATTCTGCTTTTTGCAAGGTGAACTGTGTGAAGTCCTGCATAATCAGAAAGATTGCAAAGGAATTATCCTCCTGCATGACAGGCGAAAGTGACAGTAAATACATGCGTTCTTGGTGATCCAACGTAAGCAGTCTTACAAACTTTTCATGAACGTTTTCTCCTCTAGCCGCTTGCTGTAGATACCATTTAATTTGCTGAACTTCTTCTTTAGGAACAATCGGTAAATCAAAAAACATTTTTTGTTTGACGGCTTCATTATCTATTTGAAAATCTTCCATAAAGCTTGAATTCACTTCATAAATCATACCTTCAGCTGATAACACAACAGTCGAAAAAAAGGCATGATCGAATAGGGACCGCATAAATAAAAACTTATCTTCAATACTACGGTCATAATGAATTTCCTTTGTAATGGCTAAAACAAAGTCTTCCTGATTATAGCGCAAAGGGCGTACAGTTGTTTCATATTTACGAACCTCCGACTGTACATATGCATAATCTACATAGTCAACCTGAATATGTTCTTCAATTGCATGATGATAGTTTTTCTGAATGATCGAAAAATTTCGATTCGAGGTAACGGCGGAAAGCATTTTTCTAATTACATCGATCGATAACAGTTCTCGAGCTGCATTGTTTAAGCGAATATATTGAAAATCTTCCTTTACTTTTTTCATAAGAAAAACAAAATCATTGCCAATAAATAATTCATTAAAAAAATCTTCGCTTAAAAGATACTCCATACTGTCACCTCCAGAAAAAGGCCATTGCCATCATAATAAAATGCTATGTATATACGTCATTATACGCAAAAACTAATTCTGCTATTATAACATAAAAATAAAAAATTACCGTTCTAGAATTAGATAAATTATATCCTTTTAAGGACATTTTTGATAATTTAACTATTTAAACATAAAAACATAATACTATAGAACTATTTAATTGATTAATTTTAGATAAAAGTAATAGAATTTACTTAATTTTAAATATGGCAAATAAATGAATCATTTCTATCCTTTTATCAGAATTTACTGACTATTAAACTTAAAATTTTGTTTTTTACGAGCAAAATGATTGCATCAAACAGCTAGCATGTTATATTATATTTAAAAAACTAGTCTTTTTTCGGTATGGTCGAAATCAGTAAGACAGCGGGAGATTATGGAATATCATAGTTATAACGTCTAGTTCTTTGGGTTTTAATTCCAGTACGAAATTTAGTTTTCTTCTTTATGCTTCAACGGAATTGTTTTAACTACCCTAGTAAAGGAGGCGTTTCGTATGCTTAAACATCGAGACCTGCATGAATGTACAGAGCTTTATGAGCTATTATCACACCCTTCTGTATTCCCTTTTGTCCGTCAGAAAGCCACATCCGCTGATGAATACTGGTTTATGACAAAGCAATTGATCGAAGAGGAAGCGAGAGGACTCGCTATCTCGAGGACCATTACTGATGACTGGGGTCAACCAATCGGCACCATTAGTATACACGATGTTGAAGACGGTGCAGGTTTTTTAGGAACGTGGATTGGACTCCCTTACCAAGGAAAAGGCTATAATCAAAAGGCAAAAATGCTTTTTTTAAACGAGTTATTTTTTGAATATAATTTTCATACGGTATTCCTCCGTATTCGCGTTGAAAATATAAAATCACAGCGTGCTGCGTTAAAATTACCCTATGTTGTGAGCGCTAATGAAAGTCACCCAACTTTGTTAGCTCAAGTAAATAGTGGTATGGCACAATTTGATTTATTTAAAATTCCAAAGGATTTATTCTACTTAACAACTGCTTATGAAATGCAAGAAGGCGAAGAGCAAGCAATGTAAGCCTATTAATATAAGAAGAAGCTATGAGGTGTTGTCATCATCGACATCCCTCATAGCTTTTTTAATGGATATTTATTTTTGATAGTGCAAAATTAATGACGCCATCTCGTCAGGTGTTTTTGGTTTCTTTGTTTTGGACATCGTTTCAACCATTTCCACTTGTCGCTCTGTTAATGTATAAACAGACTTCATGAAGGATTCCTTTGTTAAAGCTTCTTCCTGTAACACTTCTGCATAGCCTTGCTTTTTAAATAAATTAGCATTTAATATTTGATCACCACGGCTTTTTTGAGCAGATAATGGCACCAAAAGCATCGGTTTATGAAGTGCCAAAAATTCAAAGATAGAGTTTGACCCCGCTCGAGACACAATGAAGTCTGCTGCATGCATTAAATCAGGCAACTCTGTCGTCACATATTCAAATTGTTTATAGCCAGGCAATGAAGCTAACGTTTCATCATAATTCCCTTTCCCACATAAATGAATGACATAAAACTGTTTTAAAAGCTCTGGTAAATTTTTTCGAAGGGCATCATTTAAAACCACTGAGCCTAAGCTTCCACCCATGACAAGCAAAACAGGTTTTAATGTCGTAAAGCCACAGTATGCTAATCCTTTTGCTCTTTCCCCTTCCAACAATTCAGGACGAATGATGGAACCTGTACAAGTTGCCTTATCATTTGGTAAATGCTTCAATGTTTCTTCAAAAATGGTGAACACGTGAGAGGCAAAAGGTAAAGCAATTTTATTGGCAAGCCCAGGTGTCACATCTGATTCATGGATTACAACTGGAACACCTGCCAGTTTGGCTGCCATGACAACAGGGACAGAAACAAAGCCCCCTTTCGAAAATACGACTTGCGGCTTTACTTTTTTAATAATACGAAAAGCCTGCATCATTCCCGCAAGCACCTTAAATGGATCAGTAAAATTTTTCATTGAAAAGTAACGACGCAATTTGCCGCTTGCAATACCATAAAAAGGTACATCAGGGAAAGCCTCGCCTATTAATTCTTTTTCAATACCTTGTTCTGAGCCAATATAGTGGACATCATAACCTAGTTCAAGTAAAGACGGGAGTATCGCTTGGTTCAACGATACATGGCCAGCTGTCCCACCACCGGTTAAAATGATTGTTTGTTGTTTCACATGAATTCTCCTATTCCTTAAAAACCATTGTAGGTAGACTACTTTTTGTTTACAGTGTTCTATTTTACTATATGCCAACGAAAAGATATAGATGAAGCCATAAAATTTCAGCTTTTCTCTCTTTACATATGCTATACTTGTTCATTATGTTAATGAAGGAAGTATCATACATGTATCAAACATCCACTTTGAAAGAAAAATACGCACTACTTTTAAAAATGATTATCCCTATTCTAGTGACACAAGTAGCCATCTACCTTGTTTCTTTTTTTGATGTGTTAATGTCAAGTCGCTATGGGACGTCTGATTTAGCAGGTGTATCGATTGGTTCCTCCATCTGGATGCCGATTTATACAGGACTATCTGGCATTCTCCTAGCCATAACACCGATTGTCTCCCAGCTTGTTGGGGCAAAAAAGGAAATGGATGCTAAAAAGGCTGTTCAACAAGGCATTTATGTCGCCATTACACTGTCCATCATTATTTTCATCGGACTTTTCTTTGGCATCGATTGGATACTTAGCAAAATGAGCTTAGAAACATCTGTACATACTATAGCTAAGGGCTACATCTATGCGATGTGCGCTGGTCTATTACCACTATTTTTATTTTTTGTTATGCGTTGTTTCATTGATGCACTCGGACAAACACGTGTCACGATGATCATTACCTTAATGACAACACCGATAAATATCGTATTAAATTACATCTTTATTTTCGGAAAATTCGGATCACCCGAGCTTGGTGGAATTGGAGCCGGGGTAGCCACAGCCATTACTTACTGGCTGATTTTCTTCATTACTGCTTGGATTATCGCAAAACGAGTGCCTTTTGAACGATTTCGTATGTTTCACGATTGGCGCAAGCCTGCATGGCTACAATGGAAGGAAATTTTGCTGATTGGTGTGCCGATTGGCATTTCACTCTTCGCAGAAACAAGTATTTTTTCAGCCGTCACAATGATGATGAGTAATTTTAGCACAACCATTATTGCTGCCCATCAGATTGCGATTAACTTCACTTCCCTCCTTTATATGGTGCCCCTAAGCATTTCGATGGGTGTCACCATTTTAGTGGGCTTTGAAATAGGTGCAGGCCGCATGCGAGATGCACGTACATATAGTTATCTTTGTGTGGGTACTGCCATCATCTTTAGCTTTATTTCTGCTTGTATACTCTTTATTTTCCGTGAACCCGTTGCGCACATGTATACGACAGATAGTAACGTAATTGAATATGCCGTGCAATTTTTAGTCTTTGCCGCTATTTTTCAGCTATCAGATTCCATCCAAGCCCCTGTACAAGGTGCTTTAAGAGGCTATAAAGATGTAATGATAACATTTATTATGGCCATTATTTCTTACTGGGTAATTGGTTTACCAGTTGGTTATTTGCTTGCGACCCACACAGATTTAGGGCCTTTTGGCTATTGGATTGGACTCGTTGCAGGATTGACTACTGGCGCTGCTACACTATTGATTCGCTTGCTACTTGTTCAAAAAAGAGTGACTGCTGCCTAATAAAAATCGCCTTATCCTAAGTTCTAGGAAAGGCGATTTTTTAACGTAAAACTCCTGTTCGAATGATTTTTACATCCACTTTCGGTTTGAGTAATAAAGAGGAGAATTCTGTATGCCAATCTTCTTCCTTAAACATGTTCGGATGGTAAGCCCGAATATAACGACCAATCCCTAATGTATCAGACTTTTGATTTTGAAGAATCCGCAAGACTTCTTCAAATTCAGCTTGCATTTTTTCCTCTATCATTTGTTGTACGTCCTGAAAAATTTCATCCTTATATAAATGATCGTGCGGAAATTCTTCAACCTCCACATCAATGGTATAGCTCATATCTATTGTTCGCAATTCCTCATTGACAGTCCATTTACGCTTCACCTTTAATACATCGACAGTAATCGGATTGACTTTCCCATCCTTTTGCCACAGATAGCTCATCCGTGCCGCTTTACTTTTTTGATTCATTAATAGCAGCATCGTTAAGGATTGGGACGGTGTTAATACAGTGCCCGTAAAGCTTGGTCCAGTAAATAAACCTAAGCCTCCTGCCACCACATGCTTTTTATCTTCACTAAGTTGAAAATAAGGCAAAGCTATATCAATTGTCTGATCAAAAAGCATCGAACCTACTTCTTGTAAATTGACCTTCGGAAAATAGGTATTATCTTCTGAACTTTCAATAAATCTTTGGTAATAGCTTCCAGAACTATTCGTTAAATCTTTTGTCAAATCTACAAACGGTTTGACATCCCCATCCGTAAGCGCCATTTTAATAGATATAGGATTTTGGGGGTCCCGAAAATAAATATCCAATAGTTCATAGATCGATTCTCTCGCTGTACGATCAGAAATTAGAATCGTTGATAGCTCCGATAAATCAAGTGTTTGCTCCACTTTTAAATTTGCATTTGTCCGGACTTCACGGGGTGACAATCCTTCTGCTTCGATAATTTCCGTGTCTTGAGTCATCGAAGTCGGATAGGCATAATAACCTTTATACGCTCCAACATATCCTTCTATCCCTACGAGTGTCACAACGGAAGAGTTTTTATAAAGGCGCTCATCCCAACATCCAGCTAGCAGTAAGAACGACATGGCAATCATTAGCCCTTTACGATACACTTTTTCCCCTCCATTTATTCCAACCGATAATGACTATGGGTAATAAGAAAGTAAAGAAGATAAATACATAGTGTAAGGAATTTTTGATCAACTCAATGCTTCGAAAATGCATGACAAAGAGTGGTAGGATGGCTAGAAAAATATGATACACAATAATACGACTATTTGGATGCTGCTTTTTTTTCACAAAATGAAGCATTCGAAAAGATAGACCAAAAATCATGACGGTGACAATTGACCAAGAAAGCCAAATATAAACGAAAAAAATATCAAGTCGCTTGACAAATGTAACTTCCTGGGATTTTAAAATATACATAATGGGCTCCGGTATGAGGTTGATTTCTTCGATTGAGAAAAACATTTGTGTAAAAAGAACTGAAATAAAATAAAACACAAAAATAACTAGCTGATACATCAATAAGGGCTTTCCTTTTACCTGTAAATCTTTTTGTAAAAATGGTCGGTAAATTAGATACATTTCAATCCCAAAGTACGCATAGATGCTATGAATCAAACCAGCTCCTATTTGTTTTGTATGATTCCATTCTATGGGGAAAAGATTACTCCAAGTTAAATCTGGTATCGCTAGCATTAGAAAAGTGACGAATAGGAAAATAATAGGAATCAACATCACACCAATATTGATGACCGTTTCGGGTCGACTTAAGTTGGCATATAGCGATAGAACAACAATAATGACAACGACTATCCACTCAGGCGTTTGTGGCAATACCCACGATGCCAAAACATAGCTCATATAGGCAATAAATACAGCGGTCAATAACAGCCAATAGATTTGATAAACCCAACGAAAAAAAACATTTAAATAGAAATACGAATGATACCGTTCAAAAAATAGAAGTAGCCCATAATGTATCACACTCGCTACAATAAAAATTAACCATGAGCTATTTTTACTGGAGCTAATTAACGGCGTTTGAAAGGCGATGTAGACAACACCCGTTTGAAATATAAATAATAGTAAAAAGAACTGCGCCTTCGTCAAGGAAACATTCATGGTGTATCCTCGTTTTTGGCTTGTTCATCCTTTGGTGGATGGAAAGATGTGACTTGCACGGTCGGCTTGATAAACGGCCAGCGTAAAAAAATTTTCAGCACAGCCTTCGGTTGAAAAGGAATGATAGGCGAAAAATAAGGCTGTTTCAAAGACGTCAAATTAATAAGATGAATGAGTAATATGACAACCCCCACGACAATCCCTAAAAACCCAAACAAAGAGGCTAGCACCATAAAGGGAAAACGTATCATCCGAATGGTACTATTTAATTCAACCGACGGGACAACATAGCTGGAAATAGCCGTTAAGGCGACGACTATTACCATTAAATTGGATACTAATCCCGCACTTACGATAGCATCCCCTATTACTAACCCCCCTACGATTCCAATCGTTTGTCCTACCGATTGTGGTAATCGAATACTTGACTCTCGAATTAATTCCATAATAATCTCTAGAATCAACGCTTCAATCAATGGTCGATAAGGAATTTCATTGACATCGTTTTTCACTTGATTACTTAATTCCAAAGGTAGGACTTCAAAGTGAAAACTAATGATCGCTATATAAAAAGCGGGCAAAAAAACGGCAGTTATAAATGACAGAAGACGAACAATTTTATAAAAAGAACCGACGACAACTCGACCATTATAGTCATCTGGCGTTTGATAGAAAGAAAAAAAAGTAACAGGACCAATGAAAGCCGTCGGTGAAATATCCGTCATGACTACAGCCTTACCCTCTACTAAATTGGCTACTACACGATCTGGATGCTCCGTATTTAACAATTGTGGAAAGGGAGATAACACCGAATCCTCTAACGCATCACTTAATTGACCAGAGCTATAAAAATAATCTATTTGAAGAGCTGCAATCCGCTTCTCTATCTCTTGTAATGTCTCTGGCTTTATTACCCCATCCATATAAAGATAATAGGCTTTTGTTTTCGTTTGTCGACCAATCGTAAATGATTTTACTACCAGTGCAGGATTATTGACACGCCTACGTATTAACGCTAAATTGGTATCCACACGTTCAATCAGACCTTCATGTGAACCGCGCAAAATACTTTCGTTACTCGGCTCTTCGAGATTTCGACGAACTTCATTCACTATAGTAAGTGCCAGCATTTTTCCTGTTTCAGGCAAAATAACGATGGTTTCTCCCTGACATACTCGCTCAATGGCGAGGGGTAATGAAAAATTGTCTAATGTTGTAATTAATGTTTCACTCCAAAAAGGTTTATCGGAATCTAAACGTGCATAAATGGTATCTAGAACTTTTTGCACTTCCTTCGCATCTACAAGAGACGTGTAAAAGCATAAAATAGCAGTATTTCCTTCATGCCAATCTACCTGTCTGACTGTCAAATCAGAGGAATGGTAGAATGCTTTTTGCAGGCTTTTCATCATATATTCCACTCTATCCATAAAACGCCTCCTCTACTTGAGAGTATAAGCATTTTTCGCTTATTTCAAACGCGTTATAGAGGGATTCATCGCCCAAAAAGATGCCCTGACGATATCATCTTGGCATCTTACTGAAAAATATTTTTAGCTGTAACTGTACATCCCACTTTTCTACCTTCATGCCATCAAAAAAATGCCCTATAAGCCTAGTAGACTTATAAGACATTTTCTTGAACACAAATCTTATTTAGTAATAAATTGTTGCGTCCAGTAATTACCTGATTTCACGTAGCCTACACCAATATGCGTAAACTTACCATTTAAAATATTAGCACGGTGACCAGGTGAATCCATCCACGCTTGCACTACTTCTTGTGGTGAACGTTGACCTTGTGCAATGTTTTCTCCTGCACTTTTATAGGTAATCCCTAAAGCTTTCATACGATCAAATGGTGAACCGAATGTTGGGCTTGTATGTGAGAAATAGTTATTACTTTGCATATCCTGTGATTTTTCGCGAGCTGCCGCCATTAATTTATCATCCGTTTGTAATGGTGATAAACCAGCTTTTGTACGTTCAGCGTTTGTTAATTTTACTACCTCTTGTTCAAATGCGTTCACATCTGAAGTTGTTGTTGAAGGTGTAGAGCTAGCTGGTGGTGTTGCTGGTTTTTCGTTTTGTGATGATTGATTATTGTTTGGCGTTGCTGCCGTATTATTAGTATTTGTTGAAGGCGTCTCATTAGATGGTGTAGATGCCTGCGGGAATTGAATATTCCATTTATGATTGTTAGACCATTTATAATAAACTTTACAGTTTGTTGTTTGCTTTACTGAATTCCCCTCTGTTGTATTTGTAGCAGCAGAAGCTATTTGAATTGGAGCTGCTAAAAGAAATGTTGCACAAATTGCAGTTAGTGTTTTTTTCATGTTTGCAATTCCTCCTTCTATGCCATTTATCGTAAAGGATAATTTTCATTCAATTCTTACCAGCATTTGCTAACTACCCCAACGCGGAAATAAATACGCGAAAAATCTACGTTTTTTTGCTATATTTTTTAGTAGGATTAACCAATCTATGAAATACTTACGTTTGAAAGAGGGTTGACACCCCTTTAAATCTAGCTAATATTATCGTAAATTTGCCCCGAAAGCGAGTCCAAAATGTATGTGTTATTCACTGATTCAGTCCCTCTAAATATCCTTATCGAAAGCCCCCAGAATTGAGATATCACTACTTCTAGTGGCTCTTCTCACCATTTATATTACAAACATATTACAGACACGTTACATTCTCTTTACATAAAAATAAAAAAACCTGCGTAATCTACACATTGTCTAAATTGTGCAAATATCCACAGGTTTACATTTTCTTTATTGAATGCCAATGACAGGAAGAGATCCTACGTTTTCACCGATAATAACAAGTTTCGCTGGCATTTTTATATATTCCGGTAGCCATTGAACCATGCCATATGCATATTGGAATAGCATTGGATTTTTAACTCCTTCAATCGGTACATATCCTTTCATTCGATAAATTGTTTCAGGTAAGGCACGTACCCATTCTTCAAATTGCTCCTGTGTAAACTCCATATCAGCGAATTCTACTAAGCGCGAGCCAAGTTGCATAGAGGCTATCGGCGCTTTTACAATATCAGTTTTATCCATTTGTGCGGTTGCCTTTAAGCTTTCTAACAATGACAAAGGTACTCGTCCATTTGTCGTTTGCAAAATAAAGGCATGGGGATTTAAGCTTTGTAGCTCATAGACTACTTGCGCTTGCTCTGCCTCTGTTAAAAGATCTGTTTTATTCGCTAGTAATAAGTGAGCATGGCGAATTTGTTCCATAAATAGAGAACGTACTTGTGGTGTCAGAGTATCACGGTGAAGCCATAGCTTAGAATCTGCCACTGTAACAATGCCTTTGACATTAAGCTGATCAGCAAACAATGGTGAATACACCGCATCTAATGCCTCAACTGGATGAGCAGCACCAGTTGTTTCAATTATTAATACATCAAAATCACTATCTAATAGAAGAGATTGAATTTGTGCCTCCGTTTTTTCAGCACCTGAACAGCAAATACAGCCTTCTAGCATCTCTTTGAGTGGAATATCCTTTTCCACGGCCTGTGAGTCAAATGGTAGCTTGCCAAGTTCATTCATAATAACGGCGGGCTTTAAATTTTTTTCTTTTAGTTGGCGAATTACATCTGTCAGCATTGATGTTTTGCCACTCCCTAAAAAGCCACTAAATAGGTATACATCCTTCATTCTCTTCTTCCTCCTATAAAAAAAGCTGTCGCAGATGCCGTGAAAGACGACTGTTGCGACAGCTGTATTTGTTAGTTTGTAGTTTCCTCAGCCTTTTCAGCTGTACCTAATAGAAGCTCTTTCGCTTTTAACAACTGAGGATCATCAGCTTTCATTTTTGCACGTAACGCATCCATTAATGCATACGTTGTATTTCCTGTTAAAACACCTGTCTCTTCAAGATTATTCGCAGCTTGTAATTGTTCTACTGCACGCGCTGTATTGTCATCGAAAAGACCATCTACTTCACCAGGTTCATACCCTAGTACTTGAAGCATCTCTTCTGCCGCCTTCACAGTGTCTGATTGCATACCTGCCTTCATTTCCATAGAAGCGTTCAAGTATGGTAACGAGGCATATGATGGGTAAGCAACCTTAACATCAGGAGTAATCCCTTTTTCATTAATCCAGTTACCGTTCGGCGTTAACCATTTACCTGTAGTAAATTTCAGATTAGAGCCGTCCTTCAACGGAGTGACATTTTGGACTGTGCCTTTACCAAAGGATGTTTCACCAACCACCTTTGCACCAACAGATTCTTTTAAGGCACCAGCTAAAATCTCAGAGGCAGAAGCACTACCACCATCAACTAGAACAGTGATTGGTAAATCGTATTTTTTACCAGCAATCGCATTTGTGACTTCTGGTTCTGCATCTTTTTCTTGTACCTGCACAATGGCTTTGCCTTCTGGTACAAATAAATTAGAAATATCCACTGCAGCCTTTAAGTAGCCACCAGGATTTTGACGTAAATCTAAAACAATCCCCTTCATACCTTTGCCTTCGTACTCAACAAGGATTTTTTCAAGCTCTTGAGCAGTTTGTTCACTAAACGATGTAATTTGAATATGGGCAATATTGCCATCAAGCATCTCACCGTATACAGTTTCTACTGGGATTTCATCACGAACAATAGTCATTTGTATAGGCTCAGTATTTTCGCCACGTTTCACTGATAATTTTACAGATGTTCCTTTTTCGCCGCGAATTAACGCAACTGCTTCTGTAGCACTGAAGCCTTGAATGCTTTTCCCATCGACCGTTAAGATGATATCTTTTGGTAATAAGCCTGCCTTTTCAGCAGGAGAATTTTTGATCGGTGACACAACTGTAATATAACCATTACGTTCTTGAATTTCTGCACCAATTCCTTGGAAGCTTGAAGATAAACCAGAGTTAAATTGGTCTGCTTCTTCCTTCACCATAAAATCAGAGTACGGATCGCCTAATGCATCGAACATGCCATTAATAGCACCATCAACTACTTTTTCATCCTCAATATCTTTGTAATAGTTATTTTTCAGTAAATCAAATGCTTCATATAATTTCGTAAATTCCTCACGTTCTACAGGAACTTTCACTTCTACCACTTTCTTATCACCAAATGTTAACGCAAAAATCGTTAAGCCGGCAGTAATAAGAATTGTAAAGAACATTAGCATGATGAATTTAAACGGTTTTAATTGTATAAATTGTCCTGCTGGCTTGATTTCAGCAGGCGTTGGCTCTTGCTGCTGCTCTGTACTTTCTTTTTTCTGTTCATCCATCTTGATTGTCACCACTCTCATATACACTAACTTGTTGTCACACTATTACCATCTTAACAGGTTATACAGAAGACGAAAAGAAAAAGACTGTCCAAATTTTATGACAGACCTTGTCTGATCATGCTTCCAACCATCTAGCATCCTAATGCTCATGAATCCATTGTTCCCTATAAAAGCTTTAGGTATATAATGGTACTGCCTTCTAATTTTACTCATTTCCTAGTAGCAGTCAACTAAAAAATCAATTGACTCATAGAAATACTATAAGAATATAACGTGCCAATGACTCAAAAAGTTTCAAATCATGGACATTTTTTTACACAGGTACTCCTAATACTGTGCTGAAGCTTTTTATAGACCGAATGAACCGTTAATCGGTGAAAAGAAATAAGCTGTCCATTATAGATGACAGAGAAGACCTCATAGGGTGGCGGCGATTTCTCCATCAACTTTTCCATGCTTTTAATCTTGAACCAGGTCAACTGAGAGGCATAGCTTGCTGGCTGCGACTAAGACGTTTTCCGTCGTAACTTCCACATATAAGAAAGCCTACTAATCGTTTATTCCAATTAACAGGGAAATGCAGGAACCCATTTTTCTTGCTCCTTCAATAACAGCCTATTCCCCCCAACAATTGTCTATCCATCTCAACGATCTATATATATGTCAATGACCGCTCCTCCAATATGTTGTCGTTCTGTTAATTTTACCATTTCCTGTGAATCAATTAAATCGTTCTCCTTTTCTCTTCCTCACGCATATGATGCAAGTAATGGCAAACATAAGGAGGAAAAATAATGGGAAGAAATAATAAGCCCAATCAAAACAATGATTCCCTAGAAATTTATGCGGCTAAGTTAGCTTATATTGGTACTGCCATTTCAACACTAGGAGATGGCCTACAGACTATTGCATCAGGTCTCGCACTAGAGGCACTTGTCAACGCTAATAAGGATACTTCTCAAAATAATAATGGAGACAGTCAGTCGAACGTTCAAATTGATACTATGCAGAAGCAAATTGATTACTTAATTAGTGAGCTGAAGCACATCAAAAAATTGTTAAAATAACCTTTACATAAAGAGATCGCACCATAAAAAGTAGTGTTGAAAGAAGACTCTCAACACTACTGTTTTTTTTCCAATTTTTTATGCGCCATCTGCACTTCAAGCAATTCTGAAACCGTCACAAATCGATAACCCTGTTTTTCAAGCTCCGGTAATATTTGCTCCAGTGCCTTCACAGTTTGTGCTCGGTTACCTCCACCATCATGGAATAACACAATATTACCTGCCTTTACTCCTTTTAATACGGTCTTCACTATTCGATTAACTCCTGGACTTTTCCAGTCAAGCGTATCCAAATGCCAGGACCACATCACCACTTTATAGCCCTCTTTGGCAATTGCATCTATCATTGCATCTGAGAATTGCCCTTCCACCGGACGGAATAATGTTGGTTTAAAGCCGGTAATACTGTAAAGAGTTGCATTGGTTTGATCAATTTCCTTCATCAAATTCGAGACATTTGTTTTTAAAGGATGCGTATAGGTGTGGTTGGCCAATTCATGCCCTTCATCGTACATTCTCGAAATAAGCTCAGGGTTTTTTTCTGCATGTTGACCGACAATGAAGAAAGTGGCTTTTGCTTGATATTTATCCAAAACATCCAGAACATCCGCTGTGTAGGTGCGATGTGGTCCATCATCAAAAGTAAGAGCAATGATTTTCTCCTCCGTTTGGATTTCCCATAGTATTTGCCCCGCTTCTTCATAATACTTTCTCCCTTTATTGTCATAAGTACTCGCCTTGACATAAAAAAATGACACCGTAACCAAACAAAGTGGCAGTAAAAACAGTAATACTTTTTTCAAATCTTCACGTCCCCCAAAATTTTTTCGTACTTTATTATTTGAGGAATTCGCAAAAAAATGCTTACGTTTCAATAAATATTAAAAATGCATTTAACATAACTGAGAGATAATGGCTGTGAAGATAGGTTTTCCAACACCACCAAAATCTTTTAAATTAAGCTCGTCCATTATAATAAGATTTCGACTATAGGCATTTTGATAACCTTCGCTTCGACCTATTAGACTTGGTCGTATGTAGACTATGGTGAAGCGTTAAACAGCTTTTTGATAAGCCATTGGAGCATTTATTCGAGTCATGATGTTCTGGCATTTTAAGAAGCTAAAAATGTAAATGTTCAATGATGCTCTGAATAATGCTCATCTTCATTTTGATAAGTTGTAAAATATCGCTAATACTACATTTGGACAAGCCATTTAAAACGGAAGCAATCAACATAAAAATGGACAAAATGACCCCGCTCAATGTTATAGAAATTGGCTTTAAACGCATAATTTGATACGCCTGCTGCCATAAAATACGGATTATATAGCCTTAGCTCTAGCTTTGTATATTGTTGATGAAAAAACAAAATAGCCCTGATAGATAGCTCGATGGCGTTTTTATGGTGAATCTGTTTATGCATTTTTTGTACAAATCGATCACAAAAATCATTATCCAATGCATCCTCAGCCCTTAACAGCCCTTCTTTTCGTTCAAAAACAGCGACCCAAACCCCTCTTTCTCTCATAAATGTTTGCTGTTTGTCCATTTACTATATGAAAGAAAGTTAGTGGTGTAGTGCGCTTAGAGGCATCTAATGACCATTTTCACAAAGAAGCTTCAGCTATAAGCGCTGTACATGGCAAAATTGTCCCTTCATTGCGTACATTAATTACCAAACGCGAACACAAGCTCCATTTCACAAACCATTTCTCCATCAACTGTTGCGAGTCCCTTCCCTTTACCGATCGAGCCTTTTATGCGTGTAATTTCAACTTCAAGTCGTAATTGATCTCCAGGTTTCACTTGTTTTTTAAAGCGACATTCATCTATTCCTGCCAGTAATCCTAGTCTTCCCTCATTGCCTTCCTTCGTCAGCATGATTACAGCGCTAACTTGGGCTAATGCCTCCACAATGAGCACACCTGGCATTACAGGATACTGAGGAAAATGTCCATTAAAAAACTCCTCATTGATGGTCACATTTTTAAGACCTACCGCACGTTCCCCTTCCTCTAATTCCACAATGCGATCTACTAAAAGGAATGGATAGCGATGTGGCAAAATTTCTTGAATTTGTTGACTAGTTAACATGAAGATACCTCCCATTTTTTAATGACCTAATTCTATCATTAAATATTATTAGTTGGTACTAATAATATCGTTACATGCATAAAAATTCCATTCAATCTGAATATACCACCTCGTTCAAATATTTTCTGAATATTTTTTCATTCCTTTTTCAATATTTCTTTATCGACAGTTCTATAGTCACTAGAATATAATATGTCATGCATTCACCCTAGAATGATTAGTTTATTAGAATAGGATGGTAAGCATGTTATCTTTTATCGCAATAGTTCTTTTATTATTTTTAATTCCAGGACCTGCAGTTATTATCACCATTACACAAACGCTAAAAAGTGGTAAGAAAAACGGCATTTACACAGCCTTAGGTATCGGCCTCGGTGACTTAGTCCATACGTTAGCAGCCGTTTTAGGTCTATCAGCTATTTTAATGCAATCTGCCACAGCCTTTGAAGTGGTGAAATATGTTGGTGTAGCTTATCTTGTATATTTAGGGATACAGATGCTTGTTACGAAACCGAAGAAAATTGAACAACCTACTGTGGAACAAAGCCCTGCGAGTACATCATTCCGCCAAGGCTTTTTAGCAGAAATACTAAATCCAAAGACGGCCTTATTTTTCCTTGCCTTTTTACCACAATTTATCCAGCATAATGAGACATCTATTACAGTCCAGCTGCTGACACTTGGCATTACTTTCGTAGTAATGAGCGCGTTGTATACTATTTTACTAGCTGTTGTGACAAGCTTTATCGGTGAAAAAATCTTTACAAAAGCAAGTGGCAGCTCCCGTTGGCTTGAAAAAACAGTTGGCTTTGTCTATATCGGTCTCGGTGTAAGACTAGCTTTGCAAACACAAAGTAAATAAATGTGACTAGAAGAACCCTCATCAGAGTTCTTCTTTTTTTTGCAGGAAATTAGGTGAAAATAGCTAATACATACTTCAAGGAGGTTTTACAATGAATCAGCGACAAGAAAATTTATTTCAACAACTACAGCATTACCGGAGCGAGTTACTACAAGTACTAGATGATGTAACAGAGGAAAAGGCCCATATCATTCCAACTGGCTTCCGCAATAATATCCGCTGGAATATGGGCCATTTATATCTTGATCAATATTTATGGATAGAGGCTCTAACGAAAGAAAAACAAGAGGAATTAAATTCTTTCGTTCACTGGTTTGGGTTCGGCACCTCACCTGATGATTTTGATGAAAATACGCCATCTTTTGAGGCATTAAAAATATTATTGGCACAGCAGCCAGAACAGCTAAAGGAACAATATGGTCATCGACTGATGGAAGAATTTTCCCCTATTGAGATGGGCATGCAAACCATTGAACAAGTGTTATGGCGGACTATTTTCCATGAGGGCATGCATATACAGGCTGTCTTAACGATTCATCGGATTCTAAAGGAGTCTCAGCAGGAAGCTTCTTAAAATCCTTTTGCCACTTAAGGGTGATTGACATCAACCAATATTCTATCTATCTTTATCAAGCAACTATAGGATTTTTATGTAAAATATAACAAGCTTATAGATCAACATAATCTATAAGCCGTGACGCCTCTTACTGTTTCGGTGTATTAGCTGTCAAAGGATTCGCATTAGCTACTAATTGAACAGGTGTTGTCGTTTGTTGGTAGCTATCCTTCTGTCCTTGACTTGATTTCCCGTAACCTTTCATAGCAGCGAACAATGCTGCACCTACTATGCCCCAAGTTAAAAACTTCACAAAAAAACCTCCTTTCACGATTAGTATTCGATTTCAAAACCGGTTTATACACTGTTAAAAATTAATAAATAGTAAACTATCACAATCGTAATTGAATTTTATGGTAAAATAAGGTCGTAAAAATAAAGGAGGATAATTTCCATGAAAAAAATCTTTACAGGCTTATTATTAACCTCTGTATTATGGACAGCTTCCCCTGCTGACGCAGCAACACCTCAGCTTATGATTGACGAAGTTGTTGTGAAAACAGATGCAGCACCTGAGGTCAAAAACAATCGTACCATGGTACCTTTGCGAGTAATTAGTGAAAATCTAGGTGCACAGGTTCAATGGAAGGATTCACAAATTACTCTTACCATGAACCAATCAACTGTTTTGTTAACATTAAACAGTCAGACCGTCATGAAAAATGGTAAGGCCGAGCACTTGGATGCAACACCATATCTTAAAAACAATCGTACTTATGTACCGCTTCGCTTTATTGCGGAAACATTCGGCAGTCAAGTTGATTACAAACAAAGTACTGTCACTATTGCCACTAAGCCATTATTATTAAACAATCAAAAAATCAAGGCCCTTCACTATGAATATCACATGACGATGGGTGGCATTATTCAAGAAATGAAGGGCAATAGCTATCATCACGCTATGTTCAAGATTTTTCAGCAAAAAGGAGCTAAAGTAGAAGCTCCTAAAGACTATTCTTGGCAATTAAATCTGGACGTACCTGGATCTTATTATAAGCTTGGACAATATGATTTTTTAAACGCTGACAATAAAAGTGTTCAGCAGTTCGATATGTACTCATTAAATCAGGCATTCCCGGATGAATTATTAGAAGGTTATCCTACTGTTCTTCTCCATGATGTTAGTAATGATAGTTGGTATATATTCTCAGATATTAACAAGGAGTCTATTCAAAAGCTTATTAATGCGGCCACTAACAACGGATTCAACAAAATTATTAGCAACACCGTTGCTTAAAAAATAACAGTAAACTAAACATATTCTGTATGAAAATGTGCAAAATATTCATATCAACGATTTATGGATGGAGGTTTGCCTCATGCAGAAATTACTGTCATTTAGTTTGGTATTATTTTTATTATTTGCTTTAGCAGCCTGTTCATCAGAGGAAGCACCGCCAAGCGAAGAAGCTGAAGCTAAAGAACAGACCGTGAATGCACAACCAAAAGAAAACCTCGACTTGTTAAATGTTGACCGAGGTTTAGCAATACACAAATAAAAAAAAAAGCGTGTTTGGACTAGACTCTAAACACGCTTTCAATATGAATTATTTTTGGATAATCTGAATAAGATTGCCACAAGTATCATCCAAGACCGCTATTGTGACCGCTCCCACTTTTGTTGGCACCATCGTAAATTCTACGCCTTTTTCTAATAATTGCTTGTATTCTTCGTGAATATCTGCTACACCAAACATCGTGGCAGGAATACCCTCAGCAAATATTCTCTTTTGGTAATCCTTTGCGGCAGGATGTTCATCCGGCTCCAGTAAAAGCTCAGTTCCTTCTAAATCATTTGGCGATACAAGCGTCAGCCATCTATGTTTTCCTAATGGTTCGTCTTCCTTTTTTACAAATCCAAGCTTTTCTGTATAAAATGACAATGCCTTTGCTTGGTCTGTTACAAAAATACTGTTCACAATAATGTTCATTTGAATAGCCTCCTCTGCTAGTTAACGCAACTTGCTTGCCTCCACCTGTTCATGTTCGTAAAATTATTCTACCCACTCTTTCAATAAGTGGCTCATTGTAAAACATAACAATTCGGTAGTTGCCCTTCCTCATGAAAGTGACAAGCCCGGTCCCCTCCAAAACAACAAGATGTTTAGCAATTGCTTGTCTCGTTATGGAAAGCTCATACTTCAAAAGTAGATGAACCGTGAGCTCATACAAGGTCATTTCATTTCGTTCACATAGTTCATCTATGATAAGCCTCCTAGTCGAGTTCGCAAGTGCTTTAAATATAGCATCTTTGTCCCATTTCATAAAACGAGTATAGACAACTTTTTTTGCCCTCTTTTTAAATTTTTTAGCGTCTATCATTTGCAAAAACACACAAAAAAAGCTGTCGCCGACACGTTTTTTAGAAAACCTGTCGAGGACAGCTAAGTCTTATAATCACCATTAAAGCACATGGCGTTAGTCGTGCACTATCACATTAAAGAAAAGCTACCAAATGGATATCTGTTGCAATGCTTATTCACTAGGGCAATTTTGCAAAATTGTACAACTGCTCATTATTCACGCTTTAGATATTCACAACATCAGCTAAAATACACCAAACCGCTAAGCCAAATAAAATGTCGTCTTGTGTTGTTATCATTATCTACATATTTGTCGTAATGCGATGCGACTATTCAATTTCTGGTATAGTGCTTGGTTTGCTGGGTTTAAACCAGCAATGTTAACGCTTATTCGTTGTCCTCCCAACTAGGAAATAATTTCCACAATTGCACCATGGACATTCAAAACGAAACAGGTATTAGTAAATCCATGTGAGTAAAAGCTCTCATGAAGAGGAACACAGCAAGCATGAGTAGAACACTCACACTGCTGTATTTTTATAAGGGTAACACCGTGGAATATTTGATTTCCCGTAACGATAAATTTGTTTGAATTCTAGAGATCCCTAACTTATTTAATTTCCGAATAAATCGATTCAATTCTTGTCGATCTCGAATGACGATTTTTAATAAGTAATCATAGGCACCTGTTAAACAATGACATTCCAATATTTCTGTCATCGTTTTTAAGCTCGTTTCCAATTCTTCTATTTCCTTCGCTTGATGGATATCCGTACTCATAAAAACATAGCACAGTAAATCAAATCCTAGTTTTTCCTGATTTAAAATAGCAACTTGCTGATCGATGTATCCTTCGTTTTCCAATCGTTTGACTCTTGTATGTGTCGCTGGTGGCGATAAGTTTACACGTCTAGCCAATTCGGCATTACTAATATGAACCTCTCTCTGCAAAATATCTAAAATTTGAAGATCCATACTGTCTAGACCTTTCGTTTTGCTATCCTCCATAGCTGTGTCCCCTTTCGATTATTTTTCGTTATGTATTTACGAAGCTATTTTTCCGAAGATTATTTTTATAAAATCACAATAACTTTAGTTTATTTCAAATAAAATCACTTTCACAAAATATTATACAGTAAATTGACAATTAATGCTATGATTCTTAGTATACATAAAGGTAAAAGAGGGTGTTACGAGCTTTGGTTAAATTGTATATAGGTCTAATGCTTATCACAAGTTTACTGTGGGGTGGAAATTTTGTTGTTGCCAAGACGCTTGTTGCACATGCATCACCTTTGACATTGACAACGGTCAGATGGTTAATTGCTGTCATTGTCCTTGTCCCTTTAGTTTGGTGGAAAGAAAAAAAATTAGTTCCTCCAAAACAAGCCATTGTTCCGTTAATGTTGATGGGGGTTACTGGGGTTGCTTTCTTTAATATCTTTCAATTTTTAGCATTGGAGCGTACGACATCTACTAATGCTGGGCTTATCTCTACTATGAATACAATATCCATTGCCCTGTTTTCGTTTGTCTTGCTTAAAGAAAAAATAACAAAGTGGCAGTTATCGGCAATGATTTTATCCTTGTTCGGAGTAGTTCTCGTTCTTTCAAAAGGAGATTGGCAGCTATTGCTGGATTTCCAGTTCAATACAGGTGATTTATGGATGTTGGCAGCCGTGTGTGTTTGGGGACTGTATTCCGTCTGTAGTAAATGGGCTATGCAAACAACCTCACCATTAATGGCTACCTTTTATGCAGGAATATTTGGTGTGCTGATGCTCCTTCCATTTACGAGCACAGATTTCACCTTCACAAATGTCAATACATCTTTCATTCTTTCCATGCTATATACGGGTATTATCTCAACCGTTGTTTGTATGGTATTTTGGAATATCGGTGTACAGAAGCTAGGCGCGACAACATCGGGGATTTTTTTAAACTTCAATCCAATTTTCACCGCCCTTCTCGCCTATTTATTTATTGGAGAAAATATGTCTTGGCTTCAGGGAATTGGTGGACTTATCGTCATTGTGGGATGCTATTTATTCACTCAGTTTAAAGCAAAAGTTCCGCAGGCGATTATATAAAGAAAAAATGCATGGCACACTGAAGTGTCATGCATTTTGTTTTACAGGCTTCTTTACAAGAACCACAAAAGAAACAGCCGTTCCTTCATGAAGCTTACTCGTAATGTGCAATCCTTGCCCGTAATGCTGTTGAAGACGAAGATGGGTATTCATTAAGCCAATGCTTCCGGATGGCTGTTGTTTTGTCTGAAGCAACTGGGACAATCGTTGTTCATCTATGCCAACACCATTGTCCGAAACCGTAATTTCAAGTTGTGATTCCCTTTCATAAATCCGAATATGGATCGTTCCCCCTTCTGTACGTTTTAAAATACCGTGCTGTAAGGCATTTTCAACTAAGGGTTGAATCGTTAATGATGGAATAAGCACATCTGTAGATGCCTCTAAATCCCATTTAACCTGAATACGATCGCCGAAGCGCTCCTGCTGAATATAGAGATAAGCTTGAATTAACGTAAGTTCATTTTCTAACGGCACAAGTGCTTCAACATTTTGAAAATTATAGGATTCTCTTAAAAAATCACTGAGTGCCTCTACTAATCTACTTGTTCGCTCACTATCCATTTCACTCAACGTTAAAATGGCATTTAACGTATTAAAAAGAAAATGAGGCTCAATTTGTGCCTGCAGCCAAGCAGCCTCCATACGATGACGCTCCTGTATAGATCGCTTCACCTTTATTAAAGCCGCTACTCGTGATCGTAGCTCTAGGGCATCGACAGGCTTGGTCACATAATCATTTGCACCTGCTAAAAAACCATTTTCAAGATCCTGGGGTTGACTACGCGCTGTCTGTAATAATACAGGTAAATCGGTGATGAAGAATTGCTTCCGAATAAGACGAACTAATTCGTACCCTGACATTTTCGGCATCATCACATCTGAAATAACTAAATCCCACTCGTGTGACTGAATACATACTAGCGCTTCTATACCACTTGTCACCGTAACAATGTCATACTGTTCATTCGCTAAAATGGTCTCAACGACCCGCAAATTAATAGGCTCATCATCCACTACCAATATACGCGGATGATTAAACTCCGTACTCTGTTCATGTTCCAAGTCAGTTTGTAAAGGTGTTATGCGCTCTGGAATCTTGCTAACACTTTGTCGTCCCTTTTCAAGTGGCTCTTGGACATTCGATTCAACCGCTAAGGGCAATGTAAATGTAAAGGTCGAGCCTTGTCCAACAATAGATTGGGCTTTCAATGTACCGCCATGCAATTCAATGAGCCGCTTACAAATGTTTAGTCCTAGCCCAAACCCTCCTTCTACCATAGTTTTACTGATCGTCCCTTGCTCATATCGTTCAAATATTCGACGCATGGTTTCATCGTCCACACCGATGCCTGTATCCGTAATGACGATGTTCGCCATTCCATTGCGTGTATAACTCGAGATTGTAATCGACCCTTCATTCGTAAATTTCACAGCATTATGCACTAAATTAAAGACAATTTGAATCACACGATTTTCATCAGCTAGCACTCTTTGAAAATCTTCAGGTATTTTCAGGACAAACTGAACAGGCTTCCCCTCAATCATAAAGCGCGCAGCATATCAAAAACACCCACAGCAATGGAATGGATGGAAACCCTACTTAGTTGTAATTGTTGTGTATTGTCTTTCAAACTTACGACATCCAGCAAATCATTTAACAACAAAGACATCCGATTACCTACGGACAGGACAGTTTCTAAATCAGTCACACTTTTTGCAGTTAACCGATTGGCTTCACGATCAAGTACCGCTTTGGACATATTGATGATGCTATGAAGTGGATTCCGTAATTCGTGAGAGGTACTTGCCAAAAATTCATCCTTAATTTTATCAGTCTCTTGCAATTTATGAGCAAGCTTCTTCGTATCGGCATGTACCTTTGCGTAATCTTTAAACCACAATGTCGCTAAACAGGCAATTGTCACCATCAAATCAAATGGATAAGAAATGACTTTAATTCCTGTAATCAGCAGCATGACATCCCAAAGGATACTATTCACAAAAGCCACTAGGCCTAATAAAATAAAGACATTACTGCGAATATCCTTGATGGATTTTCCGGTCATCAAAATCAAAGTAATCACTATGGGAGCCCCTAAAATAACCATATAAAAAGCTTGTATGGAAACAAGATAACGTATCGGTAAAGTAAAGGCTAATAGGATTGCCACCAAGCAGAAAAAAGTGTACATCCGTTTATAGTGCTGTAAATGTGCCGGTAGCCAGTGCTCTATACACTGCAATAACGAGTAGCCAATGCCTACCATAGAAAGATGGACTAATATAAATCCCCAATCATAATTGATGGGAAACCAAAATGAAAGAAGTTTATCATCACTTCCTAATAAATAATAAAACATGATATTTACGGTTAAGATCGAAAAGAATAGTAGGCGTTTATCTTTATTTCCAACTAAATAGAGGATAACAGAGTAAATGGCATGCAGGACCAAGACCACTGCCACGAATAACTGCATCGTGATGGACAATTGTGTCTCCCGATTGATCACATCTTCTTGTCCAAATTTTATAGAGCGTACAATTCCCCCATTACGAGGATCTTGAAAGTTGGCTACTTGAATGACCAGTTCGATTTCACTTTCACCATTTATCTCAAATGATGCTGTAAAGGGTATATTTTTAGCCATTGTTTGCGCTCGATTTTCACCTAGCTCTCCTGATTTCGCAATTAAGCGATCGTTTACATATATTTCTGCAGCACTGCGAATACTTGGAACTCTTAAACTAAAGGTTCTTGCCTCTTCTGTATTAACCAGTATTTTTAGTTGATAAGAGCCGTATCCAAATGGGCTTTGCTCTCCTTTCCGAAAAACGTTGTCCCAACCATCTGGGACTTGTATGTATGAGTGGTTGGAGGATTGATGATCCATCAACCACTGTGATGGATGGAAGGACCATTCGCCATCAAGTGTTAATGCATCATGTTGAAAATCAAAATCACGGACATCGATTTGCCCCTTTATTGCAGATGGTTGATCTGGCTGCGTAAATGAATGGAGCCACAACATACGAGAACCTGTTAACAACACTATAAATAATATAATGATAGCCATAATTCTATGTTTCATAGTGAATGACCATAACACCTCCTAAATCTAAAATGGTAGAGTGATTCAATAACCACCTATTTTACCAACTCAACTTATACAAAATCTGAACAACCCATTTTGCCCTAAAAAAAACAAGACAGTCTAGAGACTATCTTGATTTCCCATAAATACTATATCTTCTGCGGTGGTATGATGCCTGTAACAAGTAAGATAAAGAATACCAAACCTATCAGTACGAATAGTAGTGATGCTATAAATACAGGACCTGCTTTAAACTGAAATCGATCTCGCTCCTGGATGATGCCTGTTATGGCTCCAGATTGTGCTGCAAAAAACCTTGACATAGCTCCTCCACTACTTGTAAAGTAGAGCGTTCCTAATGTAAAGGCAGCCCCTGTGAAAAACATGACCTCAATAAATCTGACAGAAAATACGGAGGCAATCCAATAAGTTAGGACGAATTCTATCATAAATGCAATAACCATCATAATAAAATACTTTCGGTTCATTAAAAACCCCCCTCTCTTTTCAATTTACGAAAATTATTGGTAAAGGTTTCATTTTTATGAAAACGCTGTATATGTTCATCTCCAACTGGGCACGTCTGTTTCATTTTAAACATTTAGAAGAGCCGTGTATGGTCTACCATTAACTCTGCTGAAAATGAAAAAACCTTACTGTTTTGAAGGTCTTTGCTGTAGTGCACAATCCAATATTTCCTTATAAAGAATATTCCATTTGTGATAATAAAAAGCAATATCATTCGGATTTATAAACATACGTTGAGCAGATTCAAATTCTCCCTCAAATGGGAGCAGATTTGTTATCGTCATTTTGTAGAATAGTTGATAGCCAATTTTAGGGTAGGGACTATTTTTTGTCCATAATGGATTTTCACTATGGTCAACGATAATATGCCCTATCAACTTACATTCCCCTTCCACATAGCCCTCTTCCAGTGCTTCCCGTTTTAAGCAATCCTCTGGGCTTTCACCCGGTTCAATATGTCCTCCTGGAAAATCCCATCCTCGATGATTTACATCCACCAATACTAATTGATCCCCTTGAAAACAAAAGCCGTGAACACTTGTTATTAGATGATGTGGGGGCAATAAGTTATTTTTTTCCCAAGTTAATTTAACGATGGATTCTCCCCAATTCACATAAGTGGTTGTCAATTATTTCCTCCTAAAATAATAATCTCTCTTACTGATACTTATTTAATAGTTCTACTGGAATATGACAATAATCGTTTGGACACCTCGCTAACCTATCTTGATGTTCCTCTGCGCTTCTTACATAATTTGTAAGAGGTAATACTTCAACAACAATCAAATCATAATCATTTCTCTTACAAAGAAACGCCTGTGCCTCAAGTAAGTGTTCCGGATTTTCACTATAAACGCCGGTTCTGTATTTCTCGCCTACATCCTGTCCTTGTTTATTCAAACTGTAAGGATCAATCATTTCAAAAAAATACCCCATTAATTCCCTGATGGATACAACGGACGGATCAAATCCTGTTTTTACACATTCGGCATACCCATCGTAATCACTCTCAAGTGTAAAACTTGTTCCGTTGGCTCTTCCTGCCTCTGTAAACACAACGCCTGGTAACGTTTTTATAAAAGCTTGAACTCCCCATAAGCAACCACCTGCAAAGTATACTACTTCCAATCTCATTCCCCCCCTTTTTAGTAAAAAATAGTCCCATCTATATTTTTGTAAGAAATTCCTAAATTTTTATTCCATACTACCATGAAATTGCACCAAATTACAGGCAATTTTCTCTCAACATAAAAGGACCAGGATACCCACTATGTTGGGAAACCTGGTCCTTTTGTGAAAAAGTGAAGCTTACTACTTTGCTTTAGTTTTGTATCCTACTATTACAGTAGTTGTTTTCATCCTGAAAAAGTTACAGCTTATCTAAACATTCTATTAAGAACTTTTTGATTATCATCTAAATGCTTCCCTCGAACATAAGTGAAGAAGACCGACGAAATTAAAGTTTGCTATAATCCACAAGACATAGTCCAGAACATTCAGCATACTTTTTAAAATATGTATTTCCCTACACCTACACTTGTACATACTCCTTCCCTTTATAAATACTTCGTTATCATTCTATTTACTAATGCCTAGCAGCATAAATCGTCCATCTCCATATGATTCAAAAAAGAAGGGAAAACGTAGAAATACAATTAGCTTCATCACCGTTAATTTGTCGCTAGCCAATGCAATAAAGTTTATTTCCACTAAAGATTGACTTATGAAGTTGCTAATGCTAAATTTACTAAAGCAGTAATTTAGTAAATTACTAAATCCAAATGATAAGGAGTTTTTTTCATGAACATCCCCACACATTTAAAACATAAACCCGTAATTGTTGCCGAAAACTATGCCAATATCGATGGACGTACAGCCTATCAAACTGATGCTCAAGGGCTTTCTCTCGGCTTAGCTCAGTGGAATGACAGAGGCAAGGTGGATATTTCAGCAAAGGTTTGGCGTCATACAGGTGGCAAATGGTCTCGTCAATCAGAAGAGCTTCCCCTACATCGTGTGCTTGACCTTGCTATTTTAGTCTGTGAGGCGCAACTTCATTTTAAAGAGGCCTATCGCTATGAGCATTTATATGATGAAGAAAACCCCGTGATTAAGCGTGTAGGCTTACAGGGCGATGCCATGACTGTGGAGGTTTGTACAGAAAATGAGCAAATCCATGAAGATATTCAGCTCTTTCAGCAAGCGTTAAATAATGATGGTGAGCTAATCGGTGAACGACTACGCACATTGTCACGAATCTTAAAAGAAATGGGTTATTAAAACTCAAGAGGAACATAATGATGAATGCACAAATGTTACAAGACGATCAAAAGCTTCGGAAGGCCTTTTTAAATTTTTTAATTCCGGTTATGTTGGCAAATGTCCTACAATCCGTTGGGCAGGTTTTTGCCATGTTTTTAGTGGGGCGTAATTTGGGTGTCGATGCATTAGCAGCGATTTCAGCCTTTTTTCCATTTTTCTTCTTTTTAATGGCATTTGCCATTGGTATTGGATCAGGTAGCTCCATCTTAGTGGGGCAAACCTTCGGGGCTGGTAATCATGCTAGGATGAAGGAGGTTGTTGGTGTAACGCTCGCCTTCACAACGATTTTATCCATTGTTGTGGCAATCTTTGGTGGCTTTTTTATTGAATGGATTTTACGTTTTATGCAAACACCGGCTAATATATTAGATATGAGTATTAGCTATGCCCAAATTTTATTCTTCACGTTACCAATTATGTTCTGGTATATGGTGTATACAACCTTTATGCGTGGAGTTGGTGATTCGAAAACACCATTCCTATTTTTAGTAATCAGTGTTGTGTTAAATATCGCCTTCCTTCCTCCATTACTGTTCGGTTGGTTTGGCCTGCCTGCATTTGGCTTAAATGGCGCTGCTTATGCGTCTGTGCTATCAAACCTAGTAACAATGATTCTGTTACTGGCATATTTGCATAAAACCAAGCATTTACTCCGTTTAGACAAATCTATTTTACAGCATTTTAAATTAAAGAAAGATATTTTAGCTTCATTATTAAAGCTAGCGATTCCATCTAGTATTAGTATGGTTGCTATATCTGTGGCAGAAATAGCTGTCATAGGCTTTGTTAACGTTTATGGCTCCAATGCAACTGCAGCTTATGGTGTTGTGAATCAGGTGGCTAGTTATGCACAGGTACCTGCGATGAGTATTGCTATTGCCACATCTGTATTTGTCGCTCAAGCATTAGGAGCGAATTCTACAGAAATGATTAAAAAAATTCGCCAAATGGGTGTTCGTATTAACTATCTTTTAGGTGGTGCGATTATACTTATCATGTATCTATTTGCTGAGCCAATTTTGGCCTTTTTTATCGATTCACATGATACTGTACTCATTGCCAAAAATTATTTATATATCGCCTTTTGGAGTTATTTAATTTTCGGTCATACACAAACGGTTTCAGCTACGATGCGTGCAACAGGCGTCGTTTTATGGCCTACAATTTTCTTAGTTATTACTATTTGGGTAGTTCAGGTACCGTTAGCGTTCCTATTATCCCACCACACTTCACTAGACTTAAATGGTGTATGGCTCGCCTACCCAATTACCTTCTGTGTACATTTCATTATGCAATATACCTACTTCAAGCTAGGCTGGCAAAAACGAACATTAAAAGCAATGCTTAACGATTAAAGGATTGAGGACATGAAAAGAGCTCATGTCCTTTTTTCTATAAACACAAAATGACCAGGTGCTCGTCAGTGAGCCCTGGTCATCTTGTGAAAAGTGAATTTTACTACCTTGCTTTAGTTTTTTGTATTCTACTAATGAATTAGGCGTATATCGTTTAAAAAAGTTACAAATAAAAAAATATTTTTTTCATCTTCTTCGATTTATTTTACCCCAAGGTTTAATAGACAATTAAAACATATTGAATTACCCTACTTTTTTTTATAAAAACACCACCTTTTGTCCAAGCTATTATTATAAAATAGCTACTTGAGAGTGGAGAAACCATGAAAACAACCTTCAAATTTATAGTGATGATTTTTCTTACAACCCTGCTCGCAGGTTGCTGGGATATTACAGAGCCACAAAGAATGTACTATATCAATGCAGTCGGTGTTGATTACGTTAATGATGAATATGAGGTCTATTTACAAATTATTAATTTTGCAGATGTCGCTAAATCCATTCAACCCAGGTCAAATACTGAACCTGCTGAAATTGGTCATGCCAAGGGAAAAACCATAGAAGAAGCTATCTACAAATTGTACCGATCGTCTGACCAGCAAATTTTTTGGGGGCATATGAGATATATTATCTTCTCAGAGAGAGCCATGGAAAATGAGCGGTTTATCCCAGTTATTGATACGTTTATTCGCTTTCGAGATACAAGATATCAAATTTGGATGTATTGCACAAAGGAATCAGTGAACGATGTCCTCCTTGTCTCACCAATATTAAAAAATTCACTGTCTTCTTCAAAACTAAGTAATCCAATCAACCCAACAGAACAAGAAACGTTTATTGAACCAAAAAATTTACGAGAAATCGTTATTGGGTTAAATGAGCCAAACCACGAAGTGACTGTACCTTATGTCTCCATCAAAAAAGATTGGCAAACGGTCGATGAAAAGGTAGAAGAAACGTATTTTTCAGGTGTCGGTATTTTGTCGAAAGACGGCGTAAAAGGTTTTTTGAAGGATGAGGCTGCTAGAGGTAATCAATGGATGCATAATTACACAAACCGAGGTGAAATCACCTTTAAATTAAGAACTGACGGTAACGAGGAGTTGACCGTTAGTATTAATAAATTACAAGTAGAAAAAATACCTATTGTAAATAAAGAGGATGTTTATTTTGATGTGGAATTAAAACTTCATGCAACCGTCCAAGGCTTTAAAGGGAAAGTCAGCGAAAAGGAATTGAAAAAACAAATTATTCAGGAAGTGAAAAAGGAAATCAGAGAAACCTATACGGAGGGATTAAAATTAGATGTAGATATTTTTCGATTATCAGAGGTACTCTATCGAGATAACGTCAAAGCATGGAGAAAAATAGAAAAAGAAGGAAAAATTCCTTTACAAGAGAACTCTATTCGTAAAATATCTATTGATGTTCAGCAAATAAATCCAGGACGCAAAACGTTTTCAGAAATCATTAAAGTTAAAAGACAGGGTTCTCCTGAATAAAAAACGCTTGGGAGCCAAGCGTTTTTTTTATAAGTGAAATTGCTCTTGGACTATTTTTGCTACATCTTCCGCACTTAAATTTGTGCTGTCTATCTTTATATAGTTTGGGAATTGGATTTCGTCCTCTAAAGAGTTCAATCTGTTTTTCTCTATTGAGGTTAACAAGTCATTTTCAGACCAAATAAGGTCCCTTTTTGAAGGCTTATGCTTCAGTCTATTCGAGCCTTTATTGCGATGCAGTCTTTCTTCTAAAGCAGCCTCAAGCTCTACATAGTATACCTTGCCCCCTTTGGATTCAAAAAGCTCAGTAACCCCCTTTACATAATCCCAATCGTCTTGAACATCGAACGCCCAAACAAATGTGAAAATTAATCCATATAAATGACTAGCTGAAACTTCTTTGAAAATCTCCTGTCGAAATAAATTGACTAATCTCTTCCCCTCTTTCGTACCGTAGTCAAAGAAATGACTAACTAAATCAATTGTCATATGATTATGAAATAGCTTTAAATTAGTTATTTTGGCTAATTCCTGCCCAACTGTCATTTTCCCAACAGCTTGAGGACCAAATATAAGGACAAATTTCATTTGTTACCTCCTAGAAAATGCTCTTAATTTTTGAGTATAAAATAATTTTCACAGCAAATAATAGTTGTAAATAGTTCTAATCGAGGTGAAAAATAAATGGAACATTTCCCACTAATACATACGAACTTTTGGGATGCCGTCATCGCTGTTCCAGTGGTGATGATGCTAACACAGTTGATGAAAAAGCTATGCCATATTAAACCTTTTTGGGTTCCCTTCATCGCTTTAGTTATCGGCTTACTCATTTCCGTCTTCATCAGCCATCGCCACCACCTGTTAGCTGGCTTGTTTATGGGCTGGTTTTATGGCTATGCAGCTATTGGTAGTTATGCTTCCTTGAAAACCTCTTATATTACATATAAGCAGAAAAAACTAAAAAAACAAAATCGGTTTTCCCCTTAAATTTGTTAGGGACTACGTACAATTCAAAGTTCTTAAATTAAAAATAACCCCTCTTCTATCCCTCTCATCATATCGATTGCTCCATTTGATTGATTGGAACAGATCACTACCTTGAAAGAGGATTCTGGATAATATGCCGAGTGGAAGCATACTCCAGGATCGTACCCCATAACATGATATTTCAAAATAGATTGATGACTATTTTTCTTAATCCAGATGCCATGTCCATAACCACTACTTTCACTCATTTCTACATGTGCTAATAGAAGTTGCTTCGTTAAAGCTTCATTTAGTAGTTCAAAGTTCATCAGAGCACATCCCATAACTTCGCCATATCACCTACTGTGACAAATGCTCCCCCATCAGAACCACCTTTGACAGGTAATGAGTAGATATTTGTTTTCCATGTACCATCTGCATTGTCGATATAGCCTAAGGCCGTGTTAGAAGGTAGAGCGTCCAATGAGAAATAGCCAGATTCCGTCATCTTTACACGATCAAAAATAAATTGTTGAATGTAATCTGAAAAGACCATACCTGATATATGCTCAACAATTAATCCTAATAAAATATAACCTGCATTATTGTAGTGAAATCTAGCACCTACTTGATATTTCATAGGACGATTTTGGAATAAAGGTAAAAAATCACTCAATGTTCGAAGCTGATACATTGGATTTTCAATCCACAACTCTTCAAAATCATCCATTTCCTCCTCATCAAAATAATCTGATATCCCTGATGTATGCGTCAGTAAATGATTAATCGTTATTTCCTTATCAAAATGTGGAAATGACTGATTGAGACATTCACATAGTTTAGTGTCAAAAGAAAGTTCTTCTTGTTCTATTAGCTGACAAATAGCTATTGCAGTAAAAATCTTACAGCCAGAGGCAATACCAAAACGAGTTTTTGCATGATTTTTGATTTCCTCAGAACGATTTGCATACCCAAAACTTTGGTTGACTACGATACCCTGCTTTGGATTCTCTACAAGCACGGTACCTGAAAAATTAATCTTCTGTTGAATGTCCAGTATGATGTTATCTAAATTTGTATTCATCCACTTTCTCCTAATTTAATTAAATTTTTTTTAAATAACTGTTCACTACCGCACCATAAATTTCCCCATAACGATGACGTTTCACATTGTTCTCTCTTAAGGATAAGGTAAAGGGACCAATTACTAACACTCCGAAAATCTTTTTTTTAATAGATGCCGCTCCTTTCTTCCCTATGTAGATGGATAATTTATGACGTATTTAATTGAAAGCTGTATGCTACAATGTAGGACCCGTTAATAGGCAGGCAAACCGCTCCACACCTGGGTATTTTTCTCCTAAACTTGTCATGTGAAATCCTATCTTTTTATAAAAAATCACAGCATCTCTATCCGTTTCGGCATAAATGGAAGAAAATGAATGATGATGGTGAATAGACTGAACCATCCTACGCCCAATTCCTTTCCCACGATGCGCTGGCGATACGGCTATATGTTTAATGACACACGGATGTGCATCACCTATTTCAATTCCTATACAGCCAACAAGTTCTTGATCCATGTAATAGCCATATAAATTTCTATGCCAGGGAATGTACATACAAATCATATGCCTGATCCACCTTTGCTTTGGATGTGGCATAGGATAATAATACTTTCACTGCGGGTTGAATAGGATAAGATTGAATAATTTCCAATGCACTCTACCTTTCTATTATGGTTATACAGATAGACCTTGTTTTATTTCATAAAAGCGTTGGGATGGATGAATTATCCCTACTCCCTTAATAAGGATATAGTCGAGGCATGTTATACGTTGTTTCTTTTTTTCCACAACACTAAAACAAACATTAGTAGAAATAAAAAAGTCATGCCGATCATAATCACTGAAAGTGGATCAACAATCATAAAATAGCTGTCTCTTACCTGATAGCTGCTACTCATGGTAAACCTCCTATTTCATAAGTGATATGTATGTGTTTCTTATTCTTGTACCAAGAAATAACGAATGATTGCGGTGTTTGTAGGTTTCTGCACTAATTTGCACGATACGTATCTCCTATTTTATATTATCCATCCAAATAATGGTATGTTATATTACTTAAAAGATAGATGTTGGGAGGGTTCATGATGAAAATTAGAAAGGCAATCGTCGAAGATGCTACAGGTATTGGGACAGTACATGTCGATAGTTGGAGAACAACCTATAAAGATATAATTCCAGATGAATTTTTAGAAAAATTATCTTATACACAACGAACACTTTTATGGGAACGTCATCTCGAAGATCTTACAAAATTTATACTTGTAGCTGAAAATGACGACGGAGATATTATTGGCTTTTCTTCTGCGACTCAAAGAGAAACAGCACCTATTCCCAATTCCATTTATTTAGAAACACTCTATCTCCTAGAAGCCTATCAAGGGAACGGACTAGGTAAGCTTTTATTGAAAGAACTATTTCTTTTCTTTCAGCAGAAAAACTATTCCAAAATATATGTAGAGGTGTTGGCTGACAATACATCAAAATATTTCTACGAACATTTTGGCGCAAAGCTTTTAACAAGCCTAGACATCAATATTGGGGGCAAAGTAGTAGAGGAGCTAGTTTATGAATGGGATGATGTCAATAAAGTAGTAGAACTATTATGGGATGCATAAAAGCACCCAAATGAATTGGCAGCCTTTAACTACAGATTAGGAGGGTTGAAATTGGCGATTGGCGTTGTTGTTATTGCTTTGGTGTTAATCGTATCTATCGTTTTCATTATATGTCTGGGTAAATCGAAGAAAACAACATTCATTATTTGGGGAATCACTTTAATGGTAGTCATAGCACCACTGTTTGCCTGGGTGGTTTCTATTTTGTATGGCATAAAAGAAGGCGACGGTTTTGCAGCAGTAGGACTCATGGTCATCTTGTTCCCCTTTTTATTTCTCATTGGGCTGGTTATACTTCTCGTCGGTGTATTCAAAAAATTTTAATATATACCACTCCTGTTTATATTTTACTTCTTTAAAAATAAACAGGAGTAAAGTTAGAATGCTTAAATTAAAATCTTCTCAAAGCTTAGGATAACTTTATCTTCGTAAATTCTCTCGTCAAACTGTATAAAACCAAGCGAAGTCCAGAAGTTGACAGCGCCTTTATTAGTAGAATGTACTGCGATATGAATACAGTTTGCTCGTTGACTTCTCATTAATTCCTCGTACATCATGTATATTTTTTTGGCATATCCTAAACCTTGATATTTTTTATGGACCGCCAATAGACTGATCCAAGGTTTTTGATGACGAGGGCTTAACATGCCATAATCCAAAATAGCTAGAAAGTCATCCCCTTTTTTTACCAAGTATCTTTCAACCTGTAATTCTTCTGTTTCTTCATGTATAGCTAGAATATCCTCATTCCCAAGAACCTTTTGATCATAGGCGATTAAATTATATTCCTGATTTGAGTTCATAATATCCTTTTCGATTTCCACGAATGTCCTATCATTTTTATGAAAGGTAAACATTTTTTATTTCTCCTTTTCTTTTGCTAATTTTATAGTACCTCAAATTGGAGTACATTGGCGTTTATTTATGTATCCAGGATAGACCTTATCTATCCGTGACTCTTTTTTAGCTGACATTAGACGAATACCCCACTCCCTTCAATGACAAATTACATACTATAAATTGAAGAAAGGAGAGGTTTTCATGGGATATTACGGAAACGTAGGAAATGCAGGATATTATGGTAGTGTAGGTAATTACAATTGCTGTTACAGCGGTTATGGTAATGAGTATAACATGGGCTACTGCATGGACCATGGCAAAGGTAATAGTTCAACATTTGTCTTAATCGTGATTCTATTCATTCTACTCATCATTGTTGGCGCAACATTCATGCAAAAAGAAGATTGCTAATCATTAGTGATAAGAGATAACTATAACTTCTTTTGTCAATCACCCAAGGGTCCTTTACAGCCAGGTGGCCCTTGGATTTTCACTAAGAAAAAAAAGAAAAACAACCAACTAACATTTGTCGGTTGCTTCACAAATTACGATATTAGTCTTGAATAGCTGGCTCTAATGCGACAACCATCATGTCGTTGAATTACTTGTACTTTTTTAAAGAACAGGATACTTCATGAATGTTGATTTAACAACATTCTACACTATTTAAAATACAACTAAAATTGTTTACCTTTTTATTACGTTAACTAAATATAAGAGGTTGGTCGCTTTTGGTCAAAAGTCGACTGCTTTTAAAGGAGACTGCCAGTAAAAAGGTGGTCTCTTTTTAATTGCCCCAGAACTTGTAGGATTGCTTCTGTATTTCAAAAAGATATTTACCATTTCACCACTATCTTATTCATCACATCATAAGTGGTTTGCTTATGCCACCAGTTGCCTTTAGTCAAGTAACCCCAATTCCGTATTGTGCTGTTTTTGCCCCTATAACCATTTCTGCTCGCATTTTTTTGATGGTGGTAACCTTTGTATCTCAATTCGAGCTGTAGCGTGTGAAGACGCTGAAGCTTTCTCTTTTTCAATCGTAAATTTGAAACCTTTTCCATTTGCATCCGTAAATTAATTACAACACTTTTTCTTTATAATAGGAGGTATTTAAATGGACTCTTTTGCACTTATGGCTTTTTCTTTTGCTTGTTTGTCATTTGTCTTTGCTATTTCAGCTGATTCTAAAATCAAAAAATTAGAAAAACGTATCGACGAACTCGAAAGAAGCCAGTAATTTCTTTAAAGCATACATACATAATAGGCTTATAGAGCGATGTATTTTAATCGCTCTATTTTGTTATTCCTCAAGATGTCCGGTTTGTTTTGATCTCTCCATATTATAGTTTGCTACTACTAGGGTATTTTGTCTTTTTATATGGATTCACCTATGTTTATAGATTCACTAATAATACATTTTCTACTAAACAATTCACACTTTACCTTTGTTTTTAAAGAAACTTGATTAATAAGTCTATAGAATGTAGAAGCGTAATGCATATTATGAAAATGTAATCTGCAGATTATTAATCTTAAGTTAAAAGGAGGTGAAAATTACATGCCTTTAACTACTGGTCCAATTGAAAATACAGGAAATCTACCAGCTAATGCCTCTAGCGTTCGTATCAAAGTTCTTAATCTCACTGGAGGTTTATTAACAGGAGTAGTAAGGGTTTTCAGACTAAACGGCACGAGACAGTTATTATCAACAACTCCTTTTGCTGCTAATGCCAACGCTTCTACATTTGTAACTCCAAGTGTGAGTGGTTCTGCTCAATATGAGGTTGAAATTGTTCCTAATCAAACTGGAGGATTATACAGTGTGTACGGTCGAACAGCTTCAGGTGTAATTATCGATGCCCAACGATTTGTAAATTCAGAATTAACGCAAATTCTTTAATTTTATAAATCTATGCTTAAAAACGTGTGAGCCTTATTTTTAACAGGCTCTTATTGTGGACTAAAGGTATAAAGAAGTGCACTCTTTATACCTTTAGTTATTTTTTAGCCCTTTTATTTTTACTTATGGCAACGCTACTCTTTCTTTTTGATGGTCAATCGCCTCACCCAGCACTTGATGAAATTCTTTCATTACTTCCATACTTAATCCGGGTTCCGAACTTAACCTCATCCTCTATATTCCTGTTATCATCCAGCTTAAATTTTAAAATAGCAACATAAAAAAATTCCATCCAATTGATTAGTCTCAACCCGCAAAGAACAACCTTCACCCATCTTTTACACTCTTGTTTAGCTGCATGTGGTGAAGAAAAACAGGAGTGTAAATAGTAGGAGCCTATAGTCGTGAAATTACAGCAGACGAAAAAGAATATATTCAAATAGTAATGAATGGCGATTTCGATCCTTTAATTACTAAAACAGAAGGAAAAGCAAACGAAGTACAACAAGACTATAACAATCTTGCATTAGCATACGAAAAATTCAATGGTATAGATGAAGACCTACCGAGTGTATTCACAACAGCGACTCAACTAAAATACGTTTACGTAGTTGAGAGACTTGAGAAGATAAAATATATATCAGATGAGATTAAAGAAAAAGTTATTTAATTAAAAATTGTAGCACAAGATAAAGAGGAACAGTGGAGTTAACTATAGTCACTTAACTATGAAAGATAAAGAAAAAGCAACCGACTACTTTAACTCCATTTTACAAAAATGGTCGTTTTTTGGTCGGTTGCTTTTATTAAGGTATTTCATACATGTTGAAAACGCTGTTATATCAACTAGTCTTGAATAGCTGCCTCTAATGCGACAACCATCATGTCGTTGAATTACTTGTACTTTTTTAAAGAACAAGATACTTCATGAATGTTGATTTAACAACATTCTACACTATTTAAAATGCAACTTAAATTGTTTACTTTTTTATTAAGTTAACCAAATATAAGATGTTAGTCGCTTTTTGGTCGCAAAAAGTCGCCTTATTTCGGTTAAAAAAACTTAAAGACCACCCATAACGTAGTGGTCTTTGTTGTTATTTAATTAGTCTCTGTAAATATCTTAAATTGTCATTTCTATTTGGGTATTTCATAGTAGTAAAAACTATTATCGTCTGCTCGCCCCGTTATTGAATGTCCTGGTCGATTTAAGAAACTACCTTTTGCCCAATATCGATAATTCTCACCCTTTTTAAAAACATTTTCATATACATTTTTAGGTGTTGAAATATTAAATTGTTCGCTTTTACTTTCATCAACACGAAATGATGACGCATAGCCTTCTAAAGAACCATCGGCAATTCCATTTAAACTAACATCTCGACTTGGGGTTAAAGTGTATTCGTAAATAACTGTATAAAAATTTCTATTTAAACCATTATAATGTGACGTAAATTCATTAAAGAACATATCTTTATAGATTCCTTTTGCTTTGGAACCAGTAGTATCTATTACAATTGCTCGTTCAATTGTTGCTACTCCTTTATTCAAATGAGTATGTGGTTTTCCAAGAACACCTTCATATCCCGTATATTTCGTTTTCTTGAAGTTAGAAATTGTTAAAATGTTAGTTCCTGTGCTAGCAACTTCACGAAGCTCTTTTAACCCTGTGAAATCAGATGGCGCTTTTTTCATTGCATCCATGAAGCGGATAAGGATAGTTGCTACCTCTGCACGCGTTGTATTGCCATTTGGCTTGAATGTGAAATCCTCATAACCTGAAAGCAATCCAGTACCAAGTGCTACCCCGATATACGGTAGATCCTTCTTATTTACCCCTCCACCATAAAATTCTGGAATCGGAATAATTGTAAGGCTTGAATTTGCCATTTCCTCAATCGCTTTGCCATAATCAGCATTTGCATGGGCTAACCCATTCGCAAGCCAACGAGACATTTCGCCACGTGTCATTGCTTTGTTTGGTTCAAATTTGTTATTTGAGAAATCACTAGCTTTAATGAATCCAACTGCTAGTCCTTCTTGAATAGCGTCATTTGCCCAATGTGAAGCTCCAACATCTGAAAATTTAGATGGTGTACGGTTGTTGCCATCGAATACGCGTGATAGGAATGTTGCAAACTCTGCACGTGTAACTTGAGCAGATGGCTTATATGTACCATCTTCATATCCTGTTACTAACCCTTTTTCAGCGACCTGTTTAATGGACTCATATGCCCAATGAGATTTAGCTACATCTTTAAACGTTGTTTTTGTAACTGGTGCTGCTTGAACATTTTCAGTAGCAACTGGAATAACCATAGCAGCTGTCATAACACTCGCTGCTAGTGCTTTAATCATTAAATTATTGTTCGATGATTTCTTATGTAACATTTCATACCTCACCTTTTATTTAAAAATATGTACATACCAAAGTTACCATATATCCCCTGAATAAGAAATATAGACTATTAAAAATAGATTCTTTTATGCCCTTTTATCTACTTACATTACAAATAATACACCGTCGAAATGAATACAAAAGAAAAACCACCCATCATGGTGTGGTATTTTATAGTTTATTACGTGAAACCCTTTTAATTTAAAATCTAATCTTAGGTTTCTATCGTCGTAATATTCAACCGTTTTAACAATTTTTCAACAACCTCTATCGCTTCGTCTCTTTGCTTATAGTCAGAAGTGCAAAACCTAATCATTTCTATATCATTCATAGCTTGTTCTATAATTTTGTTTATCTCTTTTGAACTATCAATCAAAGATAAGTTATGTTCTAAATCTGCAATATTATACACCCCTTCTTTAAACCTTCTACAAACTAATCCCAGCTCATATAAATCATCCTTAAATGCCTTCCAATTCGGATTTCTTTTATCTTGTTCATTAGACTTTCGAACATTTTTAACAAACCTTTTCTCACAAGCACCATACCTAATATAATTTTTTTGTGCTTCAACAAGGGGCACATGGTTAGCACCTAAATCGTACTCATTTTCTTTTTGAAAAGGGTCGTCCTCCCAAAAACAAATTGGGCATATATCATAGCTACCATCACTATCCAATGTTCTATAGCCACAACAGGGGCACGTAATTTTGTTCATGGTACACCTTACCTCTCGACTCATTTCTATGTCATTTTCTACAAAACACTTACTAAACTACTCAGTAAGTTTAATAATACCCTATACAACTTTCATTTGGATAACTATTTCCATTAATTTTCAAGCCAATTATCTAAAGATGGTTCACTATGCACTAATGATTGTGGAAGACTATTAGGTTAATTTAACTAATTATAGAAAAGCATTGGACGTTCACTGTGCACTTTCCATTCACAAATATTTAATAAAAAATAAATAACAAAAAACCATCAAGACATGGTCAATAAACTAATCATATATCCCCCATTCAAACACAAAATAATGACTATCAGACTGTCCAAATATGTAGTCATATGTATATCCTTTTATTAGTTGAATAGTTTCAATGTGATTTAATTTAGTTAAAAGTTCTTTAACAATTGGTTCTGTTACATTAAGATATGCTAATTCATTTTGAAATCTACATAGAAACTCACCTTGGTTCACTAACTCAATACAAATGTTTTTGGGGGGGGAATAATTATTAATCCAGAAATTTTCTAGCGCGGTTAGCCATTGTTCATCAGAAGGATTTGGTTCATCATGGATATCCCACTCCTCTCCATCAAACAATTCTTTTTTTAATATTGCAGAAAATGCCTCTTGAATATTATCAAATTGACTTTTTTCTGCAAATATTATATCTACTTGCATTTCATAATTATCTCTAAATTCATATACAAGAAATGACAAATTTGATAATCTTACATTTGCAATTTGTCTAGCAAATAAATTGTAATCATCAAACAACTTTTGAATATCCTTGAACATATAATCTCCATTCCTTTCTTCCTATTTCTATTCCATTATCTTTATAATACAATGAACAAGATTATTTTGGATAACTATCCATTTGTGATTCTAGCCATTTTTCTAGGTTTTGGTCTGTTATTTATTTTTGTGTGTTCTATGGTCACGCTCGTTCAGCCAGTTATAAAAAGGTGCTGAACGCCCTCTATTAGACATAAGGTAAAATGCGATAAATGCTTGCCCCTTTAATGAAACAACTACTACATATGGTGTAAGTGAGCAATGGATTTATTATGATTATAAATATTTGTATTTTGAAGATGGAATTTTAACTACTATTCAAGAGTAATGTAAAGGAGGCTAGGACAAAAGGGTTTAGTCAATGAAAACTGTTTGAAGAGCAAGCAATTATTACAGCTATAATAGAAAACACAGATTTTAAAGAAACAATATCTCCTTATAAAAAGTAACAGAATATATTGTACATGATAAAATTGCTTCATTTGAAGTAAAAAAATATTAAACAAAAAATAACCAGGTACTCACATTCAATTGAGCTCCTGGTTGTTATTTTGGTGACTGAGTATTAATTACTTGACTATGTCAATGTCAGTCTATACTAATTTTAAACTAATAGAACTTTCACCTTTTTACTATTCATTTTCAAAAATGACCCATACTTTATATCTATCTTCTATACTACATTCCGTATAAATCCTACATCCTTTTATTGAAGCTAATCTAAAAGCAAGAGAATATGCTATCTTGTAATCTGGAGTATCATATCCATTATAAATTCTTCCATATATTTCATTTGCTATGGAATCTGCCCATGTGTCAGCTTCATATAGAGTATCGAAAATAATTTGTTCTATATTCCATTTAATAGTCATATATAAACTCCTCCAGATTTTTTTATACTCTGCATTCAATTCGAATACCGCTAGTTTCATTACTACCACTTGTTGATTCTAGAAGAGAAGAAAGTATATCATTGTCTTTTCAAGAATGGTTACCTTTTTTTCCTGTGTAATTAATATGATGAAGAAGTAAAAAATTTTTTCTTAGGTAACACAAAAACAAAGAGATACGTTTGTCAATGTCCCTATCGAGTTAATGAGAGAAATAAAACAATATACAAAGGACCAGAAGTTACAACTCGCATCAGGGGAAGCTTGGACACCTTTGGAAGATGACGATAACAATTCAATAAATCTACTATTCACAAAAACAAACGGTTTCCCTGCACATCCGGATAGTATGTTCAGGAGCAACTTGGACATGTTAACATTCAAGAAACGATTAATACCTATAGTCACTTAACTATGAAAGATAAAGAAAAAGCAACCGACTACTTTAACTCCATTTTACAAAAATGGTCGTTTTTTGGTCGGTTGCTTTTATTAAGGTATTTCATACATGTTGAAAACGCTGTTATATCAACTAGTCTTGAATAGCTGCCTCTAATGCGACAACCATCATGTCGTTGAATGTTGTTTGACGTTCTTCTGAAGTTGTTACTTCACCTGTAATGATGTGGTCACTTACTGTTAGAACAGAAAGTGCTTTACGGCCAAATTTAGCGGCTAATGTGTAAAGAGCTGCTGATTCCATTTCTACAGCTAGTACACCGTATTGTGCTAATTTTTCATTTTGATGCTCATCTGAGTAGAATAAATCTGCTGTGAAGATATTCCCTACTTGTAAGTTAAGTCCAGCATCTTTCCCTGCGTTATACGCTTTCAATAATAGGTCAAAGTCTGCGATTGGTGCGAAGTCGATAGCTCCACCCCAAATGATTTGGTTCATACGTGTATCAGATGTTGCTGCTTGTGCTAAAATCACGTCACGCACTTTCACATCTTTTTGAATTGCACCACAAGTACCTACACGGATTAATTTTTGAACATCATATTCTTGCATTAATTCTGTCGCATAGATTGAAATAGATGGCACACCCATACCAGTTCCTTGTACTGAAATACGTTTGCCTTTATACGTACCCGTATAACCAAACATATTACGTACCTCGTTGTAGCAAGTTACATCCTCTAAAAATGTTTCCGCGATGTATTTTGCACGAAGTGGATCTCCTGGAAGTAAAATTGTGTCAGCGATTTCACCTTTTTTTGCATTAATATGAACACTCATACTGCAATCCCTCTTTTCTGTCAGTTATCACTATAAATAATACTGTGTTTCTGTCATTTACGCAATGCTAGACGTCTAGCAACTAAAAAATTATTTATAGTTTTCGTACAATTATGCCTGTCCCTCATATAATTCCCACAAATGATCAAAAGCTTCAATTGTTAAATTTTCTGTAGCATAGGATTCAATGTAGTTGGATAGTTCGTTAAAGTCTGTGCTTTGCTTTGGAAAATTATGCTCATGAAACATTTCCTCTGCAAACCGTACCTTAGGGTCTGACCAGTCGCCGCCCCGAAATGTTAGGACATATAAATAAAAACTTTTTTTCATCACACAATTTCCCCTTTTCTTGCATTTACTTTTCGATAGTGTATCAGAAAAACCGTTATTCGTCATAATTTCCACTACTAAGATATATTACCTATCCAAGGTTTTAGCACTATTTTCTTGGACAATCCTGACTTTTGTCACAGCTATAGCTATCAGAAAAATTTAAATTTTTAGAAAAAATAATAGAAATATCTAGTAAAATAAGATAAAATGGAAATCGATTACTAAAAATTAGGAAGGTGATGCGATGAAAAAGACTAAGAATATTCATGATGCAGCAAAAAAACGCCCGACTCTCTTCACTTTTAGCTTTTTTAAGAGAAAGAAAGCTTCTATACAAGAGAAAAACGGGATCAATCCCCGTCCTAATAGAGTAAAACGACAACGTTTTTACCATTTAATTAGAGGAAAAGTGCTTATGATGTTCGCACTTCTTATTGTAATTAATGGTGTAATGGGTATATTGTCTTATGTCAATATACAGAAGCTTCAGCAGGAGATGGAGGATTTCACTAAGAAGAATGTCTTAGAGCAGTTAACAGTAAATCAACTTGCGTATGAGATTGCAAGGCTGACGAATTTGGAACAAAGTTACTTAATTACAGGTAATGGCATTTATTCTACTTCATATCATTTGAAAATTGATACTATTAATAAAAAATTAACGGCTTTAAATGAACAATTTCAGGATCGGGAAGTTGAGCTTGGTCATATACAGGCCATTGACCAGTATTATAGAAATTACTTGGATTATTCAAAAAAAGTGATGACTATGCGTGATGAACTTGGTCTTGAGCAGGCCCGTAAGCTTATGATGGGGGCTACTGGGGAAACAATGAAAACCCATATTGATAATAATATTGAATCCATAAATATTGTAATGGATGAATCGAATAAAGCTAAATTAGACAAGCTTAATCAACAAGTAAACCTTTCGATCACTACATTCTTTATCGTATCTATTATAGGGTTTTTAGCCATTGTTATGTTTGGTTTTATGCTCTTTAAATCTTTGAAACGTAATACACAAGCGATTAATGACTCCATCCTTGATATTGCTCAGGCAGGAGGCGATTTGACTAGGCGTGTGAAAGTGCGAAATCATGATGAATTTTCCATTATTGCTGCTTCCACAAATACGTTGATTGAATCCATTTCCAATTTAATTCGACGTGTAAGTGAACTGGCTGATCATGTATCAAGCAGTAGTCAGGAGCTCATGTCGCTAGCAGATGAAAATGCTCGTACCATTCAAGATATTGCGGATGCGACTGCAGATATTGCAAGCGATAGTGATAATACCATTTCTAGTATGAATAGTGCACAACAAAAAATGAGTGATTTAGAGCACTCTATGCATCAATTGAACGAACAAGCCAGTGCCGTACATCGTGCCTCTATAGCCATGCAGCAAGCAGCCGATGAAGGAAGCCTTTCTGTGGAGCAATCTTCGCTTGTTATGCAATCAATCGAAGAAACTATGGCTTCCACAACATCCACGGTCGAGGCTTTAGGTCGTAAATCTGCCGACATTACATCAATCATTGGTACCATTACAGCCATTTCCGAGCAAACAAATCTACTAGCTTTAAATGCAGCGATTGAAGCGGCTCGAGCTGGCGAGCATGGTCGAGGTTTTGCCGTGGTAGCGGATGAAGTTCGAAAACTAGCTGAGCAATCCCAAAGTGCTGCCAAGGAAGTAACTGCTATCGTGACATCTATTCAAGATGAAGTTACATCTATTATTGCTCAAAACCATGAAGGAGTCACTACGGTCATTCGAGGCGTAGAAGTAACCAATGAAACCAATCAATCTTTGGCCAACATTTTATCGCATACACAAGAAACAACAACGATAATTGCAGCCATGGTGGATAAAATTGCATCTACACTTGACTTTAGCAATGCCGTAGCGAGCGACTTCATTCACGTCAATGCCTATGCTGAGCAGTCCGCGGCTAACACCGTAACATCCGCCGCCGCTGCCACACAGGGCTCCGCTTCCATGCAGGAAATCAACGCGGCTGCCACTGAGCTTGCTCAACAAGCTGACAGCCTGCGAAATCTAGTAGGAGCATTTAAAGTTTAAGTTTTTTCTAAACGTTATTGTAAATTTAAGAGGGAATCCTTCCAATGAAAGGATTCCCTCTTATTTTTTGAGGAGGAGATGCTTCAATATGGCGAGGTGTGAATCAGCCAAGGTCAGAGGTGCTATCCGCTCGTTCTATCCTCACTTCACACATTCTATCCTCTACTTAGTTAATGCACAAAAAAACCTAGCAAGGTCGCTCTTGCTAGGATGATATTTTATTTGAATAATGATAGGAATTGGCCGTAGCCTTCTTTTTCTAAATCTTCTTTTGCTACGAAACGTAGGGATGCTGAGTTAATGCAGTAGCGTAAGCCTCCTAGTTCACTTGGGCCGTCTGGGAAGACATGTCCTAGATGGGAGTCTGCTTCTTTACTGCGTACCTCTACCCGACGCATACCGTGGGAAGTGTCGAAGTGTTCAGTTACTTCTTCTTTTTGGATGGGCTTTGTAAATGCTGGCCAGCCACAGCCTGAGTTGTATTTATCCAATGAGCTGAATAGTGGTTTCCCAGAGACAATATCTACATAGATGCCCTCTTCAAAATGCTCATCAAACTCATTACGAAATGGTGGTTCTGTCCCATTTTCCTGTGTCACATAATATTGCATGTCTGTGAGTTCTTTTAAACGTTGTTCTTTATTCATGTTTGTTCCCCCAGTGATGCTCTTGAAACGCTCGGCGACCACTTCCAACCGAATAGCGTTCATAGTGCATTGGATTTTTCTTATAATAATATTGGTGATAGTCCTCAGCCGGGTAAAATGTGCTAGCAGGTAAGATTTTCACCATGATCGGTTTATCAAATTTTCCAGAGGCTTCTAAATCAGCCTTTGAACGCTCTGCTAGTTGACGTTGTTCTTCATTATGATAGTAAATGGCTGTTGTGTAGGATTCGCCACGATCGTAAAATTGGCCTCCTGCATCTGTCGGGTCTATTAAGGTCCAATAGATGGATAGTAGTTGCTCATAGCTATAAAGGTCATCATCGTATACGATTTGCACGGCTTCTACATGTCCGGTAGTTTCTGAGCACACTTGCTCATAGGTTGGATTGACAACATGTCCACCTGTATAGCCTGATAGCACCGACTCAATGCCAGGTGTTTCGTCAAATGGCTTGACCATACACCAAAAACAGCCTCCTGCAAATGTTGCATATTGCTTTGCCATTCATTTCACTCCTTATTCACCAGGAACAATAATTTCTAATAAAATTTTGTCATTTGGTAAGTCTAATTCTTTAGCACGGACACGTGATCCTGATGCTATGTTAATTCGCGATAAATCAATATAGATTTCTGCTTTATTGGGGTTCACGGTAATCCAAGAAGGGAATTCCACCGAATCCCGCATAATTTTCATGGTCGTCTCCGGCGGAATGTTTAATAGCCCGACATTCATTCCCGTCTGCTTTAAAATAATATTGCCCTTGTCATCCACAATTGGATCAAAATTCATGGAAATCGGGATTTCCGTATAAAACACGGTAAGTGTGCTTCGTAATTGAATATCATCGCCGATTGTAAAATCAAGTGGTAAAGGCGAGCCTTTTGCTGCATCCTTTAAATATTTTTTGGAAATCGATTCTAATTCCTTTGTTGTGGTTTGCACCACGAGTACATTCCCTTTGCTTTCACTTTCACCTGCTGAACTCTTCGCAACATCGACTCCATCTACTGGTCTAGTTGCTAAAAAAACGACGAGGAGGATTGCAAAAAGCACTGTGCCTGCTAAGGCGAAAAACGCGACTTTCCATTTATTCATTTTGTCACTCCTCGAAGCCTATTGCCTTGTTAATCTTTTCTTCCATACCACACTGCTCCATTGCTGCTAGTATACGTTCTGTCATTTTTTCATATCCCTTTGCATTGGGGTGGAAAAAATCTGTATGATAGACGAGCTCTTCATTTGAATCAAATAAATCCTCCACCGATACGTAGCATGCATTGGAATCTTCGCTCGCTACTTCCTCAATCACATTATTCCATTCTGTGATAATTGTATCGAATTCATTCGCCTCATTGGTCACAATCGAAAATGGATTGTAGAATCCAATGAGTAGGATAGGCACTGTCGGATTTTTTGCACGAATTCCTTCAACGATTTTGCTATAGCGCTGCTTATAGGTCCGCAATTCTTTATCGAATGCGTCACGCTTCAGATTAAACAAATCCTGTTTAACCACTTTCATGACATCATTGCCACCCATTGTTAAAGAAATGAGCTGCGCTTGCTGCAACTCTTCATCATAATGCCCTTTTTTCACTAATTTTAGTAGCTGATCACTACGTCTGCCCCGTTTGCCACGATTATCAACATCCACCTCGGAAATCGAAGGCCACGTAAGCAATGAATCTGCTAATCTTCCTACATAACCGTCTTGACTATACTCATCACCGACACCATCTGTTAATGAATCTCCCAGTGCCAAGTAATGCAGTTGCTTTGCATTTTCTTCATCAATTTGCGATAAATCCTCTGCTGATGGCTCAAAAAAATGTTCAAAAATTTGCGTCAACATATTCTTGGAGGTTTTTTCCTCTTCTACTGTTTGTTGCTCATCCTGCGTCATATCTTGCTCCGTTTCTGCTTGCTCGCCGTCAGGCTCTGCTTGCGGATTCGGCTCATCGATTGATATTGCACAACCACTTAGTACTAAGACGATCAAACATGACAACATAAATCGCCAAATGTCCATTTGACCACCTTCCATCCCTTTCTGTACCTTCTATTATAGAATAGTTCATACCCTAATGAAAAGTGACTTACCCTCTGTTCTCCATAATTTTGTGTTGTTGTCAAATTTCCTCTTTTCCAAATGCCGAACAAGCATCCAGCTAAAAGGTAAAAAATGAAAAAAAGCCACTACATTTACTTATGTAGTAGCTCCTCACTATTATTCTGCAAAATAAATAAATCCGATTGCACCTGGTCCAGTATGTGTCGAAATAATTGGGGATGTAAAGGCAATCTCAACTTTATCAAAACCAGTTCCTTCGATTAACTCTTTTAATGGATTACCCATTGTGATGAGGCCATCTGCATGAGAAATACCGACCGTTTTAACTGTTTTCCCAGCCGTATCTGCTTGGAATTGTTTAAATAAGTAATTCACAACCTGTTTATGGCTACGAACCTTGGAAACAGGATTGTAAACGCCACCCTCTAGGTTGGCAATAACTTTGATGTTCAGCAATGAGCCGATAAAGCCCTTTCCTTTACCAATTCGACCGCCTTTAATTAGATTCTCAAGGGTATCCACAATCACATACAAATGTGTGTTTGCACGTACTTTATCCAGACGGGCCACGATGTCCTCAACCGTTGCTCCAGCATCGCGCATTTTTATAGCCTCACGTAGCTGGATAGCTAGACCAATTGCAATAAAGCGTGAGTCAATCACAGTCACATCGGCGTCTGTCATTTGAGCTGCTTGTCGTGCTGACTCCACCGTGCCACTCATACCACCTGTCATATGGATGGATATAATTTGATCGCCATCTTTGCCTAACTCATCATATAATTCCTTAAATTTCCCTGGTGCAGGCTGCGAACTTTTCGGCAAATTTTTAGCATTTTTCATTAAGCCTAAAAAAGGTTGTGGCTCTAAATCCACACCATCTATATATGTTTCACCATCAATTTGAATTGTTAATGGCACGATATGTATGCCATGCTGTGCTACTTCTTCTTTAGTTAAATCACAAGTTGAGTCCGTTACTATATGAATTCGTCCCACTTCGACACATCCTTTTACTTCATTAAAATTTATTATATAGACTAATGAATCATTATGTAAACATGACATTTGTCATTAGGTTAAGCCTTGATTTCTTTAGAATGTAAACGCTACCTTTGATACTATAGCGTTTCCTTTAACTCTTGTCTATCAAAGCCCCTAAAAGAATATGACAGCCTTATGACATTTTTGATATGAAATATATGACAAATGTAAATGTTCATATATAAATTATTGGGGTATAGTAAATACATGAACGAAAGGAGTGTTGTAAATGATTGATTCATTTGACTATAAATCTTGGAAGGAAGAGCTGTGGAATGCCATTACACACGGTATTGGTTTTCTTGCAAGTATTCCAGCACTAGTTGTTTTACTGGTTACAGCTGTGCAAACAGGAAATGCTCTACATATTACTACTTTTAGTATTTTTGGCACCTCTGTCATCATCCTGTTCCTAATGTCCACACTGCTACACAGTATGCCAGAAAAATATAAACACTTTTTCGCTATTTTGGACCACTCGTCCATTTACATTTTAATTGCTGGTACGTATACGCCGTTTTTATTAATTGCCGTTGGTGGCACATTAGGTTTGACTTTGTTATGTATTATTTGGACATTGGCTGTCCTAGGTGTTCTTTTTAAATGTTTCTTCATCAATCGTTTTGAAGTCCTATCTTTAATATTTTATATTGGCATGGGCTGGTTAATCATTTTTGCTATTAAGCCCGTTTATCTATACTTAGGCTTTTACGGCTTTGCTTTATTGCTAGCGGGTGGGCTGTTTTATACGATTGGTGCCATCTTTTATGCTTGGCGCTCTCTACCTTATAACCATGCAATATGGCATCTTTTTGTGCTAGCTGGCTGTGCTTCCATGTACGCTTGTGTATACTTCTATTTATAAAAAAAGTCGCTCCCTTCATAAGAGGGCACTGAAAAACCTATGTTTTCATAAAAGCGAACCTTTTTAAGATAAAAATAAGGCACTTCTTGTTCAATTTTGAACAGGAAGTGCCTTATTTCTGTCTCACTGGATCTTCTGTTGCC
>NZ_JBNFXM010000015.1:0-103612 GCF_049943995.1 Lysinibacillus sp. VIII_CA
GGAATTAAAACAAAGTGTGCTAAAAAACTAACTGATAAGAATAACAAACAATATACATGGATTGGCTGTAAAACTTTTTTCATTTTATACCTCCCTAACAAGTATACCCACTAAGGCTTTGATATATACACTTAATCGGGTGAGTGGTCCGAAAGCATTCTTGAATGATGGATAGATAATAATATATGGGAATGTCTCCGTCACAACGAAGAAGGTGCAAATACAAACGCCATCTCCTTGAGTTACACATGGAAATTAAAATAGTCGTATTTCTGATAAAAAAATCGATGATATATAGGTAATCAATGCGATAATTTTAATAATTCGAGTTTGCGATTTAACATACATACAATATGGTTAATAATAGAAATAAGTTAAAGAACTCGTTGACTTAAGTAGCATAAGTTCTTAATACAATTACTGTGTTGGTAGGGTGTCTCCCCTCATTTTGGATTAGAGATTAGCTAATCTTGAATATAGGTGGTGGGAGGGTTGGCTACTACATTACTAAGTAAAAAAGATGAGGGAACATATTCACTTCAAGTTGGAGAAATTGAAGTGAAAATAAAGGAAAGTTAGCTGCTTTATCAAGAGCAAATATCCGACATTTTGCTAGGCTGGAAAATACTATGCCAATACAATACTTAAAAAACTATGTTTCTATATATGAGATATACAAGCTTCCAATAAACGATTAATACCCCAATCCATCTCAGAAGATGCGTATGAGAAAAAGTATTAAAATAGTACAAAAAATAAACTATAGCTATAATTGCAGTTATTGGTAGGACACTTACTATGTCAACACCGTGTTTAGCTAAGTGCAAATAAATTAATCCTTCCCTAATAAATTTTTGTGTGCTAGCAGATGAAAATTTGTATTAAAAAAAACTAATAAAGTCGATTATAAGCAGTATTCTGGGTGTTACATATGTAGGAGATACATATTATAAATATTTCATTGCAGGTACAAAAATTGGATTAAAGAATACCCTGTATTCCCCCAACTTATAATGTTCGATTAGTATTGCAAATAGGCATAAAGGGCTATCTTCGTAGGAGCTCTACAAATGTGGTAATAGCAAAATTGGAAAACAGAAAAATTGAAAAACAATAATTAAGAAAAAATTAAAAGCAGTAGTTGATTTGAATCGCATTAAATTACTTACATGTTTGAAAAATGGGGAGGTATGTGTATGTGATTTTGTGGATGTGCTAGGAATGTCACAACCAGCCGTTAGTCAACATCTACGAAAATTAAAGGAGGATTGTATTTCTTGCAATAGGGGATAATATTCGGGTGGCATCTTTTTACTCACTCTGCTTCTCTCCTTACTGGAAGCGAGAAGGGACTAAACGGATTAACTCAAATTTTTCTAAAAGGGGGTTAATACTTATTACTAAATTTGAAATTTTGCTTACACGCCGCCAAGAATTATTAATATAATGTTAGTCCCAACAAGCCCCAAGATAGTCCCAAAACTAGCCCCAACTGTGTGCATTATTTTGCGTTAATCTGCATTGTAAAGAAAAATGAAAAACCCCAAAAGCTGCATAGAACAGGCTTTTGAGGGCTTTGTAGGGTACATATTACAAAATAAAAAAATTAGTAGGTAAATCAGGGAAGGAATTTGATGCTAAATTAATATTAAATAAAGATTTCAAAGTTGAATTCGATTTTAGTTAATCGTGTTGTCTCCAGGGTATGATGTGAGGAATTAAGAAATTGTAAGACTAGATCGAAAGGCGAAAAGTTAAGAAAGGAGACTGACTATACATGTTAGGAGCTAAAACAAGACCAAAAAAATAAAACTATATTTTTGATTTTAGGTTATCTAATTACTGCCTTATCCGGGTGTTTAGGAACTACCTGGTCTTTTTATGTTTATGGTCATTATATGGGGTGCCACACTTGATATTTTCATTACTGGCTATAAGTAGTGGAGGAATTATTAGCTTTATTTTAGCTATTTTTTTCTAGGGGAAATATTTGATATGCAACATTTTGACTGACTATCTGGTGAGTCTTTTTTTATTTTAAGGTGGTGATTTGTGGTATAAGTAACGGTTACAAAGTGACATTATAATTTTCTTTTTGAGGATTCGCCAAATTTGGTGAATCCCTTTTAATCTGGGTTAGCTGGATAAATGATGCATCGAAGGAGCAGAAAGAAAAGTAAGGGAAGAAGATTCATCTGTTCAATCATTAAATGATTTTATTTCTTTTGAAGAAGGTAACGAAATATTTCAAAAGAATAAAGCGATAACAAGTCCTGATGTCGTAGCTGAATCTCTTTATAAGGTTCAACCTCCGAAATCTGATGATGATATGATTGTAGTTTTTATTGATGTGAAAAATCGACCATTGCTCGTTTATAGGAAAGAGCATTTTTGGGGTTAGATAAATGCCGAATTCAGATATAGCCGTCACAATAGAGATTAAAACGAATAAGACAAACAGAATAGAAAATATGAGTATACCTTTCCTTTTCAGTCGCTCTTTTACATAACCATTTAAAACGATTAAAATAAAGCCCATTTCTAAAATACCAATACATATGTATAATATTCCCCAATAAATGGACGGAGTATTACTTGTATTTACTGGTAATAATAATTCGTATTCATTGTTTATTGAGTTTCCTAAATTGAGAAGAACAAACAAAAAATGTATAGTGAACAAATAATCAAGGACTTGATAGCTATGGTCTTAAGCCCTTTTAGGAAACCATAAAAGCATAATAATATAAGAAAAATAACTGTAATAAAATAGGGATAATCAGAGTTAAAACTTTCTTCTGCCCAAATAATCGTAAATTTGAGTGAGAAGAACGTTGATGACATTAAATAAAACGATATATATATAAATGATGAATACGTACAGTGTTTTATTATTTTGGACAGTTTCTAATTCAAGGAGTGAACTATTATTTAATGAAGAAGTTATTCTAGAAATAAATAATGCTAAAAGGAATATGTGTACTAAACTGTGCAAGGTACTTATCCAAGCTTCACGTTCCACCACTGTAAAAATTGAGGGAATAAAACAAAGTGTGCTAAAAACTAACTGATAAGAATAACTAACAATATACAATGGATTGGCTGTAAAACTTTTTTCATTTTAGGAGTATACACTTTATAAGGTAGATAATCTGAAAGCATTCTTGAATGATAGACGTATTGAAATGGAATAATTAATGGGAATACCATCCGACACAATGTCTTAGGGAGAAAAAATAGATTTTCTCTGTCAATAAGAAGGTGCAAATACAATCTGTGACACATATTTTTAAATTGTGTAATATGGGTTAAATTATAATATTGAAAATTCAAAGTGGCACCACGGGAATCTAGACTCGCGTCTCTTTAGAGAAGGGAGCTTTTTAAATCAATCTCAGCATAAAATTTCAACTGCATTAAATGATGAACTACCAACAAGTGAAATAGAAAAATTACTAGAAAAGCCTAATTTCATGGAGTTAGGTTTTCCGTGCTTTACACTAGCAAAAAAACTAAAAAATTACCTCAAGTGATTGCTTCTGAAATCGCAGTTTAATTAGTTAGTGGGGTGATCGAAGAAGTAAACGTAGTGGATGCTTATGAACAGTGGTTTGTTCAATGCTAAAAGAGTTAGGGTGCAACGAGGTAGTCAATCTAAATTTGCTCCTTATCCTCCCTTCGGTCCGGTACCGCAATTTCGGATTGACAACCGTCACGTTCCACTTTCTCCTTCCAACAACAAATAAAATAGAGTAGCAGATGCTACTCTATTTTATAATATAAAGTATGTTTATACAGGATTTATACACACTGCAGCCGCGATCGATTTCCTTTTTGTTGGATTCCTAAAATTTTAAAAAAGGCTAACTTAAGTTAGCCCATAAAGATGCTTTTCGCTCCGAATTTTATTTACTTACTTGTATCGCTCTTTCAAGTTTGTAGAAATATTCTTTGTTTACCTCCCATACATTCGGGGGTTCTTCTCTTGGGGGAATATTCCATTCAGGAGGAGGATCCAACTTTAATCGTATTGTAGTAAGATACGTTATCCCTCCACCGACGTATAAAAAACCTTTATTACTACTTTTTATATATTTATCGTAGAACTCCGTGTTACTATTTTCCAGATATTGCGTAAAATAATTCATGCTTTCACCTAAAGCTGAGAATCCTATAGATAAATCAATCTTAATTTGTTCGAGTGAACTTTTTATATCATTAGGTAACTCATGAGGAACTTCCAAGCTTTCTAAAAACAAAACACTTTTCATTAACCTCTCTTCTACAGACACTACAATATCATATAAATCTTCATCATCCATGCCATCTTGGAGCATATCTAATTCATACAACGGTTCTACACTAAATGTAAGCTGGTTGTAGATTGCATTCTCAAACTCCGCGAACTTCTGTTTCCCTATATTCGTTTCCGCTTTTATTTGAGGCGTGTATAAAAGAATTAACAGGGAATAGTAAAGCAAAAATACAAAAACAGTTGGGTATTTAATTATACCCTTAGCCATATAATCCTCTCCCTTCTTAGGATATTTCATGTTTAGTATCCCCGTACTAATCCCAAAAATTCGAGAGGGATTGACGAAGAACCTACGAGTAAGCGATATAAAAGTATTAAAACAGTTGCTGCACCTTCTCCCTCCAGCGATTGCCACCAAAATAAAAAGAGTTGCTTTCGCTACTCTCACTTGTTCCCCATTCTTTTTTTCGACCATATCTCGAACAAATAAAATAATCCAACTATGGAAAAAATTACACCCAAAACAACCAAAATATATCTAAACATTAAAAAAAGTTCCCTTATCCGAATATCTTCGTCAATCAACAGATGATGACAGAAAGTGTGTTGCACGCAATTTTAAGTGAAAAGGATCAATATTGTTCGAAGCAGCGTATATAAGAGAATGTTGTGGTCGACAATTCATCTCCGAATATTGCAAAACCGTTATCTATGGGTCATTTACGTTCAACAGTTATTGGAAATGCATTGGCAAACATGGATTTAATGCAGTGCGTATTTATTAGGTATTTATCTTGATTCCTATGCTGACGAAGTGTTTTATAATGACAAAATGAACATTGTTATCGGGGAGCTAAATGAAAGAGTCTTACTTACCTTATCTAATGGTGATTATGTTGTGGAAATGGAAGATTTTCCACCTTGTTTGATTACGAAAACGGATGGGGCGACACTTTATGCCACACGTGTTTTAGCTGCAGCAATGAAAACCACATTCCTCATGGAAAAGAAGATATAAGGCAACAGCATTAGAAGTTAGGGAATGAGTCCGGTTCAATACCGAACTCATTTAATCCAAGTAGCCTAATGAAATAACCATGTCTAACTTTTAGGGGTAGGGGTCACTTCACGATGATGGTCTTCTGGCATTTGCTATCCGATTAACCCAGGCACCACTGCATAGAACAAAATGTAATTGGCATCGTCTCCGTTGAATGTCTGAGAGTGGACTCCTTGATTCAATTCCGATTCACTTATAACGATGGTCCCAAGGTGGTCGTCCTCATCAATGTCGTCCTCATCGAAGAGAGACACTGTTGCCTCTCCGGCGATGGGCATAACTATGTTCAGGTCCAACGTCTGTCCAGTTTCGATGTCGATAGTGTCCCCGCCTTGTGGAAACATATGTCTGCCGTTGTAATGCATGTATATCTCATCTCTTCCATTATCTTCAGTTTCCAGGCATTGAAGCCTTAAAAACCTTACATCGCTGGCCATCTTTATTCCTCCTTTTATCTTCTTGATTGTGTAATTCTCTCAACAAAATAAAATCGTCAAAAAATTCTGGTTTATTAATGATTCTGGATCGATCCAAAACATAATTTACCCTAACTAAAATTTTTTATGTAAAAAATAATCCTTATTTTTAAAACAGAAAAAATTGGTGATTCGAAATAAAGTTAATTCTTTTTGAAAACGTTTTCTCTAAATAGATGATGAAATTTCAGTGGACTCCTAATAAACAACGCTTTTTATAGCCTATCAATCATTATTAGCTGTATCTTCTTGGTTACTTTATTTATTTTATCTAGTATCCTAAATTGTATTTTACTAACACGTATATCAGTGGTGGAGCTTGTTCATTCTGATTCGCATACTGAACGTATTCAAACTACAGAGGTACAAAGTAGATTCACAGTTTGTTTATTATATAAAAGCAGAATTGGAAAATAATCGTCCATTATTACGTGAAAGTATTATGGAACAGGGTAAAGTTATACGTCAATTTATACCTGTTTCTGGAGACCTTCAGGTGGGTGCTATCTTAAATTTCAATATGAGCTGGTAATGCCCTTTAGTAATTAGAGGCCGTGACGGTCAACCAGCGCTACAGTAAGTGCGTGCGAAACACTCACCTCTTTTCTGTGCAAATTAAGTTTACTTATACATTAATGACAAATAAAAGACCCCAGTTTAATACTGGGGAGAAGTTTGTCAGATAATAATGATTATTTTTCAAGATAATCTACATTTAATGGTGGTGGAACTAACCAACCTTTATTTTTATTAAGACGAAGTGGTTTGGAACCTATTTTTGCTGTATGAATTGGTCATATATTAGTGCAAATATCTTCTCGTGTAGAAGTTCTCATTCCTTGTCTGCATGCAACTAGTCCAGAAAGCAAGGTCAGCACTAATTTTCAGGATCATTAAATTTTGCTCCAGGAGGAATATCTTCTCGCAACATTTCGTTCGGGTGAAGCAGGAGGTAAAGCAATACTGTAGTATTTAGAACCCTTTCTAATTTTTTACTTCATCTTTACAAAGCATATTTTCAAGCTCGACCAAACACTAAATACTTCACCGTAGGTAAGTAATGGTTCGTCTTTTGGATTTCCACCCATAATACCCAACTTACACATCCTTTTCTTATTTTAGCTAAAGCAAGGATAGTATGGTTAAATAATTCAGTACTGATTAATATAAGAAAAACTATTAGGAGAGCATCATTAATGTGGCAAGAATTAGATTCTTGAAAATTGATGTTAGGAGAGCTCTTTTTATCTTATGCAACAAAAAGATCTTTAGGTTAGGCATCATATATAGGAAACCGCGTATTGAGGCAACATTACCAAAGGCTAGTGGGGGTACAAGTGATCCAGTGTACAAGGAGGTCGTCGTGTATATTCGCTAGGTTATCGTATTACCGAATATGAACAAAAGATTGCAGAGGTGCAAAAGCGTATTCCAGTGGTGACTGATGACAGGGAGAGTGAAGTCCTTCATAGATTGCTGGATGGGGATAGTATGCGTGCGATTGACATACATATGAGATTATTTAGTACAACAATTTTTAGAGTTAGAAACAATATCATGAATCAAATGATGAGCTTCTAAAAGATAAACAAGCCAATCTCCATTTTGAAGGTAGGCTTGTTTAAATATAAAGCTTCTATATAATATCAACTATTCAGAATTTTTTCATTATACTTGTTAGCAAGAAGGGTTAGAGAATAGTTGTTAGTTATACTTGCATTAATTAATCCATTTAAATTATGTTCAATTAAATGAATATGTTGATTTATTAAATTGATTTCATTGATATATATTGAATCAATTGTAACTTCTTTTAAAGTTCGGAACATCACTTTTTGCTCATTAAATAAATAAATCAACTCAAATTTGGAGTTGAGTATTAAAGTTGTTATTTCAGGGAAAATGATTTTATCATTTAAAAAACTAATGATGTTTTCTACCGAATTAACTCCTTCTATAGAATCTAAAACTGAAAAGGTGGCATGCAATTGTTTTCTAAAATCGTCTTTCATTTATTAATCCTCCATTTTTTGAAATTCCTTTTTGATAATAACAGTTTTTTAGTATAAAATTAATCGTTAATATCTTCCATTAATTGTTGGGAAAATACCCTATTATGAATTTCTAATATTTAAGATTTAGTTATTGTAATAAAATACAAAGTTCTTGCATATATGTCCATGAAAGCCTTATAAAGAAATTTGATTTTAAAGCATGGAACAAATGTGAACTATGTAATAAATGACGATAACACTTTGAGGAAGTCGATTAGAGCCTTCATAAATCGTTTCAATTATAAAATTGATAATCAACACTTCAATTACCATTGGCAAGGGAACTGCCTGTCTTTGAGAAACAAATCCAACTAACAAGTTAGGTGGAATAAACCCTGCGTGAAAGGTGACCAAAGCAACATATAAGGCAGGAACATATAAAGACAACCAAAAAAAAGATAATGCGGAGTGATCTTACCAATGCAATGGACTTGCTGGATAGATAATAATCTTCAGCAGACTGAAAAAATTGATTTAGCACTGCAGGAGCGATAAGGGCGTAAGGGCTGCCAACGATGATGCAGATTTTTCCCTCTAAAACATCAGCAGCTACTACGTCAGGCCGCTCAGTATTCATGATTAAAGGAAAAAACGACTTGAATTCTTTCGTCAAAAACTCGGATATATAGTTAGAATCTAATACTGAATCCAGGGAAATTTGGGACAGCCTAGTTTTTATGTTCTTAAGAATGTCGTGATCTACTTTAGATAAATTGTGGTTTATAACCAGCTTTCGAACCAATGCTACATTACCAGACCTACTTTCTGTAAAACCGATATTAGGACCTTCAACCGTGCGCTGCACTTTTGGATTTGATATAGCGCGCACCTACCATTTTGCTGTATCTGCAGCTATCATTTGCTCTGTTTTTCCGAACAGAATCACAGTCCATCCTTCCACTATTTTACTTATCGATTTTGATGTATCTATAACTTCAACACTTGCTGATTCAATGATCTCCTCCATGATTGTTATGATAAATTCACGCTCACTTGCATTACCGTTAATGTGTTTGTTTACAAGAGGATCTACAATATATTCCTCGATGGTAGACGTATCAACAATTCCTTCTAAATAGATAAGACCACCATAAACATCAGAATCCCTTCCTTTAAAGTACCGTACCTTTACATCTGAACTATTGCCGAACTGTACTTGTATCTGTTTGATTCGGGTTTTTACATCTAACACTTTATTGGTTTTCATTATACTCACCTTAACACTAATTTTTATAAAGGTTAGTGTAACCCAATTCATTTTTTTATGATCGTAATTAATATTTCTAGGACGAGGCATCAGATTAAAAGATATTTTGAACCAAATATTAAATAATATGAGAAGAATTCCTCCATCTAAATAATTACAACTTATCATTTAAAAATTCAGACAGTACGATAAAAAGAAAATTGATAAATCATGGCTTAATAAATTTGATCAAGATACGATGACAAGTGGCGATTTTGGAGGATAGAAGATTATTATTAATCAACGTAGTGATTAGTAATAGAAGAACCCTTGTTGCAGTATTAGCATATTATAAGAGCAGATTTGTTAGAAAGGGAGGTATGTCTATGGTAATGCCCACGCCGAATCAGAGGATTTCTCCACAACAAGCAATGCAGATAGCTGTGCAAAGAGTACCTGGTCAAATCATACACTACGATATGGATATGGAAAACGGTATTTTAGTATATGAAATTTACATTTTAACTCCTTACAATAAAATTTATGAAGTAGAAGTAAATGCAAAGACAGGTGTAATACGTAAAATTGAAGAAGAAAATGATTATGATTAGTTGTACAAAAAGCCCATGTACTCATTCATTTGAGTCTGGGCTTATTCCTTATTACATGATACTAAAGTGACGATTTAGCGAAAACTATTATCTTAGTATATGAACTGATTTAAATAAAATATCAAGTGTTTTAATGTGAATTTCACTAAAAATGTTACTTAAGTTATATAAAAAATAATAACACGCCAAAATAATGGCGGTATATTTGGCGTGATTTGTGAAAAAGGTAGCTGAATACCGCCAAATATTGGCGTGAAAATTTGATTGAATTTCTATAATAGGGAATGATAGGATTATAGTAACTCGAGGGTATGCTATAGCGAAATACGATTAGTATTTATTTGAAAAAGATATTAAAAAGGAGTACATAATTTATGAAAATATCAAAAATAATTAATGGTTTAGTTGTTTGTTGGGCTCTAATGTTTACAGGAGTATTAAGTTCTTCAGCAAAAGAAATTAATATTTCAAAACCAACTATGTCAGTTAATTCTTCAGCAATGAAAGAAATAAAACAGTTTTCGTTTGATCCAGTAAAATCAATAGAGCTTGTTTCTTGTAAGCCGCGACATATGGGACCATTTATAAATGACACTCACATTGGTTGGGCACCTGCACCTTATCAACCACCTGTTTACACTGGTGTTCTATATTATTCCCATTATGAATTTGAAAACGGTTATTGCTATACTGGTGTAGTTCATTTGAAAACCAAATATTAATAAAAAGCTCAGGCACTCAATTTTGAGCCTGAGCTTTTTTTATTTCCAAAAACTTTTTCTTGTCAAAATGAAAACTTCCGTTCTAATATAATTCGAATGAACGTTCTTATCGAGAGGATAGAGTTATATGTTGAATCCTGAACAACAGCGACTATTTCATAAATTTTTAATTATAGTCCTTGCTTTGTTTCATCATTCATCCACATGAGGCCCCGGGCAGTTTTTCCTTTAATAAACCCTTAAAACTGTCTCTTGAAAGAACTCCAAAGCCTGTTTGCTGTACTGATTTCAGTTGGTGATATTTGTGGATTATTTACTAATTGTATATGTGCTTCAAAATGATTATCTTTATAATCTACTCCAACACCTTGAAAATAGTACATTTTTTGTGGTTCTGTAACATCCCAACATCCTGAAAGTATTAATGTAACCTTTAAAGTAATAAACATTATTTATACACTTTTATCACTTCTCCTTTGTTTTTATTTTTATCAATGGCCCCAACACTTTGCGTGATTACGTGTACTTCAACCGTAACTGGTAGCTCTGTAAACATGTTTGACCAGTTTTCTTTAATTACTCCCCATTCTTTGGGATCTTCACGATGAAGTACATCCCCAAATCCAAAGATGTCTGTATGATAATATTGTTGTATTGTTTCAAGAGTTTCTTCAATTTGCATCTTAACGGATTCTTCAGTATTAGTGTTAATATATTCAATTGTTTTATTATCAGATAGATCTATATTACATTTTATTACTTGCCCAACATTTTGAGTTAGATCAAGTCGGATATTAATTTTTGGTTTACCGTTTTTAAATTCACCTGTGACCTTTGCAATAGAACTTGTAATTTCGGTCGTTAATCTTCCGATTTTATCAGGACAAGAAATAATTTCAAGAGTGCTTTTTACATTATTATCAATATAATTAAAGGTTTTACTTTGTTTTTCTGAAAGTATACCAATCAATTTATCCTGTTTAAAAATAGCTAACCCACTATACTTTAATATTGTGGGAGTAGATATTTTTTCTACGTTCTCATTTTCAACACCAACATCTTTTTCTCCTATAATCTCAATGGTTGGTAAAATATAACTCGATCCCGCTCTTCCAAAATTTTGTAATATTTGATCTATGTCAACTGATAATGTAGTACCCAAAGCTTTTTCGGAAGCTCTTAAGGAATTCAATATTTTTTTTGCAGGTATTTTCTCTAAAGGGGTTAATACACTTATTACCTCTTTAGCAGGAGAAGAAGATGAAACAATAACACTAAAATCATCTCTAGTTTCAGGGTCTCTAGCAAATAAATCAATTGACTGATTTATCCCATTACTCGCTAAACTATCTCTAATGACAAGTATGTTAAGATGAGCAAAATATGCTTTTCTGGGGGTTAGAGTATCCAGTTTTCTAATAGCTTCGAATACAGACTCTCCTGTTGCATGATAAGTAATGACAGGAGATTTGCCACTTGTATTTTCAGGGGCAATTTCACTAGGATTTATTATTTGGACAGAAACTTCATATCCTTCATCAGTTTTATCAATACCTGCAGCAGTTACAATAGCCAATTCATTTAATTCTCTTTTACTCCAGCAACCAGTCAAAATTATACTAATAAAAATTAGAAAAATTAGTTTTATTGTAGTTTTATTTATAATCACCACATCCAATTTTAAATAATATCTGAGTATAAATCGATCTAAAGAGAAACGACACTTTACTTTTTAGAGTGTTTACACTTCTAGTTTTGTTTATACTATGTATTTTAAATCTGATTCATCTGTTACAATAAAAAAGAAATGTTCAACATGTTTTAAAAGAAGATATCGTGGCCGGAAGTAGGGGGGCTTATTTAGTTACCCAGTGAGAATGTACCTGATTGGCGGATAGTTAAAACTAAGGAACTGTTTAGAATTACACACATGCCTATTTTAGGTGACTTTCTTGATATTAATTGTCAAAATTCATTGTGTTCTAACGAGTCACTACAAAAATATAGTTTAAATGGAGTGAACCATGAAGAAAAATTAACAACTATGTACCAAACTATGGGATTAGAAAAGTTGACTCATTACATAGAGTTGTCCATTATTATGCAAGTAATAAGATTTTAGGTGTAGATAGGAAGTTTTCTAGTTATAAGAAAAGCTTTTACGGTTTTAGTCTATACAACTAGAAATATGGAGTAAAGAAACAGTTCTTTTTTTAGTATATGTTTGAGAAGCATAACTCAATTATATAAATGGAAATGGGCTGTGTTACGCCCATTTTTTAGTGAATATCCCTCTTCTTGAAGCGCCCACCCTTTACCTCTGCGATATTACCAATGGCTAAAAAAGCATTATCATCAATCTCAGCGACAATCGATTTTAGTTTGGATTCTTCTAAACGAGTAATAACAGTAAATATGACCTTCTTATCGGTTCCAGTATAAGCTCCTTCTCCATGAAGGAAAGTGACGCCACGCACGAGTCGATCCATAATCGCTTGTCCAATTTCATCAATGTCTTCACTAATGATATAGACGGATTTTGATTCTTCTAACCCTTGAATAACAATATCAATCATTTTATAAGCAATATAATAGGCAATGATGGAGTACATAGTTTGCTCCCAATTAAAAACAAAACCTGCTACTGTGAAAATAAGGACGTTGAATAACATAATAATTTCTCCCACTGAAAAAGGTGTCTTTCTATTAAAAAGAATGGCTAGTATTTCGGTACCATCTAAAGAACCACCATAACGAATAACAATTCCCACACCAACACCTAATATCATTCCTCCAAAAACTGTAGCCAATAATGTGTCTTCTGTAAATGGATGTATGTTATGTAAGAGAAGGGTTGCTAAGGAGAGTACGGTAATACCTAGCCCAGTAGACAGTGCGAAAGTTTTCCCAATTTGTTTATAGCCTAAGAAAATAAAAGGTAAGTTTAAAATGAAGTTGAAAATACCAAGAGGAAAATTTAATAAATGAGATGTAATGATGGAAATACCAACAATGCCTCCATCCATAATGTGGTTGGGTACTAAAAATAATTCTAAGCTTAATGCCATTATAATCGCACCTAATGACACCATAATAATTCTAAGGAAAATTTTACACATAATCGTTTTCTGATGTCTAAACATTTTTGTTAGATTCTCAGAGGTTTGTGAATCACCCAATTTAATCGCCCCAATCAAATAATGTACGTACCCTTATATTCTATCGGAATGTTAATAAAGTAAAAATTATTAAGTCAAAAGTGGCCATAGTCTATCGATCTTCTTTTCAAACCCTTAAAAAAATCAAATAAATTGTACTTAGAAATTTTGAATGTGAGGGTGCTATTTGTTCGAAGATGCACATGGCAGAGAAAATACCTCACTACTTATACAGATGAAGATTTATTGCTGCCTTTAAATATAAAATTACAATGAACAAATCTTATCACTTGCAGTCTAGCTCACTAGTATAATTATCTGGTAATCAGAGATATGTTTAGTGAGAATTAAATAAAATTGTATACTGAAGAAGATGTATAGTAAATATTCCTTATTTGGGTATTTATAGTTATGTGAAAATTAGAAAGACAGACCTACCAACGATCAACGTTTAAATCTGTTTCCTATTATTTGAACATAGCAAAAAATTAGCTCAGGAAAATTTAACTCTCTAATCAAGCAAAGAAGTCAAGTTTAAGAAAAGTAAAGACGGATGCCTTCTATGCCTACCAGTTACGTGTTTTCTATTACAAAGAGGAATTCGAACTTATAGAATGAGATGGATTCAACTTCTAAACTTTCGCAATCTATCGAGACAACAGGAGATTATAACGAATATGCATGTGGAAGCTAAGCTACAATTGCATACTATTTTAGATCAATTTTCCCTGAATATAGAAAATTTTTTGAGATCTTTTTTCTAAAGTCTCTTTGTTGATATTGAAAGAGAATATCTAACATCAGAAAAAGCTCTAGAATTTAACTAGGATGATCTCTACGCGAGTATTGCCCGAGTCGTTCTGTCCATCGACAAGGGAAAAGGCAAGGAAACTAATAGATTCAGCCAATTAAAGACCTTTTCAGAAGGTGATGTATCAAAGTCACTTATTTAATCTGAATATGTATATTGATATCCTATTTCATTACCCATATAATATTATCCAATCAATCCCTGGAATCGGTGAAAAAATCGCTCAACGTTTATTTTTGAAATTGAGTCAATTGTTGGCCTACGCTGGAATCGATTCGAGTATATATTCGTCGGGAAAATTCACAGCGACAACGAATCCGATTACTAAACGTGGTTCTAGTAGGATACGGCACGGTTTATATTTAGCTGTTTTGTGTGGAATAAAAAGCTCTAGAAATAACATACTCAAAGAGTTTTATGACAAGAAACGGTCAGAAGGAAAGCCTATAAAAGTTGCGTTAGTTACTTGTATTATTAAACTTCTTCAATTGATAAAGAGGAAAGAAGCTTTTCTTAATTTATTAAATTGACCATTAGGTGAAAAGCCTTCCACAATACACTTGGAGGGTTATTTGGTATTCCCAAAACAGTATAACATAAAGAAAAGTGCCATTTTACAAAAAGACATTGACACCATATTAGCTGGTTTAGTTCAATATGTTATAAGCGGATTTAAGAATAAACACCAAATATTTTAATTTTTCCATTAAAGTGTACTTCTTTGAAATAAGGAAAGCTTCTTTTAGCATGAAAAGTGCCAATTCATTGAAAAAAACTTCTAAATTAGAAATTGGATTTTATGTTAATCATGATGAAAGTTTGTGAAAAAATGTACTTATGCTAACTTGCAGAATAGGAAAGGGTGAACTATAGTGAAAATTTGGAAAAGGAACTAATACAATTAGTTTGGAGGACTTATGAATATAAGTGTAGAGTTAGTCGAGAATTTAATTTCAGAACAATTTTATCAATGGAAATATTTGAAAATTGAGCTAGTCAAAAAGAGCGGGCATGATAATCGAACATTTCACTTGAGTGAAAAAATGACTGTAAGATTGCCTAGTGGAAAAGCATATGAACCACAAGTACAAAAAGAAGCAAAATGGTTACCCATATTAGCAAAGGACTTAACTCTTCCAATTACTGAACCTGTGGTAAAAGGGCATCCAACTAAGGAATATCCTTTTGAGAGGTCTGTTAATAAATGGTTGTCAGGGGATACAGTTAATAAAAATAATGTTAATTTATCTTTGTTTGCTGAAGAGTTAGCGAAATTTTTATTGGAATTTGAAAGAATTAATGCCTCAAATGGACCAATCGCTGGTCTCCATAATTTTTATAGGGGTGGAGATTTAAGTGTCTATGACTCTGAAACAAAGAAAGCTTTAATTAAACTTGAAGGGAAAATTAATATAGCAAATTGTCAATTGATTTGGCAGCAAGCCCTCTCAAGTAAATGGGAAAGAGAGCTAGTATGGGTACATGGAGATATAGCTTCAGGAAACTTATTGGTTCAAAATGGACATCTGGCAGGTGTTATTGATTTTGGAATCTTAGATACAGGAGATCCTTCTTGTGATTTAGCTATGGCATGGACTTTTTTTGATAAAGAAAGTCTAGAAATATTTATTAAAAGCATGAATTTAGATGAAGGTACCTGGGACCGTGCTAAAGGTTGGCATTATGGAAGGCATTAATTACTTACAATAGTCTTGATAAAAAATTAAGGGAAAATGCTCGTTATACTTTAAATGCAATTCTAAATGATGTGTAAATCCTACATAAGAATGTTAGATTTATTCGTGGAGTTTAATGTTTGTGGCATTGTACTTAAACTAACAGGGGCTGTAGTTCAATAACGAACTTCAAAAATCGGGCGTATTTCTAATAAGAAGTGCGTCTTTGACGTTGGACTTGAACATAGTTATGCCCATCGCCAGAGAGGCAACAGTGTCTCTCTTCGATGAGGACGACCACCTCTGGATCATCGTTATAAGTTAGTCGGACTTAAATCAAGGAGTCCACTCCTAAACATTCAACGGAGACTATGCCAACTACATTCTATTCTATGCAGTAGTGCCTGGGTTAATCGGGTAGCAAATGTACAGAAGACGACCATCGTGAAGTGACCCTAAAAAGTTGGACACAGTTATTTTATTAGGCGACCTGATGAGTTCGGTATTGCACCGGACTCATTCCCTAACTTCTAATGTTGCCTTTTATCTTCCTTTCCAGGAGGTATGTGGTTTCTTCGTAACAAATATATAATTCCTAAAAAGACTGGCCAAAGAACTACAATATATCCCATATAGTTACTAGCCATAATAAGTTTTGTTTGAATTTCCTTTGAGAGTGGTAATTTTATAATGCAAAAAATAAACACTGAAATAAATATAAGTTTATATTTATTTCGCTTTACTAAAAGTGAATCTAGTCCTTTTTTTGCACACCATACATAAGCACCAACCGTTGATAAAACTAGAAATACCCACATTGTAATGCCAATAATATCGATTCTTTCTACAAAAGACAGTTCCCCTGCTTTAAATAAATTTAAAACGGAAAATTCTACGTTTTTCAATTGCCATTCTGAATAGTACATTATACTTATAGCAGTTGTAAAAAAGAATAAGAATATACTTATCCATATTCCAATCAAAGAATCGCGAAATGCTTTTTTCTGATTTATAATGTAAGGAAAGTAAAACATGATTAATTCATAACCTAGAATAGAAAGGTAGCCTTCTTTAAAAGCAGTAAGAAATTCTTTAGTATTGAAATTAAATAATGGAAAAAAATGACTTACACTCCCTTTTTCAATAGCCCAATGTAAAAAATAGAATAAAGCTATTGATAAAAAGAAGGCAAACATGCTAAATCTTGCAATAGACTTTATACCTCCAATAACAATGTAAACAAGAATTAATAAAAAACAAATAACTGGTAATGTAATTGTTTGCTCTTGTAGTGCTGAACTTTGTATAAGGTGCATATAATCACTTATTATTCCTGCACTAAAAACAATGAATTGAATAATAAAAAATAGGTTAATTATTTTACCAAAAGATTTTCCTAACAAAACTTCATTTATACGAAATAAATTATCATTTGGGAACTTTGAACAAAGCCATATTATCTGCCATAAATTCACACTTGCAATAATCCCAAATAAAAGTGGCATAAATGCCTGACTATATCCCATTGAACTAAGGTTCTGTGGTAAAGTAAGGATACTTGTGCCCATCATTATATTTTGCCCTAATATGATAACATGGTAGCGATTTAATATTTTTGAATTATTATTTGCGCACAAACGAGTTCACCCATTTTCGGTTTATAGTCTGTAATCGTTTTTAATAATGAATGCTTAGATTTTTTTAAAATATATCTTATATCGTATTTGAATACTTATTCAAACTAAGCCATTTCTTAAAATAGTAAAGGAAATATTTACATTTACTTTCATATTTTTATACTACTTTTCTTAGTTTTGGATGTCTCACAGTTCTTCTATATTTTCCTGAAAATCCCACAATATCTGACTCTAACTCTTGAATACGATCGATTATTCTAGGTATTTCATTTATAAGTTTCTTTTCAATGTCCTTTTCTAGTGCAGTCACACTTTTCTTCTTGTCCGATATCATGACCTATTAAGAATGTTAACTCCACTTTATCTAGACCGTACACACCCGATTAAAAAGGTAGTGATAATAACATTAAATAAAATCATGTAATCGGCATTTCTTTACTCCATATCCTTTTTCTTCTCATCAGTTTGTTCTATCTCAGAGGAGTTTATACTATCCAAGAATAATACAAGCATTAAGTTACTTATAATTGTATAGAACATCTTTTTAATGTTAATAATTTACTTGTACACATTTAAAAAAAATCAGGAGAAAAATGCCGATGATTAGAATATTTTTATTAATTTCCCCTTTTACTCTTCTTCTACTTACAGGCTGTTGGGATATTACTGAACCACAGAAAATGTACTATGTCAATGGAGTCGGGGTAGATTATATAGATAATCAGTATGTAATTTACTTACAGTTCATTAACTTCTCCAATGTTGCGAAATCTGAAAAAACCAGTCCTGATGCCACCCCATCTGAAATTGGACATGCTAAAGGAAAAACTATTGAGGAAGCTATTTATAAATTATATCGATCAGTTGACCAAGAAATTTTTTGGGGGCATATGACTTATTTACTATTATCTGAGGATGCTTTAAAAAGTGAACTTGCTAATTCGGTACTAGACACTTTCACAAGATTTAGGGAGACAAGATATCAAATTTACGTACATTGTACATCGGACTCTATTGAAGAAATTCTTCTAGTTACCCCTATATTAAATAAGCCACTTGTTAATTCAAAATTAAGCACCCCCTTGAACACAAATACATTAGAGGCATTTACAAAACCAGTTAATTTAAGAAAATTAATGATAGGATTGAATGAACCAAGTCATGAGGTAGCTTTATCATTGGTTTCTATCAATAAAAATTGGGTATCTGAAAAAGAGAATCCCTCAACCGAAACAGCCATAAATGGTGTCTGCGTAATTTCAAAAGATGGATTTAAAGGTGCTATAACTAATAATCTTGTTGGTGGAAATCGCTGGATGACAGGTCATAAGAACCTTGGAAATATTACCTTTAATATAGGCGATAACGAAAGTAATTACATTACTGTAGATATTGAAAAATTAAACCTTGAAGTACTACCAATTGTAAAAGGAAATCAAGTAACATTTGAAATAGATATTGATTTTGAAGCTATACTCAATGGTTTTAAAGGTAATTTAAATGTAAATGAGTTAGAAAAAGGCATAGCTAAGAAAGTCAAAGAAGAAATAAAGACAACATATGAAGAGGGATTAAATTTAGACGTGGATATTTACCGATTATCAGAATATCTCTATCGAGATAACGTAAAAATGTGGAAAAAAATGGAAAAAAATGGAAAAATACCATTAACTAAAGATTCGATTAGTAAAATAACTATAAATGTAAATAAAATCCTTTCAGGGAGAAAGGTTTTTCAAGATAGTGTTGATGAATAAAAAAGATTCAGGTAGAGTTAGTGAACATTTGCAATTAATCGAATCAAAAGACTGGAATTATTGGTGGAGATTCGCTTATCAAGAAGATAAGTTTAACGATTGGGTTAAGAAACCAGAAGATCAATCTAATGAAATAATTAATCAAAATGAATTGTAATAATAGTCCTCGTCTTGACTACTTAAGTTTTAAGTGGTTTAACAGAGAAAGTAGCTCCTGTAGGTTTAACAGTTATCCTTTCTGATTGATGAGAGGATTTTATGAAATTCGCAGGGGATGCAGCAAATCAGTTTATAAATAATTTGAATGCAGAGAATAAGATGCAGCTTACCGAGACAGGTTACTATATTCAAGAAAGATTAAATGAAGTTGGTGAACTAATTAAAGAAACTTGGTCCAATACCTTTTCATATACAAATGAAACATTTTTTAAATTAATTGGGAAAAGTACTTGGAATCCAGCTGGTGTTCTAAAACACAAATGGACTAAAGCTAATGGACAAGTTATAGAAGAGTTTTGGAATCGCGCAGGGGGAATTACTGGAGATGGTTTTTGTGAGAAACTGGGGATATGATTGAACGCCTTATTCATCATATTGACGGGACAATGATTCATGAATAGTGGAATCGCGATGGAGAGAAACATTGAAAGAGGTATGGTCTAAACTTGAAGGAGCTGCCGAAAATATGTTTGAGCGCATAATTGAAGAATCCGATTAAGTACTGGCACTCCACTGTGTTTTGTATTTTAAGTACTATTATTGACTAAAATTTCTACTTAAAATAAAGATTGATTAAATATCCTGTGTAGAGAAATGCGGAATCGTTTCTTATTCCAATATTTTTTATAAATTGGATATTATTTTTGATTAATGCGCTTGAAAAATAGGGGGCATATAGAAATCATTTGTATGGTGATGTAAGAAGATAAGGGGTAAATAGTCCTTTAAGGCACAACACCACTTACTGTAAAATAGCATATTGAAATCACATTGAAATGTCGCCCTCTCTTTACTTAATTAAGTGATATGTAATCAAATATCTAATACTTAGAAAAAATAAGGTAACACTACATAGGAGAACTATAGGCAAAAGACTTTAGTCTATAAAAAAACCGAACTATTTTACGAAATCTTAATTTAGAGTTTTGTAATAGTTCGGATTTTATGTTTATATTTCTTTGATAATTTAAAAATTATCTAGCTTTAGTTTGAACAATTAGTTTTGTTCCATGCTCTTTTTTCAGCTGAATCTCTTTTTGTGCATTATCTCCCCACTAATTCAGATATTTTCATATATTCTTTTAATTTTACCGCTTTCATTTGTCGAGCTAATTTCATATAGTAGCCTCCGCCAGTACCACGTTGATTATAGCTAGAAACATTATGTGCGTTACAAATCGGTAATAAATGTACATTACCACCTTCATCAACTGTACTTGAATTTTTTGCATATAAAATCACATGCCCACCTACCAAAATTCCATGACACGTAAAGTCTTTCTTGCCCTCTGGTGTAGGTACAATTTCATCCTGTGAATCCCCAATGTAAATATCAGGCTTCGCACAACAAGATTCCACAGGATCAGACAAAACTTCTCGAATCAAAGCAATCCAAGAATTAACTGAATGTTTCGGGTCGGGTTTAGGTGAAGAACTTCCCTCCACGTTGGCAAAGTTTGTCCCGATATCTAAGGGATCTGTTAAACCATCATATACTGACCTTAAAGGTGCAATTATAAATTCATCTGTATAGCTCGTATCTGGGTTCCACAAATCTGTAAAATAAGCGCCTTTCTTATCCTTCGTTTTACGATAAACTACTCGGCATGTCGCTTCTTGCTCATTTGTTAATTGCAACTTAGCACCTTTTGCTGTAGCCGGGATATTTACAAACATTCTCGTTCCTCCTATAAGTTTAAAGTCTGTTTATTATATTTTTGATTGTAATCATCTAGCATTTTTTGAAATTTCGTTACAAACTCTAAAATAGAGATGAAATCGGTATTACTACTAGTCTCAGTATTGTTAATGTTGACACTTTTGTCTGCCGCTGTTGCTTCGAGATAATAGCCTAAGATTTGTGGATTCGTAAAGCGCACCGTTACGCTGTTAGCAGAGGATTGTACGCTGGAATTACTCTGCTTTGAGGATGAGGAAGTAGACCGGCTGCCACCGAAAATAAAAAAGCCTCCTCCTCTTGTTGAATGCTCCTCAACACTTTGCGCAAATGAATCTGAAATAGAGCTTGCAGTAGTAAATTTAATTGTAACATCTCGCGCAATGACAAATGACGTAGGGAAGCATGGAAAAACACATCCATTCATTTCCTTAAGACGTTTATCTGAAAAGCCCTGATAATCTTCCGTAGGTGCAATGGGTTTGCTCGATGTATTATACATATCCTCTGTCAGCAAAAAGACCCCGGGGTTAAACCACTCTCGTCCAATTTGTACTTTTACAACGGACATGCCGATTTGGATGGACATCTCTGAATTACTAGAAAACTCTTTTGTGATTGCTTCCTTATGACTAGAACTACTGGAATAGCCTCCAAAGAAAAAGGATACCCCATTGTTAAAGGAAGTGGCAGAAGTATTGGATTTGGAAGCCTGCTCTGCTTCTTTTAAACTGGATGTGAGGATAATTTGTGTAAAATTCTCAGGTACATGATTTGGTGCAACGTCATTTTTATCTAATTTCACACTTTCCCTCTTTGAAGTTTGTAAAAGAGTTGCAACTCTTATATTCTCTTTTAATGCCTCAATATCTTGATTTATATGTTCAAGTTGCTGCTGTAACGGGGCGAGCATGGATTTGAATTGTAGGTTATTTTTCGCTTCAAAATACTTCATCGCAGCTTCTGTTGCAATTTGTGCCTTGTCAATCAAATCATTTTGTGCACTAAAACACTCATCAAATTTAGCTTTAAATTTATTAAGTAAGTCTTGTACATCTTCAGCATTAATACCAAAAATGCGCATAACGGTTGAAGGCGAGACTTTTGTTACATTATCTACTCCCTGAGAAACTTTTACATCAACCAACGTTTTTAACATATCTACTGTTGCATATAAATATTTATCCGACAACGTCTTAAGTGCCTCTTTAAACACTGTATCGCTTTTTTCATAAGCGTCTTTTAATTCTTTAACTTCTTTTTCATTGGGTATAATCGCTAAAATTGAGTTAATATTATTGGTTATATTACTACGTTGGGTTACTAATAGACCAAGTTGCTGTGCTAATGCTGTTGGACTTTCAAGTAAGTCAACAGGTGTAAAGGAGGTATTCAATAAAGTAAACCAATTTTCTGGGTAAAGCTGTACAGGATAAACATGTGCACCTTCAGGATTCATTTTCCCTACATTGGCAACCGCAGAACGCGCCTCAGCAATCTCACGCCCCACACCACTATCTAAAATACCATTAATAATATCCATATCGCCTGGCGAAAAAACACTCAAAACTTTCCCAAGCTTCTCCTCCACCCCAAGCTACTCTGCCTCTGCCGTTATTTCATACCAATCCAAAAATTCATTATTGCGTTTTTTATACGCTTCAGCTGTAGGTTTTGGATATTTACTTGCAAATTCATTTTTCTTTTGTAACTGTTTTTCTGCCCATGCTTGTTTAGCCTTTACATAATCGCTATACAATCGGAAGAAAACTTGTTCAAGCGTGAGTATATCCTTCTTACCATCACCAAAATTATAAGGATATGGTGTCATTAATATTTCTCGCAGTTTGTTTTTAGCCTCAAAAAGCTTACTATTTAATTTAGGTGTTAGCATATCCAATGCTGTTTTATACTGTGTTGATAAATGACGCCCATTATCAGAGGCAGTCATCTGACAAGCATCAAATAATTTATTGACAAGCTTTGATTCATTGGCCCTAACATAAGAAGGCTTTGGTTCGTTATTTTCAATGTCATAGGCATACTGTGAGGCATCGATTAACGTTCCTGGATTACTCATACAGAAGAATTGATTTGCGTTACTGCCACCAATAACGGAAGTAATCTCTTTATATAGCTTATCTGCAAAGCTTTCAGTAGTAGCCGTCTCATCTTGCAAACCCTTCGTCGTCATTAACTCACTCTGTTCATCTGGCTTATCTGTAGAGCTAGGAGTAGGTATCTCGTTTTGCAAATCCTTTGCTGTCATTGAATTATTTTGTTCACTTTCCACTGTAAATCCCCCTTTACTTAATTATTGAGTTAGCAAAACCCTTTTCAACTAACCGCTAATTTTGTATTGCTGATATTGAAACATTAAAAGAATTACCCTCCATATTCGTATAGAGTAAAGAGGCAGGTGTATGCCCAGGTAGGGTCATAGCGATACAAACTCCTTTCTTTAAGTGTAATAAATATTTAAATATGACAATACTGACAAATGTTAATAATTAGATAATTAACAATTAAAAAATCTTTTACAGTGAAGTGTATATCCAATTGTTAAACGCTATCTAACAATTGGATATGAAGTTCATATTATGCAATTGATATAGGGTTTTCTTTGTAACTGTCTCTCCTTAATTAATGGGAGAAATCCTATTCTTATAAAATAATCAATCTACAATTACCTAATCCTCCTGCATCCAGTGTTGTCCTGAATTATACAAAAGGGATAGTCGTACCTATTGGTACCAGGGCAGGGTAAGCTAATGTATAGTGCGAAATAAAGCTAGGAGCTCTCACTTAATATCCCTAACATATGATTTAAGAGTAGAAGTAGACATCGGGGCTGATGCAATATGGTGTAATAAATGCCTATATAACTTTGAAATATCATATGTTCCAATTTCTATGGAACTGAAATCGGAATTAACAAAATGGATATTAAATTATGTGGGTAGATTGATTAGGCTAATGATGGAAGTCCCTAGTGGGATTGAGCTTGAAGAAATACATAATCAACAAGATTAAAGCTAACGGAAAAAGTAAAGAAGGAACTTGAAGGGAAATACAAAATTTCATTTTCCCCTTCTGCATTTGCAAAAAGGCATGCAAACAAAAAGAAGTAAACTGCTATTACATAAACGGGCTCATTTTCTTAAGTTAGGGAATGCGTATTTCTTTATCTAAACGGCCAGATTGTTTAGGAACAGTTCCAAACGGATATTATTGTTGGGATATTGAGTAAGAAAATTAACTTGGAAGTTTAGTGAAAAAAATACTTATATGAAATAAAGCGTTATATTGTTAAGATTTTATAAGTTAAACATTATGTGGGTGAATTTCCATAACATTATTTTATTTGAAAAAGAGTTGAATTAAGTGCCAATAGTAGAAACGTTTGAAGAAATATGTATATCAATTTTTATCTTTATCAAATTATCTTTTATTTCTTTTTCAGTAAAAAAGAGCCTAAAGAATCTTCTTTTAAATTTACCTGTAGGATAAATTTCTTGATTTTTTTGCGACTATTCCTGGAGCTTAACTTTTCACTTATATATTATTCTTTTTTGATACATGTACTAACCTTAACCGAATATTGGAGTTTCTTTTCATAATACCACAAAAATTATTCCTCCTTGACTTATATTTAGACCTGCTATGGCCAAGGGATATCAATTCACTTGAAAGGATAGCCAGAATATCTTCTTCCAAAATTCATTAAAGAACCAAATTTCTTCTCAAAATTAACTATAAGTATCATAATTTTTTCAAATTGCTGAGATGCATAATAATCATTGGGATGAGTATCCAAGTATATGATAAAATCGATGGCTTGCATTTCTTCAAATAGGGGATTAAAATTCGGGTGACATCTTTTTACTCACTCTGCTTCCCACCTTACTGAAAGCGGAAAGGGACTAAACGCTAAGTCCTATTCTTTATATTTCTCATCATAGTATTAACTCAATTTTTGAAAAAATTGGTTTATACTTATTACTAAATTTAATATTTGCTTACACGCCGCCAAGAATTATTAATAATATGTTAGCCCCAACAAGCCCCAACAAAGTCCCCAAATTAGCCCCAACTGTGTGCATTATTTTGCGTTAATATGCGTTGTAAATAAAAATGAAAAACCTCAAAAGCTGCATAGAACAGGCTTTTGAGGGCTTTGTAGGGTACATATTACAAAATAAAAAAATTAGTCCGTGAAACATAAAGATGATAAATAACCTAACATTAATAAAAGACCAATACCCATTGCGATGCTCATGCTTTGTACCTCCTTTAAAAAACGACACATTATTCATAAATATTGTACAATGAATTATAGAAATATGAAACCTTTTAATGGCGAGAACGTATATAATAATAGGAGAATTACCAATTTGTACATAAAGAGTAGGTGATACTGAATGAAAACGTGGGTTAAAAAAAGTATTGTCATAATGGTTGCGTTTTTAACATTTGGTTTAATTACGCCAACGCATGAAATATGGGAAGCATTTGATCAAAATCCTTCGAATCGTGCATCTATTGGTCCTGCATCAGGGACAAGCACGGCTCTAGCTGCTGAGCCTGATCTTAGTAGGGACGAGCAGGTTCATATCCAAGAGGAAGAAATTGATTATAATGCCTTGCTTATGGATGCAGCGAGAGAGCAATCATACATAAAGTTTGGTACTAAAATTGGTCCAAAAATTAGCCATGAATTCGACAACATCATCTTCCCAAAAATGGAGGAGGCGATTGCAATGACTGTCGCTAGTTTGGACGAGCAAGCTTTAGCATCTTTAACCATCTCAGAAAAGCCAAGTGGTAATTATGGTGAGAAAATTTTTAACGTGATCAACACCGACACAGGAGCTGATGTAATCCGCTTCCATGTACGTACAGAAAAAAGACCACAGGAAGGCTATTATTACAACTTCCATTATCACAGTGTCGAGGACAACTTCATGGCACATTATAACCTAGGCGATATTTATTGGGAAAAAAACACACCACCGAAGTGGTTGTCATAAAAGATTCGAAACACTCGTTTACAAAACGGGTGTTTTTTTGTGGGAAAACGTTGATATATCAAATTTTGTGTTAGTTCATTAATTTATTAATGCTGAATGTAATAGGGAGAGGGGCAAGTAGGAGAAATAATTTTAAGTTTTTACTTTGGATTTAGCAAAAATGTATCTTTTGGCTTATGAAGGGATAAAACAACGCCAATTCAAGCCAGTGAATGACGAAATAATTGGCGTGATAAGAATTGCGCGCCATATAATTGGAATATGACCACCAAGGATTTGGCAGTAATCCCCCCTTGAAATGGCGTTGCTGGAAATGATAGGATAATAATTACTCGAGTTAAATTTAGCTATAGCTAGATAAAAAGTATTAAATGGCATGTTAGTACGTACCTATGGTATATAGTTCTACTAATATATTTATTTTATCGATTCACCACAATAAAATAATAGATGCAAAAGCTGTTTTATACCAAATATATAAAATTGACTATGGAAAAGATAAAAATAGTCATTTTACGAAAAAAAGCTTCAATTTTAATTTAGAAATTTAACGCTTATTTCATTTAGGCAAAATCTTATATTAAAAATTTTTAACCACTCCATTGAGTGGTTTTTTATTTTGCCCTGATAAGTAAGTATAGGGCAGTTCCTCACCCTTGATTCACAACCAACAACTACGTATAAATGTGATTAGGTGAAAAGATTTACAAGATATTAATATCTATTTAAAAAACAAATGTTATTTTGTTTAGGTAAAAGAATTAATTACCTATAATGGAGGAGAAGAAATAATGGAAGAAAACATTGAAGTGTTAAGAACAGAGGGGGACATTAATTTAACAAAAACTCGTTCTTTATGGCAAGAAAAACATTTGAGCAAAGAATCTTTTGAGTTTTTAAACGATGACTCTAAGTATTATTTACATCAATCTCTTTCTACTCCTTGTTTAAATATTATTGAAAAAAGCTATGGAATTTACATAGAGGATATAGATGGAAGGAAGTATATGGATTTTCATGGAAATAATGTTCATCAAATAGGCTATGGTAATGAATATGTTATCCAAGCAGTAAAAGAGCAGTTGGATATTCTTCCATTCTCACCAAGACGTTATACAAATAAAGTTGCGATCCAGTTGGCAAAAAAATTAGTTGATATTGCACCAGAAAGTTTAAATAAAGTACTGTTGACTCCTGGGGGAACTTCAGCTGTTGGAATGGCTTTAAAACTTGTTAGAAAGGTAACAGGTAAATTTAAAACTATATCTATGTGGGATTCATTTCATGGTGCATCTTTAGACGCTATTTCAGTTGGAGGAGAAGCACTTTTCCGTAACGGTATGGGCCCTCTAATGCCAGGGAGTCTGCATATAGCTCCTTACAATTCATATCGTGGTTTGTTTGATGATGTCAATGGTAGATTTAAATCCCTTGACTATCTAGAATATGTACTTGAAAGAGAAAATGAAATCGGTGCAATTATTTTAGAGCCTGTTCGTTGTACAGACGTACATATCCCACCAAAAGAGTACTATCAACGTTTACGTAATATTTGTGATAGGAACAATATATTATTGATTTTTGATGAAATTCCAACAGCTTTAGGGCGAACAGGTAAAATGTTCACTTTTGAAAACTTTGGAGTTATTCCAGATATTGTTTTATTGGGAAAAGGATTGGGTGGAGGCGTATTTCCAATGGCAGCGATGCTTGTAAAAGGAGAACTTGATGTTGCCCAAGATATTGCACTCGGTCATTACACTCATGAAAAAAGTTCATTAGGTTGTGCAGCAGCATTGGCTACTCTTAATTATATCGAGGATTTTAAATTAATTGATAAAGCTAATCAATTAGGAAATTATATGAGAATACGTCTTAAAAAGATGCAAGAGCACTATGAAATTATAGGTGATGTTCGAGGAATCGGTCTTTTATACGGAGTAGAATTAGTATTAAATCGCAATTCGAAAGAAAAAGCTATATCTGAAGCAGAGCAAGTTATGTATAAATGTATGGAAAAGGGATTAAGTTTTAAAGTATCCCAAGGAAATGTGCTTACTCTCACTCCACCACTTATCATTAAGGAACATGAATTAGAACTGGCAATGGATATTTTAGAACAATCTATCCAAGAGGTTTTAGAGCAGTAATATAGATTTACGATTTATTAGACTGAAGAAACTAAACATCTCATATGAGGTGTTTTTATGAAATAAAGAAATTTGATGTAGTATTCCAAAACAAACAAAAAAATGATGTCGGTGGTGGTTATGTTAGATGGCATTGGGCAACCTAATTGTTATTTTGAAAAAAACAGTTGTCATAAAAGATTCGAAACACTCGTTTACAAAACGGGTGTTTTTTTGTGGGGGAACGTTGATATATCAATGTTTGTTGTAGTGCATTAAGTTATTAAATATAACATGAAAGGTTGAGGGGAGAGGTAAGGAATAGTATGTACCCCAAATTGTACCCCAAAATCATCATGATTTGATTTCATAAGATTTTTCAAATGAATTTAAGGTGATGATTTTATCCATGAGGGTAGATACATGTATCTCATCTTTTTCGAATGAATGTTATTGATAGTGCATTTCCATAAATTAAGTGGCATGACAGCACCGATTAAAAAAGAAAAAAATTAAAAATTGGGGTTTATTAGGTTGTTCATTACGTCAGTTAATATTTTGCCGTAGGGGATGGGCAATCGCACTGTTAGCCTACTTAAAGCAAAATTGAACAAAGTTTTAGAAATCATAATATACATAACCTACTGTAAGTGAGCGACATAAAAATAAAGCCCGAACATTGGCAAGACACTTCAACATGTGCCTTGCGCAATGATTCGAGCTACAATACCTTTATTTGAATAATGTTTTACAGTGAAAATTTATCTATTTCTTTTCTTAGTTGCTCCGCGAATAAATTCAGGTCACGAGCTTTTTCTGATACGATGTTGATACTCTTTAATTGTTCTTGTGCAGATGCGGAGACTTGCTCTGTTCCAGCAGATGTTTCCACTGCCGACCCAGAAATATTGTGAATAGAGCTAATAATTTTCTCCTTGCTCTGATTCATTTCAGATGAAAGCTGCTGAACATCACGAGCAACTTCAATTGTTTGATCTAAAGCCTCTTTAATTGTATTGAAAATATTGCTAGTGTCTGTAGCTGCCTTTGCATTTTGTTCAACGATTTCAATGCTAGTTTTGATTTCCGTTACAGCACTTTTCGAAATTGCTTGAATGGCTGTAATTTTACTTTTAATAATTTCTGTTGCGTTAGATGTTTGCTCAGATAGCTTCCGAATTTCATCAGCAACAACTGCAAAGCCTTTACCAGCCTCGCCAACACGAGCAGATTCAATCGAAGCGTTAAGAGCAAGTAAATTTGTTTGGGAAGCAATTTCTGTAATTGTATTAACAATACTCGAAATGTCTGAAGATGTTTTATCAACTTCTTGAACAATTGTACTAACTTGCTGTGATGAATCGCGATTTTTTTCCGACCATATAGAAAGCTGCTGAACCGTATCTACACCTTGATTGCTTAAATCATCAATTTGAGCTGTCATTGTTGCAATTTTTTCAGTATGCTCAAATACACGGTCAATATTGCTTGAAAGCTGTTCTAATTGTTCGGCTCCTTTTTCGGTATCGTATGCCTGCTCCTCAGTGGATTTAGCAATTTCGCTAATCGCTATACCAATTTCATCCGTTGTTTGTACAGTATCATCTGCAATCTGTAAAAGTGTTGTAGATGATTCTACTAACTCATTGCTTGTACTTTGAATATTAACCGTTATATCTCTAAGGGCGGAACGCATGGCTGTGATGCCTTGAGCCATTTGTCCAATTTCATCTTTGTGATTCGATAGCTTTACTAATTCCACACTTTCATGGAAATCTAAATTTGCGGTTTGCTGTAGCGTATTTTCTAAACTTTTTAGTGCTCTAACGATACGATCAATAATCCACCACATTAAGCTACCAATAATTAAAAAACTAGCGATGCCAATAATGATTTGAAACATTAGAACAGGTTCAATAATGGATTTGATTCCACTTTCAGGGACTCCGATGTCCATAACACCATAAAGCTCACCATTACGGTAAATAGGTTCCATAATATCATACGTCCATATACCTTGAACTTCGGCATACCATCTTGTAAATTGTTTTACCCCTTTAGTGGCCCCTTCTATTGTGTAGTCATCCTCATAGACTTTATTTAACTTATTTGAGTCACTATGTGCAACAGCTTTGACATTTTTATCAATAATAATGGCGTATGTTACATTGTCCTGTTGTACTTTTGTATCAACTAATTTTTGTAGTTCAGGTATTGGATCTGTTTCAGCATTTAAAATTGTTTCGGCTTGTTTAGCCATTTCAAAAACTTGCTCTTGAGCCTTTTCTATTAGTACTTCTTGGCTCTTTTTATTAACAATCCATACAGCTAAGCCCGCATTAACAATGGAGGCTACTAATAGTAATCCCAATGTGAAAAAAAGTAACCGCTTTTTAATGCTCTTCATGTTTTTTCCCCCTATACCAAAGTTTCAGTGGTTTAGCCTCTTCGTTGATAGTTAAATGTAAAATCTCTAATGAATTCAAGCAAGCTCAAAAATCTGGAATAAAGTTAATCGATATATAATGGATAGAGGCTTTACTACTGGATAACATACTAAAACTTTGGTAGATTTATCATACTTAAAAATAGTATTATATAAGGGAAATATAAAGTCAATACAGTTTGTGTAGAATAAAGACGAATTCTGTCTAAAAAACATTATTCTAGAATATGTTAAAGAGTGAAGCGTTAGGCCTCCAATGGCAGATAGTGAAGATACATTTTATCGATTTTAGCCGTTTATCTTTAATGTAAAAAAAAAGCACATTCTAATCTTCCATAGAAACGTCCAGTTGGACAGGAACCGTTGCAAAATGTATCCGCTTATTAAAGTGTTAGCGCCAGTAGTTTCGTTAACTATTCTATGACCTTGACATCTTTGGAGCACATTCGTTCATTTTTTATAATAATAGAGTGGGTAATCACTACTATAAGTACAACATGATATTCAAATAATGATAAAAGAATCCTACGGAAAAGAAGTCTGCTTTTCCGTGGGATTTTTTGTTGTGATTGGTGTAGAACCAGTACCTACAGCAACTTTGTGGAGTTGTAAAAAATACATACTCAATTAACAGAATATTCTAACTTTAAATAGAACCCGATTTTAGAGGCGCCAAAAGTTCCATCAAATGTTGGTAATTTATCTAACAGTTTCTGATAATTTAAAGGTATCAGGACCATCTATAAAGAAGGTTTTATAGGGGTAATTTTCGTTATACCAGCAAGACCCTAAGTCATTCTCCGTAATGGGTATTTTTTTAATTCTTCACTTCCGATTTTTGTTCCACCTACCTTTCGATGGAGAGGTACAAGCTAAAGATGTTGGAACTAATAATTACATATATAAGAAAGGGATTGGTATCTTGAAGAAAATTTTGCTTTCTGGCTATTTCAGTATAATTTTTTGTATAGGTATATTGTACGTACCTGTGTCATTAAAGTGGGGGCCACATCTTGAATTTTATGATAAAAGGTATGTTCCTTTATGGCAATTACACACGCAGGAATTCCAAGTTGATGATTATTATCCAATTTATGAGCTTGATATGATAAGAATAATTTATGAAATTGGCATAGTAACTTTATTATACTTAATTGTGTATTTACTATTAAAGGAAGTCTTTCTTAAAAATTCATAATTATAATTCTGAAAAATAGGGTGGTTAAACGGAAAAAAGCACCCTCAACATGAGTGTGCTTTTTATAAAACAAATGGTCACTGATTTAAATTTGGTATGAATTAAGAGCATTAACGGCTCTTGTTCATTTTACGGCCGCATCCTATTTTTAATATTTACATATTTTGTTACTCGAAGAAGATATTATTTTTTTAAATTATACTGCTCCCCCCAATCTCTCATCAGTTTGATTATTGGTTCGAGTGTTCGACCGAATTCAGTTAATGAATATTCTACTTTGGGTGGTACTTCTTTAAAGATTTCTCTATGGATTATGCCATCCTTTTCTAATTCACGAAGTTGTAACGTTAGCATTCTTTGAGTAATATCGGGCATTAAACGTCTAAATTCATTGAAACGCTTCGTCCCTGACATAAGGTGATATAAAATCACACCTTTCCATTTACCACCAATTACTGCGAGTGTTGCTTCAACTGGACATCCATAGGCATCCGGACAAGCAGTATATAAAGTTAAATTACTATTATCTGTCATAAAATAACCTCCAAAATATTTAGTATACAAATTGATACTATCCAACAAAAATGTGCGTACTTACATTAAATATATCATCGTATTATTATAGCTGATATAAAGAATTAAAAAATGAATGGAAAAGGAGCAATTTTAATGATGGAAAAAATGAAAGCTGTAGGTCTACATCAATACTTACCTGTTGATGATGCAAAGAGTTTATTAGATATACAAATAGAAAAGCCGGTAGCTAAGGATAGGGACTTATTAATTCAAGTAAAGGCTGTTTCAGTGAACCCTGTTGATTATAAAGTTAGATCTCCGAAAGAAAAATATGAAGAAATTCCTAAAATTTTAGGGTGGGATGTGGCAGGCATTGTCGTCGAGGCTGGTCCTCTATGTACATTGTTTAAACCTGGTGATGAGGTATATTATGCTGGTGATATAACTCGCCAAGGCTGTAATAGCGAATTTCATCTTGTCGATGAGAGAATTGTAGGTCATAAGCCAAAGTCATTAAATTTTGCAGAATCTGCCGCATTACCATTGACTTCAATTACTGCATATGAGGCCATTTTTGATAGAATGAAAGTTAGTCATTTTTCAAACGAAAATAAAAATAAAACAATTTTAATTATTGGTGCAGCTGGTGGGGTAGGTTCTATTGCAATCCAACTAGCTAAATGGGCTGGATTAACCGTTATAGGTACAGCTTCTAGACAAGAGTCACGCATTTGGGCTACTGAACTAGGTGCAGACTTTATGATCAATCACTATGAGGAATTTATTCCACAGCTAAAAAAAATAGGTTTTGAAGCAGTTGATTATATTCTATGTTTGAATTCGACACAAGAATATTGGGTCAATATGGCGGAGGCTATCGCTCCACAAGGAACAATTTGTTCTATTGTAGAAACAGATGAGCCAATGAATTTGACATTACTTAAAAATAAAAGCGCAACATTTGTGTGGGAGTTTATGTTTACACGATCTATGTATCAGACTGAAGATATGAATGAACAACATAAATTATTAAATAGAATAGCAATTCTAGTGGATAGTAATATTTTAAAAACCACAATAACTAAAATTCTATATCCCATTAATGCAGACAATTTGAGAAAGGCGCACTCTATTCTAGAAAATGGAAAAACCATTGGGAAAATTGTGCTTGAGGGTTTTAAATAAGCAATTGTGACTGCCTTTGTATGAGGCAGTCAATTTGCTTATTCAACTAATATGGAGGTAGGGAAAAGCATGTATCCCAAATTTTTTATAAGTGATGATTTCATCCATGAGATTAGAATGCATGTACCTTATCTTTTTAAAATGAATGTGCATAAACTTTATAAATCGTCTGAGGAGTATCTCCAACTAAACCGCAACTGTAGATATAGGAGTATGTACATGTTGAAACAACTTATAAAAAAATGGAAAAATCATTAATACCGGCATATGGTTCTTGATGTCTGATTTTGTCTTCTAAATTCTGTAAAGTATATCCTTGCCATTCTTCTAAATTACCTGTATTCCATTTTTCTTTAAATAATTGATATAAATAAATCTCTCTTATTTTTAAGAAAATAGGAATTTGTATAATTATATCCTTATGAAGCATATTTTCTGTTCTATAGCCTGCAAAAAAATTACTCATAAAGAGTTCACAAAAAGAATTTGTACTGTCATTGTATGAGCTATGTTGCCAATAAGCATGATAGAAAGCTACTGCAATATCTTGAGCATACCAATTAAAAGAGCAGTCATCAAAATCAATGATAGTTATACTACCTTCCTCATTAATAATGAAGTTTCCTTGATGATAATCATTATGAATAAGCCCGAAAGTATCAGGAGTAATCGTGTATGAAGTGAGACTGTGCCCCAGCTTTTTATATTTCTCGCTAATCCATGGTTCTAACTTGCCTCTAATATTAAATACATCAGGGTTTTCAACTTTCCATTCAGGACGTTCTATCGTTTGTAATTTGAAATCTTTGGATAGTGCATGCATTCTCCCCAAAATTTTACCAATTTTTTTAAACGTTTTTTCATTCCAGTGGGATTTATTTGTAACATCAATGTGATCTCCCTTCATAAATTCAAAATATGTTTTTACCCGTTCTTCCTCATATTCTAAAGGAGTTATTGGCTTGGGTACAAGAACACCTTTTTCATATAAAAAATTCATCCACGCTATTTCCTGTAAAACCATCTCCTTTGTTTTGTTCTTTTCAGAAATTCTAGCGATCTTTTCTTTGTCTTTGATATAAAAAACGTCGTTATTAAATCCTCCATTCAACCTCACACGGTTTTCTTGCATTTTGTTTCCTCCTTTTTAACTATCAATTTACGAGAACATTTTTTATTTAACATTAACCTAGTAACTTCTTTGTCACTTCTTTCGTATTAAATAATAAATTATGCGTCATAATAATAATGTACGATAAATATCCTTTTTTATCTTTCCTATTTAATAAAATGTTAATTAAATTGAAGAAATAGAATTTCGAGTGAAGAGTACCGACAGACTTCGGTAGTATAGGAGGGGGAATAGGTGATGGTATTTACTCCAATTAAACCAATGCTTTTACATACGGGTAACACCAATGAAATAGTAAACGATGATGAAAATATCTTAAGGTTGCCTTATCCTTTTGACTAAACAAGATAATAGATTTTCTTGTCCTAGTAATACTTTGACTGCTGAATTTTCTGAGTTATAGGATGTAGGACTTCTATATAGGAACCATACAGTATTTATTGATTGCGAAGGTGTTGTGCTTAGAAATGGTTACTGGTGTTAAATACTTAACTTACCATGGCAAGTTAAAAAAACAACAGCCAGCAGAGGCTGCAGGCTGTTGTTGATGCGTATTATTTTGAGTTGTTTTCATTTGCAAATCGGCCAGAAGCAAATTTTTTGTTAGCTTCAGCTTGTTGGATTTGCTGTCTGATTTGATTAACATCCGTCTCCATACCAAATTCTTGGCTCATCGAGTTCGTTGAACCAGAAGCTTGGTTTTTGTTAGCTTCAGCTTGTTGGATTTGTTGTTTAATTTGATTAACATTCGTCTCCATACCAAATTCTTGGCTCATCGAGTTCGTTGAACCAGAAGCTTGTATTTTGTTAGCCTCAGCTTGTTGGATTTGCTGTTTAATTTGATTAACATCCGTTTCATTTCCAAATTCAACGTTCATTGCGTTGGGAGTTGCGTTTGGAATTTTTGAGTTAAAGTTTTGATTGTTGTTTGCCATTAAAAATCACCTCCTGAGTTTAGTTTGTACAGAAGGTGAATTAGTATCCGTTTTTTAGTATGTTAAAAAAATATTATGGTGGTATATCAGGTCCACTTCAATGGTATGATAAAGCTCCAGCAAATTACACGAGATTGACAAGGTGAAATTTAAAACGTATATTGAAAAAGCCTTAAAGAGGCAGATACAACTTTTTCAGATGCCTGTAGAATAGCACGGGATTTCCCGGAATGTAACTATTTTTAAAGTTGTAATCATTTAAGTTATAAAAAAGGACGGATGTAATGAAATATAATAAAACAATTATGCTAAAGCTTATCAATGAACATCGAGCGTTGCATGATGAACTAAAAAAGCTAAAATCTGAAATGGGATTAGAGAAAAATTTCGCAGTAAAAGCTTTGTATCATTCATACGTGGCAGAAGATGGCCCTTATATGAAAGAATACCAGGATTTAGAGCGATTATAATAAAAGGCGGTACCACTAAAAAGCATGTTTTGGACAATTATTATTTTCAAAACATGCTCTTTAGATTTGTTCTCATATAAAGGAGAATAGGTACTTTATTATAACAAGTCATTCAATATGGATGGCTTTTTTGTTTTTGTCTTTTTTTTGTAGGCGTCATAAGGAATGAGAACAACTGAACTTTCGAACAGTTTAGTGTCATACATAATAGAGGGTGACCAACAAAGCTAATTTAGTCAAATATAAGTCTTAAGACTGATATGGTATAAGCCTATCAATGTATTTACGAGCCTTATAAAACTAAGATATTCTATTTATAGGAAATGTTTCTTGGTTTTGGGAAATGAAAATCTTAAAATCAATCACACCTATCTAAGGAGGGGAATTTTTCATGAAGAAAAAATTATCTGGGGTGTTAGCTGCTACATTAGCGTTAACGATTAGCCTACCAACAGGAGCTCTGGCGGCTTCTGGCAACAATCAGTCTACGGTTTTGGTTAGCCAGGAAGTTGCTAGCCAAGCTCTGCAAAAAATTGCGGCAGAGAAGGCTAATCTACTCATTAAGTCTTATGAGACAACAAGTGTACAGTATGCGCTAATTGATAATGGTCATATTATTGTGTCGGGTCAGACTGGGAAGAACGATATGAAAGGAAAACAACCGTTGACTAAAGATACCCTATATGGAATTGGTTCAGTCAGTAAAATGTATGCAACGGCGGCTGTGATGAAATTGGTCGATGAAGGAAAAGTTGATTTAGATGTTCCTGTCGTTCACTATGTTCCTGATTTCAAGATGAAAGACGAGCGTTACAAACGCATTACGCCACGTATGCTGCTGAACCACTCATCCGGCTTGCAAGGTACTGGGTATGGTAATAGTTTTTTATTTGACGATAATGATACCTACGCCCATGACAACTTGTTGCAACAATTGTCCACCCAGAGCTTAAAGGCGGACCCAGGTGCATTCTCGGTATACTGCAACAACGGCTTTACGTTGGCTGAGATTATGGTGGAAAAAGTAAGCGGTATGAGCTTTACTGAATTTATACATGAACGGTTTACAAAACCCTTAAAGCTAAATCATACGAAAACACCGCAGGACAAAGAGGAAAACGATAAGCGAGCTGGACTTTATTTTCCTACGTACCATGGGCAACTTCCTGCTGAATCGGTGAATGTGATTGGTACGGGAGGGATCTCTTCCACAGCAGAAGATATGGTACGATTCGCACAAATATTTATGGGACAGGGACAAGGAATTCTCTCTGATAAGGCAGTCAAGGCGATGGAGCAAGAAGAATATAAAAAAGGAATGTGGCCAGAGGATGGTGCCAATATCATCAACTATGGTCTTGGCTGGGATAGTGTGAAGCTATATCCATTCAGTGAGTACGGGATAAAGGGCTTAGCTAAAGGTGGCGATACAGGACTGCAACATGCTTCATTGGTCGTACTTCCTGAACAGAAGATGGCTGTGGCTGTATTGACATCGGGCGGTAGCAGCTCTACAAATCAAATGATGGCGACAGAAATATTGCTCGCTGCGCTTAAGGAGAAGGGCACGATTAAGGAGATTAAGCCGAACAAATCCTTTGGCAAGCCAGTCAAGGCCAAGATGCCTCAAGACATAGTAAAGAAAGCAGGTTTTTATGGCAATAGCTTCAGTCATTTTAAAATAAAAATTACGAACAATGGAGAGCTACTTTTACCAGCTATTTCTGAAGAAAAATATGTATATACTGCGAATGGAAGCTTTATTAATGAAACAGGTACCTCCAAGTTCAACTTCGTCACAGAGAAGAATGGCCGAACATATTTGGTGGAAAGCACATTTATAACTTTACCAGGTTTAGGTCAAGTAGCGGTTACTCAATATTTAGCCGAGAAATTAGAAGACAATGTGTTATCGAAGGAAACCGCTGCCGCATGGGCCAAGAGGGAAGGCGTTAAGTTCTATCTCGTCAACGAGAAATTTAGTTCTGCTCAATATCTCTTACCAATGATGCTTACCACACAAATTACTCGCGATGAAGAACTAAAGGGCTATTGGAATGGCAGAAAAATTACAGGTCCAAATACAGCCGCGCATCAGCTTCAGATCCCTGTGATGGCAGGCCGTGATACAACAGAATCTCGTTTCTATACAGAAGGCGGTAATGAATATATGGAGATGTCCGGATTAATATATGTCAGTGGATCCAACTTGAAATCACTGCATGCAGGCCAATCATCTAAAGTTAAGCTGCAAGCAAATGGGCATGCGGAATGGTTTACGATCCCTCAAGCAGCAGCAGGGAAAACAATGACTGTGGAGCTGCCAGCAAAGAGTTCGTTTGCCGTGTATGATGAGGCCGGACAATGCGTCAACTTTACAATTGTGAGCGGCAATAACAAAGTAAAGCTGCCGAAAAACGGAACGGTTGTATTTGCTGGTGCGCCGAACGCGGAAATGGCAATTACGTTGAATTAACTACTCCATTATGTGTGCCATAAACTATGTAGAAGATTATAAATCATACTCAAATGAAAGATAAAATGTAGGGATTCGCCAAAAAATGGCGAGTCTCTTTCCTTTTTAATGATTTTTAACTGTCTATACATAGGAAGAATAATAGGCTCATCTTATGTCGTACAACGGGGTTACTCGCATTAGATTGGCTCCAATTGTTGCTTCGGACTTTTCCCATTATGCGCAGAGTCTGATGATTCTAGTAAGTAATGCGGAGGATGCAAAGTTTATAGGGGACGTGGGAGAGAGCTAGAGCAAATTAGGCATTTGCGTAGGTCGGCTAAGTAAAGAATTGAAACATAAGATGCAGTAAAAATCTACAAAAAATAATTCTTACTGCATAGTGTAGTTTTATAAAAAAGATTGATCGTTCATAATAAAGGTTGATTAAAAATCCTATGCTGATATGCACGATTTTTTGTTCAATAAACGGGTCATATTATTGAATAACAATTTTTAAAGATATATTTCCAAACGACGCTTTGGTAACTTTATTTGCTTATTTAGACTTGGCTCTTTATTCTTAATAAAGGTTAAACAAGTAACAAGAGGGGCGATTAATAGTGAGGATTCAAGAAGTAGAAGGTTATTTGAAAGGAAAAATAAATGTTGATACAGATTCAGTAGCGTCTATTTGGACAACATTTAAAGAATTTTGTGAGGAAGATATTGTAGGAGAAGATGAAAAGGAAATTTTATTCGAATGTGGTACTTACCGTAAAGAAATGTTTCATTTTTCGTTTGTACGCCAGTTTACTGAATACGAAGATGATGAATATTTAGGAATGAGCCAGCTTCATTGCAAACTATTATTTACTGCTATTGATGAATTTAAAAAATTACAAGTTACAGAATGGTCAATGGATTTTGAAAGCTTAGATGAATTTTTTAGACATATAGAAAATCTTAAAGTATTTAAAAATATAGTTAATTTAAAACCTAAAACAGTTCAAATTTATCAAGATGAATGTTAAGAAGTTGAGCTGTATATCTGTACATCCAATAACGAAATAACGTTCCCAAATAAAAGTTTGGGTAGACACATAAGCCAAGAAACGCTGTAAAACAAACGTTACTTGGCTTTTTCATTGGATATTGTTTATACATTTTTTATACAAAGGTATATAAAGAGAGTTTACAATAAGACTTTTCAAAATTTTGCAGAAAACATTGTAGGGGTGTTATATGAATAAAAACCTGTATATGGAGACTTTCTAAATCTGTATTCTTCTCAATCCATTATTACAATTGCTGGTGGTTTAAGTGAAACCATCTTCAACAATCGTGCGCGATTGTGGAGCAACACAGGTAATAAATAATCAAACTTTTTTATAAAAACCTAACTTCAAACTGCTAAAGAAAATCCCTTTTGATAAATCTTTTTCAAAAGGGATTCTACTTATTTAACGTAAAATAAGGGTTTTCGAGGTATTTTTGCTCAAACTTTATTGCCAAGCAACACTTATAGAACATTAAATAGTCGTTGATGTGTGGATCAGGTGTTGGTGGATATACTCATTAACTTGATCAGGTCTATCTAAATTAGTTGCGTGATGGGCATTTTTAATTATTTTTAACTGTGACTTTTTAATCTTTATATGTAGATACTCTTGTTGTCTTTGAATCATCGTATCGTGGTCACCATGTAATAATAAGGTAGGACAATTTACTTTTCCTAATTCATGGCCACTTTCCATTCTCGATACGGCATTCCAAATTCGAATCCAATTTTTATAAGACATTGCTGCAACTGTGGAATAAATATAGTGTTTATTTGCTTCGTTAAACTTTGATAGTGTATGTGCCTGTATTTTTGCTAGAAGTGACATTGGAATGAATAAGCTAGAAAATCGATTAACAGGAATTAGTATCTTTTCATACCAATTAAATTTGTTTGTGAAGGGGGTCCCTATTAATGTAAGTGATTTTACGTAATCTGGATAGTGAATGGCGGCTTGTAAAGAAATATGTCCACCCATTGATAAACCACATAAATGGGCCCGTCTAATTTTTAGATGATGCATCAAACCAATTAAATCTTTAGTGAAATCTTCAGCATCTACCTTCCCGTTCGGAAGAGATGAAGCTCCATGACCACGAACATCCCAGGTGATGGTTTGATAATATTTAGAAAAATAATCCACTTGTTTATCCCATTGCTGATGGTCCCATGATGCACCATGAGTAAAAATTAATGGCTCTCCATGTCCTTTTGTTTCATAATACAAATCTACATTATTAATTGTACATTTTGGAATGTAAAACACCTCTCATTTATCTAAGATAATCGTGACTAAATGTTAACATAAAAGTGATTGTCAGAGAAAATATTCCCATTTTACTGCGCCCGATAAATGTGTTAGCGGCAAGACATACATAACCAGCAGATGTTTTACAGATTAGGTATAGAAATTAAAACAAAAGGTTTTTTGGGAATTATATCCATGTTATTAGTTGTATTGTATAATCAAAGATACAATAACTAAAAGGTGATGATTATTTTGCTAACTATATTACAAATTATTTTTTCAATCATAGTAGTATCACTCTCAACTTACGGAATTATCACAGACGATTACCAGTTGAATTTTTTAATGATATTCTTCTTAGGATTATTGATGTTAATTTTAGGGATTAAAGAATTTCAAAGAGAGCAAAAAGTTTATGGTTGGCTTTTTATCGGAGTATTTTTATTTATAGAATATGTATTCATTCAAACTTTTTTATGATTTATTATATCCTATGCACATAGACAAGGTACTACTGCTTTTGCTTTGAAACCTGCATCCAAAAGCAAGAGAGCAACGTTTGGTGGGGCTATGAGAGTGAAAATGGTAGAATTAGATTCCAATTCAATGACTCTTACATTATTATGAAGTATGGGAGATATTAATACCCCCTTCATCATATATAGCAACGGAGGACTATCATGACACCAGAGCATATTGTTAAGAAATTTTTTGAAGAAGTACGTTCAGGCAAAAATCCAGATTACGCAACTGAATTAATGGCAGACCAAGTACTGGCACACCAAGTTATTTCAGAAGAAGAATTAACGGTTAAAAGAACGCCAAAAGATTATGCTGACCATGTAAAAGAAATGGTAGAAGCGTATGGCAATTTTTCATTAGAGATCCAAGAATTTATTGTACAAGATCATAAAGTATATGTACGCTGGAAACAAGTTGGGACGCATGTTGGCGAGGTCGATGGATATGAGCCAACGAAGCTTCCAGTGATAGAAATAGCAAGCGCAGTTTATAGAATTGAAAATGGAAAAATAGCAGAATATTGGATTCAAATTGATCGTGCTGGTATTGAAAACCAACTCAAACGAAATCAAAGTATTTAACATCCTTCGGGGTGTTTTTATTTTGCCCTGAAGAGTGGGGAAATTTACTAAGGTGTATTGTTGAATAATCTTAATAAACGGAGTCGGACCTAATGGTGGAATTACATTTATTTGTAAAAATATTCCAATGTCCACTTTGCAAATTCTTTATTAATATAGTTATACCCATTTCAGTCTAATTACCGATAGCATTTTAAGTGATTTTCCTTTATGGTTAATAGGTCGTAAAAGACACTATCAGGAATATCCTGCAAATATTGAAATGATAGGTGGAAAACAATGAATTATCAAGTATTATTATATTACCATTACACAACGATTGAAGATCCTGCTGAATTTTCAGCAACGCACTTAGCCATGTGTAATGAAATTGGTTTAAAAGGTCGTATTTTAGTAGCCAATGAGGGCATTAACGGTACTGTGTCAGGTACGATTGAGCAAACAGAGCAATACATGGCAAACATGCAAGCTGATCCATTATTTGAAGGCATAGTCTTCAAGATGGATGCGGCAGACGGGCATGCATTCAAAAAGATGCACGTACGCCCACGACCTGAGTTAGTAAACTTAGGCTTAGAAGAAGACGTAAACCCACATGAATTAACAGGGCGCTACCTGTCACCAGAACAATTCCTTGCTGAAATGCAAGATGAAAATACAGTAGTATTAGATGTGCGTAACACCTATGAATACGATGTCGGCCATTTTCGTGGTGCGATTCGACCAGAAGTAGAAAACTTCCGTGATACACCGGAATGGGTACGTGCAAACCGCGAGTTATTCGAGGGAAAAAATGTTTTAACCTATTGCACGGGTGGGATTCGTTGTGAGAAGTTTTCAGGCTGGATGAAACGTGAAGGCTTTGGCAATGTCGGTCAATTACATGGCGGTGTTGCAACATACGGAAAAGACCCTGTAGCAAAAGGTCAATTATGGGACGGAAAAATGTATGTATTTGATGAGCGTTTAACGGTGCCCATTAATCAAGTAGAGCATGTGATTATTGGTCGTGATCATTATGACGGTGAACCCTGTGAACGTTACATTAACTGTGCAAACCCTGAATGTAACAAGCAAATCATTGCTTCTGAAGAAAATGAAGCAAAGCATTTAGGTGGCTGTACAATCGAATGTACCAAGCATGCGCGCAACCGTTACATCGTGCGTCACCATTTAACAGAAGAGCAAGTAGCTCAAACGATTGAGGCGTTACAAGCAGAAGCATGAAGAGCTGTCTAAGTATACAAAACTTCGTGAAATATTTTTCATAATCTCTATAAATCTTATAGAGATATTTAAAACACTCGAATGAAAGTGTTCAAACTATCCATTTCAAATGGGACTAGTTTGCTCGCTTACGTCGGGTGTTTTTTCTTTTGTATGGAATCATAATGGACTGAGGAAGAGGGGAATAGGGCTGAAACCGTTTAAAGAGAATGATCACAGGGTATTCAAAACATGTAACAGGATTTAGTTAATGCAAGCTCGCAATCATTCACCGTATATTGCTTTTATAAAAGCTTCATATCTTTTCTTATCACTATTTTTTTTGAGATGTCTCTCCCAATGACAACTTTCCTTAAATAGTTGTAAAGTATGTTGATGCATCATGTTATATTTTAAATAAAGGGGTATATATGATGAACTTTGAGGAAAATCAACATTTACATGTAGGATTTTACGATAATGGTTTTGATTTAGAAGGAATATTTTTAAAGGTGGAAAACTTGGATAAATGGTGTTTATTTTTCAATTCTACATTTTATAATATGACAATGAAAAATAACTATGATTTGTTTGATACTCACTTTGGCTATATGGTTCGGGAATATGAAATCAAAGAAGTGGATTTAACCTATGAGAAATCTAGTAAGTTATTTAAAGAATTTTTGCTAGAAGAGGGATTAATCTAATATTTTGGTTAAGGAGGATGCTTTCTTTTTGGATATGTTATGTTCTCCAAACCAACGCTTCTTTAATGTCTTTTGAATTTTTTAACAGGACAGCTAGAGGTGACAGCATTAAGAGAATCGGTCGTTTTTTAGCCACAATTGTTATAGCCTTGGATTATAAGAAAACATTGTTTTTTGATAGTTAAATGAACATACATTATAAACAGTAAATTGCCTCCACCTTTGCTACATACACATAAAGGAGAGGAAAGCCATTATTTCTTCGTTAAAAGAAATAATGGCTTTTATTTTAGGTAACTTAGGTACGAGCATACCCAAAGCAACTTACCTTTAGTAAAATAAAATTTGAAGAGAAATTTGTCAATGAACTATAGAGTAGAGCTACCTAACATAAGTGATGGTGAAGTCTTTATACTGTGATGTTGTGATTTAATTAGTATGGATAATTATTATGAAAATGTTAATAGGAATGGGACTAGAGGGCAATGGTAGGATGGTCCAAAGATTTTTAATAGGAGGGGTTTATATGTTTATTCCAAAATATTATAAAATAACAGATATGAAAGAAATTAATGAATTTATTAACATGAATTCATTTGCAACAATTGTAGCGATAAGTAAGGGGAGACCTATTGCATCTCATGTCCCATTGCTGCTTAATCAAGATCAGGATGACTATTACCTCACGGGTCACTTAGCCTACGGCAATCCTTTATGGAAAGCTTTCGAGAATACGGATCAAATTTTAACTATATTTAATGGTCCACATGCTTATATTTCTTCGTCATGGTATGAGCAAGAAAATGTCCCCACATGGAATTATCAATCCGTTCATATTTATGGAAAAGCAAGTATGATAGATGGAACGGAATTAGAACAGGACTTAACAAAATTACTTGAAAAATATGAAAAATTTCGTGAGAATCCTGTCTTGTGGGAAAAGCTTTCTCCTATCATGTTACAAAAAGAAATAAAAGGAATAAAAGGATTTAAAATCAAAGTAGAAGAGGTTCAGGCTGCCTATAAATTAAGTCAAAATCGAAATAATACGGATTACGAAAATATTATAAAAGAGCTATATAAAGAAGGCGACCCACATGCTTTTGCAGTGGCTGAAGCAATGAAGAAAAACAGACATGACTAAAACAAAGGGCAGAAACGAGGTATTAAGAACGTTCCTGCCTTTAAAATTACTTTTAATTAGTGATTTCATCGATTAATAATCAAAAAGGCTGTCCTATTAATTATTAAAATTATTTAGCTGATTTAAAAAACGGAGCCATTGTATATTGAAAGCGACCTCATAAATTAATTTATATGTAGAATAGAGGCAAGATAAAGTGCAAAAGGGGTGTAAGTATGTGGTGGAAACTTAAAAAAATGATTGATGATGAACAACAAATTGTTTACAGGTATAGTCGCGAAAGTGATGAGTTGGATGGAGAAATTGCGTTTAATAGAGAAACTAATACGTTCCATTGCCTAAACTTAGCAAGTGGTGATACTGAAAGAGGAGTTGAACGGTTCTATCCGCATTTATGGAGAACAATTAGTAAAGAGAATGCGCCAGATGAACATTTTATAGCAATTGGTTAACAGTATTTAGAAAGAAGATAGAGTGAAAATAATCATTCAAATTTATTAAAGCATCCTCTAATGATGAGCCACCTCATAAGTTTGCGACATAAATCTGGGGAGTATATAAATAAACAAACAAAACAAAGCAGTTCAATGATGGATGGACCTAATACTATAAGTGTAATTGCGAGTTCCTTTTAGAGAAACATCAGGTCATAGGTATTTGAATTCCCAGACAGTTGAGCTGTGAGCAATGAACATTAAAAAAAGGGTCCATTTTTAGTGGCGACCCTTTTATGGTAAATGTAGTAATGGAAGTAGATAAGCATGTTATTTTAATTCGAAGAAGGAAGGTAATTGGGAGACTTTTTGTTATTGTCAACATAAGACGTTAAATTAATGAACATCACTAGCGCCTTGTGCCGACAATCATTAAAAGTATGAATAGGACAATGATTAGTGCGAATGATAAATTATCATGTTTGCCATAGTTGGTACCCATAATAAATCCCTCCCCTCTATCATCTAGAATATGTAAAGCTAGAGATGGGAGAGATGCTATTCATCTAATATCAATCCCTTTTTTTTGAAAAAATTAGTCATGATAGTATGTTGACTAGGATCGTATGTATGTTAAGTAAATAGAAGATTGCTGAAATCGGTCGCTTAGTGCTGGAATATGAATCGATTATGTCAATTTCTGCGCTTACCCGGGAAATTTTTTTCTTATTTCCTAGGGAAGGAACCTAATACATAAGGGAAATATACATCATTAGATGTTGAAATAGTGGCGGATAAACAAATTACCGAGGAAATAAGACTGTACATGGAGCCTAATCTTATAGGGATATGATTGCTAACATAAAGGCAACATTCATTCAAAAAGGGAAATATACCTGTTATAGTTGATGCTTTGATAGATAAAAAGTTTGGTGGAAAATAGAGCCAGCATAGTGATTCAAAAGCATTTAAGCGAAGAGTTTAGTGGAAATTTGCTGCTAAAGTTCGTTACTCAGAAACAGCATTTATTAAGTAAATTGACAATCAAACGCCTACTTCACAGGTTGAACGTTGTGGGCATACTACTATTGTATCCATCAAAACTTTACTGGAAAGTGTCGCTAATGAAGATAATACTACCTTTTTTTGAATACACTTGCGGGCACACTTTCTGTTGAAATCAATCCATCATTTATAATAATGAAACGCAAGCACTGGTCTGTGGATATCATGCTAGCATTAAAAATAAAGAATAGCTGGTTCGCAGAGTATTGATAGCTGGATGTAAGTATATTGATGTTAAAAGGTGAACTACATTCAGCACAAGGCTTTGGAGATATGAATTACATGAGTGTTATTTGAAATGAAAGGATTGTACATCTCTATAATTTTCTTTGAAAATCTCGCACTTATGTTAAAATGATACAAAATAAAGGGGGGCATATGATGAAATATCCATTATTAAAAGAGGACATCACCATTGGAGTGACAGCACCTTCCTCTGGTGTTCCCGTTGAACTTCATGATTTATTGAAAACAGCCTGTATGCGTATGGAAAATAAAGGGTATAAGGTTGTTTGTGGAGAAACTGCTTGGACTCAGGATAAGGCAAAATCTGCCCCTGCTATAAAACGAGCAGAAGAGTTTAATAATATGATGTCTAATGATGAGATCGACATCATTATTCCACCATGGGGTGGGGAGCTTCTTATTGAAATACTGGAATATATTGACTTCTCCAATATTCAAACTAAATGGATATTAGGGTACTCAGATGTTAGTCTTTTATTGTTGGCAATGACTTTAACAACTGGTATCGCTACCGCACATGGTACGAACTTAGTAGATTTAAGAGGAGAGTATTCTGATGATACAACCGCTATGTGGCAGTCAGTTTTATCCTTAAAAAAGGGGGAATCCATACTACAGCATTCGTCCAATCAATATCAAAAGGAATGGCAGTTTGATAACCCCACGCCTTATGTTTTTAATTTTACCGAAAAAACGAAATGGCAAACTACATCAGATCATAGGGTGAACATACAAGGGCGGCTACTTGGTGGATGTATCGATACCATCAGACATCTAATTGGAACGAAATTCGGTAATGTTCAAAGCTTTCAAGAAACGCATATACAAGGTGAATCTATTGTATGGTTCTTTGAAAACTGTGAATTATCCACAACTGATTTACGCAGGTCTCTTGTACAAATGAAATTAGCTGGATGGTTTACTAATTGTTCAGGTATGATGTTTGGTAGAAGTGCTGCTAATACATCGGTTGGAAATTACACAATTGAAGATGTGTATCAAGAACTTTCGAAAGAACTACAAATTCCTATTATCTATGACATGGACTGTGGTCATGTGCCACCACAAATCACTTTGATTAACGGAGCTTATGCAGAAATAGATTCATATAATGGTAAAGGCACCATTTACCAACACTTTATATAAGTTTTTTCTCAGTGTACAAACACCCTCTAAAAGAGTAGAGGGTGTTTGTATGGTTATGGTGCTTAGATGGAATTACGATAAGCTTTTTGTGTGGAGATGTACGTTGATTTTGATAATATATTTTGGAGATTATGTTTCCCTAATGGACCTAATTTATTTATACTAGAGCCCAACAAACCATCCTTAGCCGCATTTTTAAGTGTTTCAATTTGTTTTGTTGTGAGTTTAGAGGTTTTGCTGCCTTCAATAATTTTATTGACATTATTGATTCTCTCTTTCTCTTTAGAAGTACGGTTAATGTCGTTATTGTTTTGGTTGTTTTGTTTTTGTTGTGTGAGACCATATTTATAAGATCTGCGAGTCATTAAATATTGCATAGTTGCTGAATTTCTCGATGTCATCATAAAATGTTTCCACCTTCCTAATTTTTTAGTATTTACCATACATATCCTATTATCGTCCAAAACTCTCATTACATTAGCTTCAAAATTAAATTATGGAGAAGATGAAGATGAAAATGAAAATTAACTTAGCACAGATGAATTTAAAAAAACTACCTGATGTAGAGGAATCTCAAATAAAAGAAATAAAGGAATTAAATCTTTTTGATAACGACTTAAGAAAAATACCTACAGAAATATTTGATATGACGAGTATGGAAATACTGAATATTTCAGTCAATAAAATTAACAAATTGCCAGCAGAAATCACGAACTTAAAGAATCTGAGAATGTTAGATGCAGGGCATAATCATATTGATCTCATTCCTCCTGAAATTGGTCATTTAGTGAATATGGAGGACTATTTGTATTTTCATAATAATCAATTGCAATCGATTCCTCCAGAAATCGGCCAGCTAACAAAAGTAAGATATTTAAACGTAAGTGATAATTTGTTGAGTGAACTACCAGAGGAAATAGGGAATTTAAATAAACTGGTAGAACTGCGAATAATGAATAATCGATTAACGGAGTTGCCAGAAGGTTTGAGTAGATTAACGAATTTAAGAGAATTACATTTGAAAAAAATAAAATAACTATATTGCCTGAAAAGATCGGAGAACTAGCATTATTACGGGTTTTAGATTTAGAAGACAATCAATTACAGAAAATGCCTGATTCCTTACACAAATGTTTAACATTAAGACGGTTAAATGTAAGACATAATAAATTAAGTACGTTACCTGAATCGATAGGTCATTTGAAAAATCTATTGGAATTAGATGTAAGAAGTAATGATTTAAAGGAATTACCGGAGTCATTATTGGCAATGGAAAGCTTAGAACGACTAGATTTAAGGTGGAATCATGAATTAAAGATCCCAAGCTGGTTAGATGAATTAGAGGCAAGAGGCTGTATCGTTTATTTGTAGAAGGGGGATAGTTCGATTTCCGTGAATGCTGCTCTTGAACTTTTAACAACCGTTGTCTATATTGTGATCATAAGTAATCCGAATGTAATGAACCAAGAGTTTATAACTCATATGAGTAAATTATTTACCACAACAACGAAGCAATTTGAAATATGGGTAGTTAGGCGGGGGAATCATCATATTTATTTTATCTGTAGCCATCAATATATTTGATGGATTCCGTAAGGCTCGAATCCGTTAATTCTTTTTGCTATCTTCCATCACTACATCTAGCTTCAATCATTTTAGCTAGTCCAAAAAAGAACATATAGACCAATACGAACGTTGAATAAGATAGCTTCCATCTATTTTTTGTATGCCAGCTCATGTTATAATGAGGAGCTTAAGTTAATTAAGACCTTGAACGGATGCCAAGAAAAGCCTCCGCAGAACGAGACAGTATGGAGGTGTAAGAAAATGAATAAACGTTGGACGATTGGTAAAATTAAAGAATTTGTTGAGAACAATTCGGAAAGTAAGTTGCTAACGACAGAATATCACGGATTTTCTCAAAAGTTACTATTCAAATGTGCATGTGGAAGTAACTTTGAAAAAACATTTACTAAATTTAAAAATAAACATCAACGAAAATGTGATGTATGCCAGCCACCAAAAGAGTCACGCTAAACGTAGTGTCGATACTTAATAAAGCTTTATGTGACCTATAGTATAATAATTTTATATGAGTTTGATTTAAATCACCTTCCTCCTATAGTTCCTTTATAGAGGAGGTGATTTTTTGTGTCTGAAATTATTTCTGAAGTTTTTCCAGGCAGGATGTGGGAGAGGAATAAAGAGTCAAATTGCGCTAGTCATTAAAAAGGCAGAAATGTTGCCTACACAACATTCCCGCCCTTGTTTCAATTATTTATGGGTTATTCGTTGGAAAAATTCGCGCGTTCTATTCATATCTGATACATGCTCATTACATGTTTGGCTATCTGCACAAATATAATTACTATGGTTAGTAAATGTACCCACTACTTGCCCTTTAATGGAAGTCGTAAATAAGCCAACATCTGAATGACGATTACAGATGGCGCAAATACCGCGAACAGTATTGTTGGAAAATATACCTTTAATCCCTTGTAGTTTGTCGTCTTGTTCGAGGACAACGTATTTTCGATGTGTCCCAACATCATCCCATGCTAGGTAACAAATTTGTTGAAAATCAAGTTCATCTAAATTAGGTAGCTTCAGCTTTTTCTCCTTTTTAAACAATGATTTGAGCGTACTAGCTGTCACTGGCTTAAACGGTATGACATAGGCCTTTAACTGCTCTAACAAGGCATCGCCCTGCGCACGATCTGTGACGGTGAAAAGTTGTTCAACAAGCTGTGTTTCCTCAGTGGATAACTCTAATTTGGTAGTAATTTCCGTTTCGACAAGCCCCCGTACTGCAAGAATGACACTTTTGTCCTTCGTTGTGGTAAGGGCATGTAAAATTTTACTTAATTGCTGTTCCAGTAAGTGATAGTTTGCGACCGTTAAGAACGGCTGAATAGTTTGTTTTTCCATTTGAAATCTCTCCTGTTGTATAGGCTAATTTTAAAAGCATTTGGCCTAAGAGATCATTCAATTTCTGTTATGGATATAACTTCATTTAGACCTCTTGGACCTCAGAAGCCGTTCTAGAGCATGCATTACAAGTGAATGCGGACATTTCGATCCCTCCCTTAAGGATTTTGATTTATATAAGTTTTTTATTTTTAGTCTAACAAGTGAATTATCTTGATTTTTTAATTTTATCAAATGTTACGCTTGATTTTCAATAGTCAAATGACCAGTGAAGTGGTGGTAAGTATTTAAACATATATGACCCAATTGCCTTTGAAACTTACTTCATTAACATATTATGCTCATAATCTATATAACAGCCCGTTGGATTTGAAGTCTAGAGCTTCTTAAGAGAAATTTAGGATTGTTTGCTTATTTTTAATAAACTAATTATGTTTCTACCATAAAAAAGAATAAAGTAAATAAGTGTAACATCTATAAAGAAATAAAGTATATTAAATTGAATTGAAGTAATACCGTTTTTGGTAAATAAAGAAAATACAGATGATAACTCATTCTCACCGATGTAACTTATAAATTGAAAAGGGGCTCCAAATTTATTGGTACCATAAGATACAAAGAAAATGGACAATAAGGTCATGATAATGCTAATCCAAAATACCCCTTTTTATTTGTAACTTGCATTTAGCCACCTCCTTTTTATAGTTTCACCACCTAATAATTATAACTTAAAAATTGGAATATGGTATTTTGTTGGGAATATTAATTGGAGTATTTTCCAATAAATCTTATTTTTATATGTGTAATTCAAGTTAATAGAAGGAAAATGAGAATGGTACCATTATTAGTAGCAGTAGGGTCATTTTCAGTATAAGTTTTACATCCGCACAGAGTGTTAAAGCGCAGGAGCCAGTAATACAGGAAGAAGTATGCACAGCAGAACAGGGGCTTAGAGAAACTCAACAAAAGTATAATAATATTGAAGAAAACTAATATCGTAGCTGATATTTATGGAGTAAGTGCTTGGACATGGACTCAATCAGGAAAAGGAAAATCAACAATAAGTAACACACCAAGTGCATCTTCTGCAACGATTGAAAAAGACGGATTTTACACTTTAGGTGTAACTTTAAATGGATTTACCATTGGAGCGAAATTACCAGGTACTATTAAGAGAACTTATGATTTATCATAAATTTTAAAAGTTTATGTAATAGAAAGCCCAGACCTTCCATTAAAATTTATGGTCTGGGCTTTTCCTGTTTTCATTAAATTATAATAATATTGACCCTTATCATATGGCAAATGGCATTATTTATTTTCTGAATTGTTCGGTAAATAAATGATTGCTATAATGGAATGAATTGGTTTATAAAGGAGGAATTGTGATGACACAGAAAATGAATCGTCAACGAAACAATGCTTGGAGAATTTATTCAATTTAGGAGGCACTATGCTATTAAATCAACAAGGTTTTGATCTATGGGCGGATGGTTATGATCAAACCGTTCAACTTAGTGAGGAAAATCAGCAATACCCATTTGCAGGCTATAAAGATATTTTAAATAAAATTTTTAATGAGGTGATGCAAGTCCCAGCTTCGACTGTATTAGATATTGGCTTTGGGACAGGTGTTTTAACAGCTAAGCTTTATGACCATGGGCACATGATCTATGGTCTTGATTTTTCTTCGAAGATGATGGCTATTGCACAGGCAAAAATGCCACAGGCTAACTTAATCGAATGGGATTTATCGAAGGGTCTACCTGCAACATTGATGAACTATCAATATGATGCAATTGTTAGTACGTATGCCCTACACCATTTTACTGATGAGCAGAAGGTTACGTATATTACACAATTATTACAGCAACTAACACCCGATGGTAAAATTTTAATTGGCGATGTTGCCTTTCAAACAAGAGAGCAGCTAGAACAGTGCCGTCAGGATAGTAAAGGCTATTGGGATGATGATGAGTTTTATTTTGTTCATGAGGAGTTAAAAACTAGGTTGGAGAATTGCTGTCAGCTACAATTTTACCCAATCTCCCATTGTGGTGGTGTTTTTGTCATATCGAACTATACAGAGGTAGAGAGATAAATGCTCATTCAAGACGTTTTATATGGAGAATTCGAAATAGATGGTGTGCTAGAGGAACTTATTCAGTCAGCGCCTGTTCAACGATTAAAAGGAATTCATCAAGCTGGAGCTGGCTATTTGGTGAATCGTCAATGGGCCATTACGAGATACGAGCATTCAATAGGTGTTATGCTGCTGATTAGACGATTTGGAGGTTCGCTGGAGGAACAAATTGCAGGGTTATTGCATGATGTTTCTCATACTGCTTTTTCGCATGTAGTAGATGCGGTCCTTGAAAATGCAGAAGAAGATTATCATGATACGATATTGCTAGATGTTATCCAGCCTTCTGCAATTCCAGGAATCCTTAGCAAATACGGTTATAATATGGAGAAAATTTTATGTAATCTAACGAAATGGTCTTTGCTTGAGCAGCCAGCACTAGAACTATGTGCAGATCGAGTAGATTATACATTACGAGATATGTTTCACTACGGACAAGCCTCATTTAAAGATATCCAACGATTTTTACAGGATGTATTTGTATATCAGGGGAAGCTATGTGTGAAAACGATCGATAGTGCAGAATGGTTTGTAAAAACGTATTATCAAGAAGTTATAGATTTTTTTATGGAACCAATCAATATTTATGCAACTAATAAGCTAGCACATGTCCTACAGCTCGCAGTAGCGAAAGGCATTCTATCCATGGTCGATTTTCAAAAAGATGATGCAGCAGTATGGGAGCAATTGAAAGCATCAAATGATGAAGATATTCAATGTTTATTACTACAGCTTCATGAAAAGGTAGAAGTGATTGAGGATGTAGAGAACTATGATATTCATGGTCGACAAAAAGTACGTTTGATTGATCCAAGTGTATATCAATACCAGCAATTGTATAAGGCGAGCGATTTATCAGACTATGTAAAAGAAGTGAACACCTGGGCGAATAAAAAGTTTGAGAAGGGTGTTTATGTGAGAATCATCAATGGTTAGTCTATGACAGATAGGCTAAGGTAATTCATACAAAAGGGGCTATCATAGGATAGCTCCTTTTGCTTGTTAGGCGAACATCGACAAACACAGCATAGACAGCAAGCGTACGTACTTCACTGGCATTTTTGCTCTAGCAAACTATCTGAAAATATAAACTTTATAGGAAGTACTTTGATTATATCGTCAAATACGATATAATCGTATTTGACGATATATAGAAGGGGTTCCAATATGATTACAAATATAAATGAGTATTTTACTACGATCTTTTATCATCTACATACAACACATGAAGATGTGATTTCTCACCAAAGCGTGCGGATTTTACAGATGATTCAAAAGGAAGAAGAGGTAACAGTACGCGATATTGCAGGGTTACTGAATATTTCTCCTAATACAGCGTCAGAGCATGTGAAAAAACTAGAGCGACATGGCTGGGTGTCGAAAGAACGTGCGAGCGACGATCAACGTAAGGTAATTCTTCATTTGACAGTCGAGGGCTTACAAGTGCTGAAGAAAAACTCAGAATTAGATGAAGAAAAGCTAAAGCATGCCCTTAATCAGCTAACAGAACAGGAACAACAAGCCATCCTACAGGCATTCCGACGTTTAAGTGAGGTGGCGAAATAATGTACACGTTATTTAAAATTCTTAGCTCAGCAGCAATTATTGGTGTAGTCACAGAAGTGGCTCGAAGATTTCCATCCTATGGCGGGATTATTGCGGCATTACCTCTAGTGAGCATTTTAAGTATTATTTGGCTGACGGTGCAAAGTGAATCGAGTGAGCATATTCAGCGTTTTACAGTTGGTGTTATTGTTGGTTTGCCAGCAACGATGTGCATGCTGTTTGTTATTTACATGGCGATGAAATCCTCTATTCATATTGTCTTCGCTATTGGTTTAGGTATACTTTCCTGGGCGGTTTTCTTGGGCATTCAAAAGGCCATTGCAGGGGTTTTTCATATTTCCATTTAACGAGGAGTTCAGACATGACAATCATTGATATTCAACAATTACCACAACAAAATGTACTTCATTTTTTTAAGGAACATTGGGGAACTACAGAAATGGTCATTTCTAGTGGGGTTTATGACTGTAGCCAGTTAGAGGGCTTTGCTTATGTAAATGACCGTCAAGAGGTGATAGGGCTGATTACTTACGTGATTCGTAAGCAAGACTGTGAAATCATTTCCCTCGATAGTCTAGTAGAAGGCAAAGGTATCGGTTCCGGGCTTCTCCAAGCAGTAGAACAGATAGCTTTGGATCACGGTTGTACAAGCATGACGCTTATTACAACGAATGATAATCTAGCGGCGCTAAAATTCTATCAAAAACGGGGATATTACTTTATCGAAGTATTACCTAATGCGGTGGAAAAAGCAAGAGCCTATAAATCCTCCATCCCACTTATCGGCAATGAAGGCATTCCAATACGAGATGAGCTACGACTACAAAAACAACTGGACTTGTAAAAAGTCCGGTTGTTTTTTGTTATACTGAAAAAGTGGAAAGAGAGGGAAAGTATGAAAAAAATAGTATTTGCATTATTTCTAAGTGTGCTTTTGGTTGGCGCAGCATTTCTTATTTATCTTAAGAGTAATCCACCACTTGTCATTCAGAGTTACACAAGTAAACAGGGCGACGAAGCGGTAAAGGTCATTGCGATAGAAAATAAAGGATTACGTGAAATTAAGCTTAAGCAACTACTTGTCGGTGACAAACTTCCTGACAGCGCGGAGCTTATCATTAGTAAGTCTGAACCATTTGAGGTCGAAACAAAGCTTGAGGGAAATACAAATATGTCATTTCATAAATTAACGCAAGTAAAGATTTTACCTCGTGCATACATAGATCAACAAGCAATTGGCAAGCAGCCACAGTATTACGCTGTTCAAGTCAAAGCAGCCGACATTGAGAAGGTAAAGATTCAATATGAATATTTACAAATACCTTTTACCCTAACAGCGGAACTCCGAGGCCAATAGATAGATTAAACGCTAATTTTGTCTTATCGCTTATGCGTGTGTCATTTTCTAAGATTGTTTGATGAAAACCACTTACTCCTCCTAAAACATGGTAATATTATAGGAACAGCAATCGTGATACTAGGAGGGACCTAATGGCAATTCTCATAATGGGTATAGTACTATTTATCTGTGTTATCACTGTGGCTTTAGTGTTTATGAAGAAGTTTTCGAGGAATGAAATTATGCTTGAAGTAACAGCCACCTCAGAAGGGAAAAATGAATTAGATCAAGCCATAATGAAAATATATTTTACGTATTCTATCGGTAAACTTGCTAGTAGGAAACGTCAAATCCTAGGCAGTGTTGAGTGGTCTGAAGGATGGATGCCTGTTAGCTATAATCTAAAGGAGAATGGTATGTATCGTGAGGAGAGACTACTTTATGCAACAAAAAATCAGTCTTACTCTACCTTTGAGATTCATGCATCCAATGCAATCGATGAGCAAGGGCGAGGTGAGGGGTATGCAGTTCTCGTATTAGAAAATCCTGAAATTTCCCATAGATCATCTAGAGCTGGTGTTATCCTTGCCGTCACAGCCAATATGATTACATATCAATTATCAGATTCCACTAGCTGGAACAATGATGTTGTCATTAATTAACCTGAGAAAAGCTATCCAGTTTGGGTAGCTTTTTTTAGTGCTAAAAAGTAAAATTAGGCTGATTATGGAACTATATGATGGGAATAACGTATAAAAAGAAGAGGGCCTTGTAGGATGGAGAAGGATATAGGTGAACGAAATGTAAGGAATCGGCGCAAAAATAGGGCTTCGATGACACTTATTTAGAGATGATTTTTAGTATGATCAAATCAGAAAAATACAATCAATTACGTGTTGAACCAGTAGGATTTCGTGAATATAATCCTGTTTTACATCCCAGGAAGTGGGAGACCGAATTTATACAGTTTTCTATGCTCGCTCATACAGCTATTGATTGACTGGGATTAGTAGCAAGATTCCGATCAAGCTATTCGTCAAAGACTAAATCGCCATTTTTTAGGGCTATTTTTAGACCCTCTCTACGAATGTTGTCACACAGGAGCGATTAGCTCAGATGGGTAAGAAAGTATTAGATATGTAGTGACCCTCCATTAGTCAATGACATACAAGGACTCAGCTTTATCTTTACAGAGTACAAGGATAAAAAACCAACTGGATTGACTGTTACCATGCATTGTGAGGGGGAATATAAAATGAAAAAATGGATAATGCCAATGATTCTAGTACTTCTGTTAACAGCCTGTCAGAGCCCTGAAAAGGAAGTTCATTATATCGCCAAAAGTGATCATTGGAAAGCGATCTACCATAGTAATTCTGATCAAGGATTACGCTTATATTATCTTGAAGATAAGGCTGATTTAGGACCATTACAAATCACCATTGAAGGGGAAAAGGAATCCCAAGATATAGTGGATGTGCAGTTAAATAAAGAGGGGTATTATTCCTTTACGAAAAAAGAAAGTGAGAGGTTTTTTAAGCAGAATGCTACGCCAATTATTCATATGCAATGGCAATCTGAAAGTGAGACTTTAGAAATAAAAAATCATTAATGACTAATAATAATACACTATTGATTAACAGGCATGTTTCCTATGCCATAGGCTTATTGTGCATGATGTGCCATGGTATATAATCGACCAGAACAAATGGATAATTTATTTATTTCTATGTTTGACAAAAAAAACTGTATTCGTTATAGTAATTAACAATTTCATGCAAAAATGAAATGGGCAATGATGAGGACAAGAGAATCGATTAACCATTTTCAGAGAGGGAGGCATTCGCTGCAAGCTTCCTAATGTTGTGATCCCTTCTTACTACCTTGGAGCTGTGCTTGGAAACTTGCACCGTCTTTTGCAACGTTACAGCAAAATCAATGAGCCACTAGTCTATTTACTAGTGGGAATTTGGGTGGAACCACGGGTAATGAACACATACTCGTCCCTATGCAGGGGCGGATATGTGTTTTTTTTATTTTGATTCCCATTCTAAAGCTGAATGAGGATCGTGTCTCGGGTAGGTCCATAGAATTTCGAATTGTGTGAGCACAAACAGGACTTCTATGACGCCAGAGCAAAATTGATAAAAATTAAAGGAGTCGAGAACATGTCAAATCAAGTTATTCACATTCAATTTCCAGATGGTCAACAGCAAGCATTTACAAAAGGCGTGACACTTACCGAAATTGCCCAAGCGATTCGTCCTGAGCTTCGCAAAAAGGCAGTCGCGGGGAGTGTTAATGGAACCATCGTTGATTTGACGCGCCCGATTATGGAAGATGCTCAAATTACATTGTATGATGCAAGCTCTAAGGAAGGGATTGAGGTTATTCGTCATTCAACGGCCCATTTGTTAGCACAGGCTGTCAAACGGCTATACCCCCATGCACGGTTTGGGGTAGGACCCGTGATTGAAAACGGCTTTTATTATGATATTGACATTGCGGATACACTGACACCGAGTGATTTACAACAGATTGAGAAAACGATGAAACAAATTGTGCGGGAAAATGTGCAGATCAAGCGACGAGAGGTTTCACGGAATGAAGCCAAGAAGCTATTTGCTCATGATGCGTTAAAGCTGGAACTGTTGGAGTCTATTCCCGCCGATGAAACCGTGACAATTTATGAGCAGGGGGAATTTTATGACTTATGTCGAGGTTCCCATGTTCCATCTACGGGGAAATTACAACACTTCCAATTAATGCATGTTTCGGGTGCATACTGGCGAGGCGATAGCAACAATCAGATGCTACAACGTATTTATGGGGTTGCCTTTGCTACAAAAGAGGAACTGCAAAAATACTTCGTGTTTTTAGAGGAAGCTGAAAAGCGAAATCACCGTAAACTGGGCAAAGAGCTGTCATTGTTTATGTTTTCAGAGGAAGCACCGGGAATGCCCTTTTATTTAGCAAACGGTCAAATTTTACGTAATGAGCTGGAATCCTATTTACGAAATTTACAAGCAAAATATGACTACCAGGAAGTACGAACACCTCTAATGATGAATCAGCGTTTATGGGAACAGTCAGGTCATTGGGATCATTATAAAGACAATATGTACTTTACGCAGGTGGATAATCAAAGCTTTGCCTTAAAGCCAATGAACTGCCCAGGACATATGCTAATCTTTAAAAATAACCTACATTCTTACAGAGATTTACCGATACGAATGGCGGAATTCGGGCAAGTGCATCGACATGAATTTAGCGGAGCGCTGAATGGATTGTTACGTGTTAGGTCATTTTGTCAGGATGATGCACATATCTTTGCTACACCTCAGCAAATTGAGGATGAAATTGCATTGGCACTAAACATAATTGATGAGGTGTACGACGTATTTGGTTTCCAATACACGGTTGAATTATCGACACGTCCAGATGACTATATGGGAGAATTGGCGCTATGGGATCAGGCAGAAGAGGCGCTTGAAAATGTTCTGTTAAATTTAGGCATCGACTATACAATTAATGAGGGGGATGGCGCTTTTTACGGACCTAAAATCGACATCCATATTAAAGATGCTATTCAACGAAGTCATCAGTGTGCCACAGTACAACTCGATTTCCAGCTACCTGAGAAATTCGATTTAACATACATTAATGAACACAATGAAAAAGTTCGACCGATTGTCATCCATCGTGCGGTGTTTGGTTCCATTGATCGTTTCCTTGGTATTCTCATTGAGCACTTTGGAGGGGCGTTCCCCATTTGGCTTGCACCGCAACAAGTGCAAGTCATTGCAGTAGCGGATGCACATCAAGACTATGCCATACAAGTAGTAAAAGCCCTGCAACATGAGCAAATTAGGGTGCAAATTGACGATCGTCAGGAAAAGCTCGGTAAAAAGATTCGGGAGGCACAATTGCATAAAATACCCTATATCATTGTTATCGGTGATCGGGAGACGGCCAATCAAAACGTCTCCGTCCGTAGACACGGACAACAAGCCTCTGTTGAATATACAGTATCACAATTAATGAAAGAAATAACAGAAGCCATCAAACAAAAGAGCTTATAAAAGAAAGCTTGCTTTGAATAGATTTACTATTCAGAGCAAGCTTTTAAAAAATAATTTCTATTTTTTTGAAATGACTACTAGAATCTAGATGCGATGCATACAATGAATTAAAGGTCCTTGGTCCTCTCTTGGAATTGGGATTGACCAAGTAAAACGGTTTGTGTTTCAGCGTCGATGATTAGAAATTTTCGATAGGTCTCATCGGTATTGTGCTGAAAAGATGCTAAAAAATAAACTTGTCGATTGGGATGAACAAAAGTATGTTGAGAGAGGTCTATTGTTTCTTGTTTACTATTGGTTTTTAAATAAAAGCTTTCCATCGCCTCCGCTATATCTCTATAGGCTATTTTTTGCCGAATATTCCATGAAGCATGGGGATATTCCTCGTAAATTGTACGATTTAGTTGCTGATAAAATTCGTCCTCATCACGAAACGATTGAAATTGGTTGTTTGGATATTGATATAGTGTATTTATTTCAGTTGGTGTGCAAAGTGTGGGTGCCGTAAGGTCTACTGAATGTTGGGGTGGCAATAATATTTTGGAAACAACCATAAAAGTTAAGATGAATACATGCATTATTCAACCTCCAAATGTCTTCTTATCCAAAACATCGCCTACTTTTTTTGGATCTATACATAAGAGAGGTTGTGCTAGCATGATGCAAAGATAAAACCAGCCAGAATAATGTAGGTCTGGCTTTACCCATATCTATACTTTCTTCTATTATATGCCTCGTTATGATTAGGAAGCTTGTGCTTGTTTTAAATATCTATTTAGTAGGACGTCCAATTCTTGACTGTAATCTACTACAGCCGGGTGAGTGAAACCAAGATCCTTTGCTTTTTTATACATAATTCTACGTTTGATCTCAATTTCCGCCTTCAAGAATTGTTTAAGTAATAAGTTTACCAAGATATTTTCCTCCTAATTTTTTATCCTTATTCATAAAATTAATTCCCTATGACCTCGATTCAACTTTTTCATTGTATATCACTTATATTAAAAAAAATGTCATATTGTGTATCGTAAATCAAATTCGTAATTTAGTCACAGATAGGGACCTTCATCCTGCAAAGTAAAAAACAAACTATTTTTACCTAATAGTAAAATAGTTTCTGATAAAAAACCATTTATTAAATATTAGCTAAGTATTATGACCCTAAATAAGAAGTTATTGGGGTTATTTTCATGTTTTTATTTAGAAAAAATTAAGTGTGAAAAAGATGGGGCTTAAACCATTTATACTATGAAAAAAGTTGTTATTTGATATTGAATTTTCTAACAATTCATGGCGTTATCCGTATCTTGTCACATTTTATCAAATTAGCTTTGATGTTGTTTAGAAATGGGGACATTTCATTGTGTGTGGAGAATTATTGAGAATCTTTGAAATTAATGGAATAATAGAAGGTGGAATGAGGTGGGGAGGTGCATGCTGAAAATGCTAGCTTCTGTCGTTTCTTTTCTATTTCACTAGTAGGAGGAGCCTTTTACAGGAACCATCCATTATGTATATCCAGTCAACCTCCATTCATTTTAGTTATGTAGAAGATTTCCTTTAACAAAAAAGAAGCCTACCCTCCATTTTTAAAATGATGGAAAGCAGGCATTTTCATCAGAGGAAATGCTGTTAATGATAGGAATGAGTGCTGGAGTCCGTATGGATGCATTATATGCCATTACATATAGCGAAAAAAATTTCCAAAAAAAAGCAGTACTATGATGAATCCCTTGAAGGTGATTTGCTCAAAGCGCATGTATTATATAGGTTTATGACCGAATAGTATTCCTGAAGCGATAGGCAGATTGCCCAACTGGAAATTTATGTAGGTAGCCAACGCTATATAGAGGCCTTTACATTACAATTGCAAGAGCGTATTTGGAAGATTCATTTACCTTGATTCAGCAAATGATGAATAGAGGTGACAGGAATGACCGAATTATATTTTGTGAGACATGCACATGCCGATTATTCAGAGGATGAGTATCACCGTCCGCTATCCTTAAAAGGGATTAGGGATGTGGATCGAGTAACAGCCTTATTGAACGATCAGCGAATCGATGCGATATATTCGAGCCCTTATAAAAGAGCCATTCAAACAGTACAGGGTATTGCTAAGTATCATGATGTGCCAATTAAAATAGTGGATGCACTAAAAGAACGACGGCTTGCCAATGGAACGATGGAAGATTTTCAGGAAGCGATACAACGAGTTTGGCAAGAACCAAGTTTTGCGTGGGCAGGTGGGGAATCTAATGAGCAGGCAATGAGGCGTGCTATACAGAGCTTACAATCCATCATTCTTTCTCACCCCCATGACAGCTTAGTTATTGGTACGCATGGCAATATTATGGTGCTGATGATGCAATCCTTTGATGCCCAATATGGTTATGATTTTTGGCAAAGGCTGTCTATGCCTGATGTGTATCGATTATCTTTCCGTGGGCTAACTTTAGTAGAGGTAGAACGTGTATGGCAAAAGGGCTGACAGACAACCAGTGAAGGTTTTTTTAAAGGACTATTACTGAGGCAGTTGGGCAAAACAACAATGTGTCTGTGGGGCAACGTGTTATGCCGATTCGTTAAATCTAGGAGAACCCCAAAGAAGACAAGATTTATGTATCTCCCTTGGGGAACAGCTACTATTTGATTTGTGTCCATTCAGAACGTAATAGACCAAATACTAATATGTCATGGAAGGTGCCGAAGCGGAATATTTCTTTTCGTAAATGCCCTTCCTTAGTAAAGCCGCATTTTTCATAGGAGCGAATAGCTGCCGTATTAAAGCTAAAGACTTGCAGCTTGATTTTTTGGATAGCCATGTATTGGAAAATGAATTCAATAAGTGTTTTCATAGCATCCGTGCCATAGCCCTTTCCTTGCCATTGCTGGCCAATTGAAATACCTACAGAGCAAGTGCTGTTTTGCCAGTTAACGGCGAAAACACCGCAGGAACCAATTAATTGCTGAGTCTCTTTTTCATAGATACCAAAGAAGAATTCATCTTTTTTTCCACTGATAGAACGGAAGAATGTGGAATAGTCCTCCATAGTTTGGGGAAAGGGAATTTCATCATTGGCTAGGAGTAAAGATTTTGTTTCACTTTCAATGGCTACAAATGATTCTAAATCAGCGGGGGCCATTTGCTGTAAAGTAATTAATTGACCCGTTAAAAATGTTTTTTCATAATGTTCCATGTATTATTCTCCCTTTAATAAGGGCTGCAAGTATTGTTACAACCCCTAGATTGATAGCAAAACGTTAGCATCTACTACATTTTTCGCACTCACAGGCACTACTCCTTTAATTAGAATGTTTAAATTGTACCATGTCTACCAATTTCGGGGAATATTTTTTAAGAGAGGAAGGAATGGCAGTGCATACAGCCTATTTTAAAAATTTACTACAATTTTTACCGCAGGAGGAGCAACAACAATTACAGAAGGCACAAGGTGCCTCAGATGCACAAATTGAAAGTTTACTAGAAATATTTCCTCATAGTCCGCAATCCTTAATTGAACTACTACAGGATGTCAACGGCACTTATCATTGCAAGCATGGAAAAGAAACTATCAGTGTGCTTGTACTAGGCTCTGATTTGGGAGATTACCCGTATTATTTAAAGTCAGTTGAACAAATCCTAGCAGATTTTCAACATCAGCGTGACACAATTTTTGAGCGTTATCAGGACTTTTTAGAGTATGTGGACATAGATAATAAGATTAATATGCATGTACCGTTGAATGAGCGATTATGTTTTGCAGATTGCATGAATAATGGGGGAACATCTAGTTTGTATCTTGATTTTTCGCCAACTGAAAGGGGCCAAATAGGGCAAGTGGTTCGATATGTCCATGATCCCGATGGCTTTGAAGTCATTGCCTCTTCGTTTGATGAATATTTACAGCAGCTTGTTGAGGGGGATTATGAATTTACAGCTCTCTACGAGGAGGAGTTTTGATGGCTCTGACTTTAATGCTTTATGAGGACAAGTCTCAATCGTTAGTAGAGCAATATACCATTACAGAAGAGCAGCTTCGTTATACAAAGTCACCAAAGGATAGCATTGAACTTGCTAAGTCGGATGACAGTAGACATGCTGTTTTAGCTTTAGATGGAGATAAGCTAGTAAGCTTTTTTGTGTTACATGAAAAAGAAGGAGTGAGGCCTTATTCCTCGAATGAACAGGCATTATTAATTCGCTCATTTTCTACCGATTATCATGAACAGGGCAAGGGCTATGCTAAGGAAGCTCTACAATTGTTACCAACCTTTGTTCGTCAGCATTTTCCATCAATTAACGAGCTAGTACTAGGCGTTAATATTCCAAATGTAGCGGCACAAGCACTCTATGCAAAATGTGGGTTTGTAGATGAGGGTAAACTGGCGATTGGCTTTAGCGAAGAGCTTAAGGTCATGAGTTATTATATGGAGGATGTGGAGATTTGAGCGATATAAAAGTGGCAAGGTTGGAGCATTTGGAGGCACTATGTGCAATCGATCATGAGGTGATTGGGAATTCATCCAGAAGTGATGAAATTCAGCAAGCGATTGAGGAGAAACGTTGTCTGCTTCACCATTTTGCTGATGATATTACAGGATTCTTAATTTTTACTCAGGACTTTTTTGGCTATGATTTCATTTCCTTGGTCATGGTTAAGCCATCAGAGCGAAGAAAAGGTATAGCCTCTGCATTAATTAATGCTTATGTAAAAACGTCCACAACGTTGAAAGTTTTTTCCTCTACGAATCAGTCTAATAAAACGATGCAAAATGTATTTCAGACGTTAGGGTTTGTCAAAAGCGGCGTTATTGAAAACCTTGATGACGGTGACCCGGAAATTATTTATGTAAAAATAGCCTCACCACAGTAGTAGGGTGAGGCTTCAGACTATAGACAAAAGCCGTCGAGAAGTTCATTCTCGATGGCTTTTGTTATTTTTCTATCTCTTTCATTTTCAATATTTGGTAAATCATTGCTGTATCCAACATACTCTTCGAGCATAGATGCTCTCTTAAGCTGTCTGCCACGTCCAAGTAGCTAGTTTCTTTAAATTCATGGCAGCAAAAGTAAGCATCGCCTGCATGGACCATTTTTTTAGACCTCTTAAGGTTGTCCATCGCATACCATGCTTTTCTTTTGCATCCGCAAAGACACGCTCAATCGTTTCTTTGCGCTTGGCATAAATTATCACCTCAAAAATTTACTTTTCAACTCCCTATATAGATAAAAGTAAGTACTTTATGTAGAAGTTGATTGGAACGAAGGGCGGCGACTCCTGCGGGAAAAGCGGGAAAGTCGAGATCCTGGACTGAGCGAAGCGAGGGAAGCAGCTCGACCCCGCCCGCGGAAAGCGTCCGCCCGTAGTGGAAATCAACGGCTTTACTTTATTTCATTGTAAAAGAAAAAAGACTGTAAGCAAACTCTCAAATTTTTTGAGTTTGTCTACAGTCTGTAGCCTCACCACAGTAGTAGGGTGAGGCTTGCATTTATTTTTTTGCTTTTACGAATAAAAAGGATGGTCGACGAAGCTCCTTTTCAATAGAAGGTAGCTGTTGAATAGCTTCATCGCTTGGATGAGGTTCAACAATTTTGTCAATTGATAAGCCATGATCAATTAATGTATTGATGATGGTAGCAATCGTGCGATGATATTTGACCACTCCCTCCACCAGCCATGTTTGCTGTCTTATGCCTTCCTCTTGGTAGTGATCCATTGCATAATGTAGCTGTTTACCTTGTTCATCATACATCCAATTATCCTCCGTCGTTCGACGAGCGGTAGCAATCGGGTGCTCCACTGAGAAAATAAAAACGCCGTCTGGACGTAGCATTCGGGCTATTTGACCAATGACTGCCTCAAAATTTTCAACATAATGAAGCGAAAGTGAGCTTGTGATACAATCAAAACGATTGGCGGATGCTTCATAATCCTCAATAGCTTGTAGTTTATAATCAATTTGTGGATGTGCATTTTCTGACTGAGCGATGGATAGCATATTGCTTGATACGTCCAAAGCAGTCACATGCTTGGCGTGGTGTTGGATACAGTATTGGGCGAATTCTCCCATGCCACAGCCAATATCGAGTACTTGTAAATTCGTTAAAGGTGGCAGTAAAGACTTCATGGTAGGTTGCTCTAAAAGACGATTATAATTAGTTGGTCTTTGACGTAATGCCTTGTATTGATTGAAAAATTCAGGATTGTCATAAATATTTTGTTTCATTTTAACCTCCAGCTTGTGAAACATAACGTTATGTCATTTGTGCGCACTATTATTTTCCCATGGGAAATGAAAAAGAAATAGACTTATAATACAATTTTTTGTAAGATGTAGATAGAGGCATGCCATTATTAAATCGTGTTTTAGTTCCAATTATTAACAATTATTTTTTCGGAAGAAAGCTAGTGGGTTCTACTCATCACAAAGTTTTCTATATAGCCTCACGTCTTTGGTGTATTATTTTCTAACTTTCCTGGAGCATGGTAGAGCGTTACTTGGTGCTACCATGATGATCCCCATGTCTATCGGTGATTCATGTTTAAAAGAATTTCACCCAGCGACCTGTTTTTTTACAATGTTTTCCTTCATAAAGCCTATATAATTATGGCTCCTATCCAGTATTTTCATATCCTTTTTGTTAAACCTCCTAATACTTTACGCATCATACTTCTTTTCATCATCACTCTTTTTCAACTCGTTTTGTTATACCTAATAGGGTTCACCATTGGTTCAGCCTCCGCGCTTTACTAAATTGACTGTCGAGGTAACGTACCTGTTTATTTACTGCCCCTATAGCTGAACTAGATAAGCCCATCCTATGCCAGCAGTGTGGATAGCCGCTTTTTTGTTGCTTACTTTCAATAATTCGTGAATGAGGTCAATCCATTGTGCCTGTTGCTATTTTTCATGGAAGGATGAATGTCTTTTATGGTTAGAATATGACCGTTTCTTCAGATAAACAAGACCTTGTCAAATATCTTATGATTTGTTTCGTCATAAAAATGTAACAATTCTTAAAAATAAAAAAATTTAAAAGGAAATTATGGCACTTCCTGTCATCCGAAGCGTTCTTATTATTTGGAAGCAAATTCCGTATTAAAAGACGTTGGAGGGATTCCGTTGAATCAAGAAACCTTATTAGCCATTAGTAGTAATGCCTTATTTTTTGCCTTCATCCTATTACTGATTGCCATTGTGCCATTAGGACTTGCTGTCAAATCGAAGGGGAAGATGTTTGGTCAGTTTGGTATACTCCTTACCTCTGTTGCCTTTGTCCTACAGCTCGTTTATTTTGTGGTGAGATGGATAGCTGTAGAACATGCACCCGTCAGCAATATGTACGAATTTATGACGTTCTTTGGCATCATGCTCACAGGGAGTTATCTCATCATCCATTTTTTATACAAGCAACTTGTTGTGGGGTTATTTACAATTCCTGTGTCCTTAATCATTCTTGGCTATGGAAGCGTTTTCGCAAAAGAAGTGTCACCACTCGTTCCGTCTTTACAAAGTCACTGGTTAACTATACATGTGATGACCGTCGCTTTTTCCAGTGCTATTTTATCGGTGTCCTTTGCCACTGGATTAATATTTTTATTAAAAACATTGGATGTTTCCAAAAAATCCATCAGTACATATTCGTTAGAATTCGTCTTGTATTGCTTGGTTGTCGTAATTGGATTTATCGGCATTTCGACTTTTTTTAGCCTTGCAGCGGATGACGTACAGGTACAATTCGAAAATGCTCAAGGTCAGTCAGAAAAAGTAATCTATTCCATGAAACCCTTGATTGTGAATAAAGGAGCGGTCACAGAAACTGGTGATGCGGTTGGATTCATCCAAATGACAAATAAAATAGATGCTAAAAAGTTCAATTCAATTGTCTGGGCATTTATGATTGGTACGGTCCTCTATGCTGCCATTCGTCTGGTCACAAGAAAATCGGTGAGTGCCATATTAAAGCCATGGACAAGTCGCGTACAGCCACAATTAATGGATGAAATCTCCTATCGAGCAGTTGTCATAGGCTTCCCGTTATTCGCATTAGGTGGACTGTTGTTTGCCATGATTTGGGCACAAATAGCTTGGAGTCGTTACTGGGGATGGGACCCTAAAGAAGTTTGGGCATTGATTACTTTTTTATTTTACGCAGCCTTTCTTCATTTCCGTTTATCCAAAGGCTGGGAAGGAGAGAAAACAGCATGGCTTGCCATTATTGGCTTCGGTATCATCGTGTTTAACCAAGTGTTTGTTAATCTAGTGATTGCAGGCTTGCATTCTTATGCGTAGGAACTCCTTTTCTAATTTGCAACAGGACCCCACTCCTAAATAAATGAGGGAGCCACTCATTCAGATAGATGGCGTGCTTCGAAGTATTCAAGCTAAGCCATACTTATGAAAGGAAAATTGCGATGAAGATGTCCTTTTTTCTAAAATTGAATATGGTTAGTCTGCTGTATGGTTTGATTTTCTTTCTATCTATGGCCTTACAACTCAATTATTATCGACTACTACGACTTACGGGCTGGGCAGGGGATAAGTTGGATCTTTTCCTTCTTATTGTTCAATTAGTGGGGCTTATTGTAGCGACGATATTTATGTATAGGCTCTCAGTTACATGGCTTGGGCATCGTCGATGGGTTTATGCAACAATGATTTTATGGTTCCCGTATACTGTGATGTTCACAATGATTTTTGCCTATCTGTTTCCTATTTCCCATCGAGGAGATATGCCAGTCCCAGTGCAAGGACTTATCCTGTTGGTCATGCTTGGGGGGTACCCGTTGTATATTGCCATCATAAGTCTTACTGCGAGAACATGAAAAAAGAGACATCCAATTTAAGGATGTCTCTTTTCATTTGCTCGTCTATGTGAGGTGAATATTATAGTTTCACTACATTCGTTGCTTGAGGTCCACGGTTGCCTTCTTCTACGCCGAATTCAACTTTTTGGCCCTCTTCTAAAGTTTTGAAGCCATCTGTTTGGATAGCTGAGAAATGTACGAATACATCATTGCCACCTTCCACTGCGATGAAGCCAAAACCTTTTTCTGCGTTAAACCATTTTACTGTCCCTTGTGTCATGTAAACACCCTCCCAAAAAAATTCAACAATCAATTTCTTCAATACATATAAAAAGCGTATTCCCTTTGAATACTCGTTTTTAATCGTAGCAATGAAGTAATGTAATTATTAGTTTTATTATAGTACAGAATTGTTTGTATATCCAGTAAATTCCGTTTTTAGTAAGAAAAAATTTACAATTGTAATCTATTAGTAATGAAACGATCTTCTAGCATTAGTCAATCCATGCCTTTTCCTTTGCAACAATCACTGCCTCCGCACGAGATTCAACGTTTAATTTAACGAATAGCTTGGATAAATAATTCTCAACGGTTCTTTGGGTAACACCGATGGCAGATGCAATGGCTTTATTTGTACAGCCTTGAGCCACGAGCTGTAAAATCTCCTGTTCTTTATCACTGAGCAATACTTCCTGGCGGTTATTCGGCAAGTTAGAGCGTTGCTGGACAAAGTCTAAGAAGTCTGCTGCCAGTAAAATTTCACCACGAAGGGCAGCTTGAATGGTTTGAATGACTTGCTCTTTGGTTGCCAGCTTTGATAATAAACCGTCGATCTTTTTCTCAATTAATAGCTCATAATAATCAGAAAGCTCGTAGCCTGTATATAAAATAATGAGGGCATCTGGTTGTTTTTTCTTAATCATTTCGGCAAGTTGGATACCGTTGATGGGTTTCATATTAATATCAATGAGAAATAACTGAAAGGCTTCTGTATCCATTCTTCGTATAACTGCTGTACTATCCTGTTCGGTTTCAATCTGGACATTGACTAAATCCTGTAACAATGTTTTTGTACCATCTAAAACGACAGGATGGTCATCTATAATAAGTATGTTCATCATATGAATCCCCGTCCTCTTGTATTTGAATAAAAATATGCATTCCTTCATTATGGCTAGATTGGATGGTAATGTCCCCATTAAAGGCACGGACACGCTCACGAATTCCATTGATGCCCATAGAAGCGGAAGACTGAATTAAATCCTCTATATTACAGCCTACACCGTTATCATCATATTGAAGAATAAAGCCTTGAGGTATCGCTTGAAGGATTAAAGACACTTCTGTCGCATTGGCATGTTTAATCGCATTATTTAATAGCTCCTGTACTAGGCGATAGACGACTAGATGGAGTGTGACATCCTTAAATTCTACTCGTTCAATTTGAGAGCTTACTAAAAAATTGGCTCGTATTTTTACCTTTTGAATTAATTTTTTTAAGGCCATTTGTAAGCCAAAGGTATCCAATAGGGGCGGGCTTAAATTCTCACAATATTCCCGTAAATCCTTTGTGGCATTCAGGAGCTGTTCACGAATATCCAAAATGGTTTCCCTTTGAATTATAGGGGTGCCAGCGAGGACATCAAGTTCTCTTGCTAAATGTAGCTGCTCCTGCAAAACCGTATCATGTAGTTCCTGTGCTAAAATACTCTTTTCCTTCTCAATGATATTCCATAATAGTTTATCAAGCCAAGGAAGGGGTGTATCACTCGTATTTTTCATTTGTTGAACTTCAAGTACTAAATCTTCAATTTGCTGTAAATTATTAATAGACATTGAAACATATAGTGCAAGTAGCTCGAGCCACAGCAGTTCTTCCTTTTGTAGCACATGCTTAATTTCTAACACTATTTTTTCGTCACCTGCATCATGTAGCAGCAATTGAGTATAGTGGGTTTCGGGCAGGGGAGCAGGTGTATCTTCTGTGACTATGCTTATATTGAAGGCTGTCGTGCCTAGCTTTTCGGTGATTTCATACTTAAAGCGCTCCAGTAAATCTTGTTGATTTTTAGCCTTCCCCATACGTTGAACGGCGGCATATAAATTATGTACATAATTTCCAGTAGAAGAAAAAATAATTTTTCGATACTTAAAATCAATACGTTCCTTTATATAAAAACTAGCCATCATCACCATGAAAACTAGTAAAAAAATACTTGTAACATGCACTATGGATAATTGTCCCATAAACAAAAGAGCAATACCTGTCGTCAGTAGGAGAGCACTGAAAAACGCCAGAGTCGAATAATAACGTAATCGAGATAATTGGTATTCAATATCAAATAATCGTTCGTTCACTTGGATGAACAGAAATGAAAAAGGTATAAATAATAAAAATAACGAGGCTATGTCAGCGTGTAATAACGGCTTATGCCCTAAAATTTCAGGTGTCACGAAAAACATCAGAAATGGTAAAAACGGAATGATAAAGGCAATGGCAATCAACCGAATTTTAGCCAATTTTGTGCGCAAATAACTCGTTAATAAAATATAAATAGCATATAGCACAAGGATGGCGAATATACCTAAGTTCAGGAGAGGGGTAATCTCTCGGAATGACGGTTTTAAGCCTTCCAATAAGTAACAACCAGGGATGATGAATGGTGAAAAATACAGCCACTTGCTGTCCATATAAGTCCATTGAATTTGAAGATAATGGAAAAAATGCTGTAAAAAATGAATGAAAAGCACCATGCATAAAATAATACCTATACCAATAACTACTTGGCCAATGAGATTGCCCCTTGCTGATGCCCCTGTACTAATATAAGCCAAGGAGCAGGTTAATAAAAATAACGTCAATAAAAATGTTGGAGGGTTATCCTTGTTGCGTCGCCATAAATAAATAGCTACACCAAAAGCGAGAAGAAAATAGAAAATCGGGAATAGAATTTGCAAATATAATTCTTCTGGCATATCTATATGCCTCACATCAATTGTTTGAATCGTCCCATCAGACTTTTGGATAGTTAGTTGTTTGGCACTTCTAATCAGTGAGAATAATTGCACAGAGCGATTTTCCCAGGAAGGTTGCCCATCAACGGCTAGAACAATATCACCCTGTTCAATATTTTGTTGAGAAGCCCAGGAAGAATAGTAGCTATCCATAATAGCTGCTTGCCCGCTTGTCGTATCTAGGGTGAGACTAATAAAAGGTGTTTTTATGGCAATTGCTAATACGTAGGTGCCGAGCATTAAATAGGTAAGAAAAATACCATATGTCCATTTTTTCATTATGAAACCTCTGTTTGTTAGATGATAATAAACTCCTATATATTATCGCTAATTATTGATAAATTTGGAATACCGAAATATAGGCTTTCGGAAAACCACTATTGCGTTTTCGGAATGACGAAATAGTTTTTTCGGACATGGCTATGATAGTGTAAATTTAATAATTATGACGAAAAGGGGGACTTTTACGTGAAAAAAGGCGTTTTAACACTGATTCTTTTTTTCTTGATTGCGTTGATTACGAGCCCATTGACCACGAAGGCTAAGATGGTTAATGAAGATAAAGTGGAAGTTGAAATTTGTCTAATCGGTAGTGATAACCATTTTGTTTATAAAATTCCAAAGAGATTACATAAAGATATCCCATATACGGAGATGAGAAATGGCATTCAAGCATCCCTAGCCAGCCATTGGGAAATTGAAGAGGCTCGTTACGATACCAATAAATCAGATGTATCCTATACCTTTTACATTCAGGATCTATTTCAAGAAAAACAAGATGGACAGCTAAAAGTAGCCATTCCTTATAGTATTTTGGTAGGAATGTTTGGCGAGCAAGATCCAATTCAATTGAAAATTTTAGCGAGTAAATTATCGAATTGGACGGTGAATACGAAGGATTGGGCAGCACTCGGTTTTATGGAGCCTTTTCCTTTTTTAAGTGAACGTCAATATGTGTATGAAGGAGCCGTTAATGATTTATTAAACCAAAGAGTCGGTCATTTTGATGGTACGATACAGAAACGTCCATTTATCCTTTATGCGGTCATTTATTTTAGTTTTATGGTGGTTCAATTGCTTGCTTGTTTTATTTTATCGAGACGGTTAAAAAGGAAAGTCATCGACAATCCAGCCAATTTACATCAGTTCCGTAAGCTAAATTACATGTATCAATCATTGCCAATCATGATTATTGTTGCGCAAATTGTATTCCTTGTTTTTTCGGGGCTGATTACAGCATTCGGTCTATATTTTAGTCCAGGCATCGATTTATTAGTGATTGTAGGCCCTGTTTTATTAAATATTATTTTGCTTCCTACCTTTTTTGTCACGACAGAGAATGAGATTTCGAGAGAGCTGAAGAACTCTTCCTCTCATTCAGGCTTACAATGAAATAATTTCTTCATACGAAAATCCGGGATGAAATGGTATAATGGTCAACAGCAAACTGGAAGGAGCTGTTGAAGAAAAATGACGCATCCAGAAATGGCGTACTTAAATTTACTACAACATATATTAGAAAATGGCACGAAAAAAGAGGATCGAACTGGGACGGGGACATATAGCGTCTTTGGTTATCAAATGCGTTTTGATTTAAGCAAAGGGTTTCCACTTTTAACGACAAAGCGCGTACCTTTTAAGCTTGTCGCGAGCGAATTGTTATGGTTCATTAAAGGGGATACGAATATCCGTTATCTATTGCAACATAATAATCATATTTGGGATGAATGGGCATTTAAAAGATGGGTGGAATCAGATGATTATACTGGCCCGGATATGACCGATTTTGGTCGACGTTGTTTAGTCGATGACGCATTTAATACCATGTACCAACAAGAGTTAGCCTCTTTTTGTGAGCGTGTTTTAGCCGATGATGATTTTGCTCAAAAATATGGAGAGCTTGGTAATGTCTATGGCAAGCAATGGCGTCATTGGTCAACTTCTACTGGGGAAAGCATCGACCAGTTACAGGATGTCATTCATCAAATAAAGCATAATCCAGATTCACGTCGGATTATTGTCAATGCGTGGAACCCTGAGGATGTAATCAATGCAGGTGCGAAGGGCAGTAAAGCCGCATTGCCACCATGTCATGTTATGTTCCAATTTTATGTATCTAATGGCAAATTAAGCTGTCAGCTTATGCAAAGAAGCTTAGACACTTTATTAGGCTGTCCTTTTAATATAGCTTCTTACGCATTGTTAACTCATTTAATTGCACATGAGTGTGGATTAGAGGTGGGTGAATTTATTCATAGCATTGGGGATGCTCATATTTATGCGAACCATGTAGAACAAGTAAAAGAACAGCTTGCTAGGGAGCCAAAGGACCTACCGACATTACACATCAATCCAAATAAAACTTCGATTTTTGATATCGAGCTTGAGGATTTATCAATCGAGGGCTATGACCCACATCCCGCTATTAAAGCGCCGATTGCGGTCTAACATAAGCAGCAGCCAGTTTGGCTGCTGTTTTTTAGGCTCAATAAGTAGGTCAAAATATATGTTTTACTAAATAGGCTAGCAGTTGGATGACTGATTGCTAGGAACTTGATTATAGTAATTGTGGGATTGTTAGCATGATTTGAAATGGAATGTCGGTCAAATTTATGGTAGAGGTGAAATGGTGAAGAAAACAACAGTACTTCAAGTGGAGGATAATCCCCAACAGTCTAATCATCTAGAACGAAAAATGGTTTCCGAGCAAAAGGCGCAGGACGCTCACACTTCCCATTTATCCCGGCAACAACTTTTCGACATGATGCAAGTGATTGAAGAAATTCGTATGAAAGGCTATAAAGAAAGACTATAAATGTAAGCGCCTTCTAAGCTATAATAGCTGTGGAGGTGTTTTTTATGAACGTAATCTTTCTAGATTCAGTCACGGGCGATGAATTATTACACATGGTTTCACACGATGTGGCAGGTATACTTGCGGCTGTACAGGGAGAAAGTGTGACTTTTCCGGTAGGTCATTTTAAATATGAATTTCATAATTTAGATTTTTATGAGGACAATGGGCAAATACGACAGGAGCTAGTGATATATGTAAATAAAATCTAAGTTGTATGTATAATGACATGAAGAAACGTAAAAATAAAGACAGGTAGTGAAAAACAAAGTGCTTGCTTTTTTACTTACCTGTAACTATAATGGTTACAACAGGTGGTGATACATATGGTGAACAGTCGATTTTCGGTGGCGATCCATATTCTTTCGCTAATTGCTACAACATCTGATAAAAGCTTACTTACATCGGACTTTATCGCTGGGAGTGTAAATACAAATCCAGTGGTCGTAAGACGAATGATTGGTGTTCTGAAAAAGGCAGGATTACTTTTATCACATTCCGGGGTTGCAGGGTACGAGCTTTTAGTGGAGCCAAAGAATTTAACACTTTTAGCAATTTATCAAGCAATCGATGGGCCAGAACAGCTTTTAGCAATTCATGATGAGCCAAATCCAGCGTGTGCAGTGGGACGAGAAATCCAACATACTTTGGAAGATGTGTATACATCTATTTGGCAGGCAATGGAAGCACAGCTACACGCACAAACTTTGCAGGATGTGCTAGATCAGCTTCGTACTTAAGCGAAGATGGTCTTTCTGTATCTAACCTGTAACTAAAATAGTTACAACTAATAATTTAAGGAGGAACATACAATGAAAATTGCTGTAATTGGTGCAACAGGTAAAGCAGGACAAAAAATAGTAGAGGAAGCGGTGCAACGTGGTCATGAAGTAACAGCCATCGTTCGTTCTGCAGCAAAAGTAACAACAGCTATCCCCGTAATTGAAAAAGACGTGTTTCATTTAACGCAAGAAGAAATGAAAGGCTTCGATGTAGTGGTGAATGCGTTTGGCGCACCAGCAGGTCAGGAGGATTTACATGTGAAAGCTGGTCGTCATTTAATCGAAATTTTTAAAGGCATTGATACAAGATTATTTGTTGTCGGAGGGGCAGGCAGCCTTTTTGTAGACCCTGAAAAACAAATTCGTGTGATGGAAACACCAGATTTCCCAGCTTTGTACCTAGCAACTGCGCAAAATCAAGGACAAAACCTACAGGATCTACAACAATCTGCTATCCATTGGACATTTTTAAGTCCGTCTGCATTTTTTGATCCAGAAGGTCCACGTACAGGTCACTATACAGCAGGGGTAGATCATTTATTAGTAAATGAAGCTGGTGAAAGTTATGTAAGCTACGCAGATTATGCAGTGGCAGTATTGGATGAGCTTGAAAATCCTCAACATCAAAATAGCCGTTTTACTGTCACATCGAATAAATAATAGAAGAAGGAACAAACCAATAGAATGGACCTAGTCGGTTATTCTATTGGTTTTTTTGGCATAATTGCTGAACGAGACAGTAGCTGTTGTAATACGATCTCAAACAGTTGCCTAATTATTTTGGTAATCGGCTAATAATGCTAGGGCATTATTAAAATGTGCTCGGTTTTTAGCGATTTCTTTGCTTTTTTGAAGGATTTTTTTCGTTTACAGAAAAATGACTGTTTACAATACGACTTTTATTAGCTACTATCAAGTGTGAGTATTACATAAAAGGAGACGACAATGATGTCAACACAACGTATAGAAAAAGATTTTTTAGGTGAGCGCGTATTACCAGCAGAGGCTTATTACGGAATTCAAACATTACGTGCAACGGAAAACTTCCCGATTACAGGCTACACAATTCACTCTTCACTTATTAAAGCGATGGGGATTGTGAAGAAAGCAGCTGCTTTAAGTAATATGGAAGTACACCTATTATCAAAAGAAATTGGTGAGGCAATTGTCGAAGCAGCACAAGAAGTAATTGATGGCAAATGGGATGCAGAATTCCTTGTAGACCCAATCCAAGGTGGAGCAGGAACATCCATCAATATGAATGCCAACGAAGTCATCGCCAACCGTGCCCTAGAAATTTTAGGAAAAGAAAAGGGTGACTATCATACAGTAAGTCCAAACAGTCATGTCAATATGTCACAATCAACAAACGATGCTTTCCCAACAGCTATTCATATCGCTGTGTTAAATTTAATAGATGAATTATTAGAAACGATGGATTATATGCAATCTGTTTTCCATCAAAAAGCAGAGCAATTTGCACATGTCATTAAAATGGGACGTACGCATTTACAGGACGCTGTGCCAATTCGCTTAGGACAAGAGTTCGAAGCTTATTGCCGTGTCATCAACCGTGATATTGTACGTATTCGTCAAACACGTCCAAACTTATATGATGTAAATATGGGCGCTACTGCTGTAGGAACAGGTTTAAATGCCTTCCCAGATTATATTAAATCTGTCGATGAGCACCTTGCAGAAATCTCTGGTTTACCATTAAAAGGTGCGACACATTTAGTTGATGCTACACAAAATACAGATGCTTATACAGAAGTATCGGGTGCGTTGAAAATTTGTATGATTAATATGTCGAAAATTGCTAATGACTTACGCTTAATGGCTTCTGGTCCACGTGCCGGCTTAGGGGAAATCCTTTTACCAGCTCGTCAACCAGGTTCTTCTATCATGCCGGGTAAAGTGAACCCTGTGATGCCAGAAGTACTGAACCAAGTGGCTTTCCAAGTAATTGGTAACGACCATACAATTTCATTAGCTTCTGAAGCTGGTCAATTAGAGTTAAATGTTATGGAGCCTGTTTTAGTATTTAACCTTATCCAATCTATCAGCATTATGAATAATGTCTTCCGTGCGTTTACAGAAAACTGCTTAAAAGATATCGAAGCAAATGAAGAACGTATGAAAGAATATGTAGAGAAAAGTGTAGGGGTACTAACTGCTGTGAACCCTCATATTGGCTATGAAGTTGCTGCTCGTCTTGCGCGTGAAGCGATTCTAACAGGTCGTTCAATCCGTGAACTTTGTATTGAAGCGGGTGTCTTAACAAATGAACAGCTAGACCTAATTTTAGACCCATATGAAATGACACACCCAGGTATCGCTGGCTCTAGCATCATGAATTTAAAATAATGGTAAGGACTGTAGATATGCCTTCGTGGCTGTCTACGGTCTTTTTTATGGAGATTTAGACCTTTATTCTTATGAAAAGGGGGCTTTTTCTTATGTTTTTAGGATTATTCAACTATAATAATGGTATGGAAGTAATATTTTAGTTGGAGGAATTTGTTATGAGTTTACGAAATAAGAGTTTACTTGGCTTTTCAGCTTTAAATGTGTTAATGATTATTATTTTATTTTTAGATTTGGCCAATGTAACAACATTAGAATGGCTTGCAACTGTTTTAACCATTTTAGGAATTGTCCTTACACTTTCGTACACGGTCTATGTCCATTTTAAAGTGATACAGCCCATCAAACAGCTGACGGAGGCTGCACAAGGGATTACTACTGGCAAATTAGATACAGTTGTCATTGAGGTACATGACAAAGGTGAAATCTCTCAGCTAGCACAATCTTTTTTAGACATGAAAAATCAATTACGAACAATGACGCAAAAAATTGCGAATAGCTCTACAGATTTATCGACGAGTATTGAAGAATTATCAGCAAGTACAAATGAAATTACGCTAGCTGTGGAAGAAGTAGACCAACAGATAGAGAAAACATCGGATGGCTTGAAGCAAGCTGCACAATCCGCTAGTGATAGTGCCCAAGCTATGCAAGAAACTGTTGATGGAATTGAACGAATTACGGTAGCTACACAGGATGTTTTTAGTCATGCCAAAGAGGCGAATGAGGTTGCTGGAAACGGGGTAAGCATTTTACATGTAGCGAAAGAACAGATGCAATATATTTCATCGTCAACAGAGATAACTAGTGGTCTTATGCAGCAGCTATCCACTAAAATGTCAGATATTAAATCGATGACTGATATGATTACAGCGATTACAGATCAAACGAATTTATTAGCTTTAAATGCTGCCATAGAAGCAGCAAGGGCGGGAGAACATGGTAAAGGCTTTGCAGTAGTGGCCGAAGAGGTGCGCCAATTAGCTGAGCAATCGAAGCAATCTGCTACGCAAATCGTTGACTTAGTCGTAGGTATTGAACATGATACAAAACAAGTCGCTTCCTCTGTGGACGAGGATTTGAAAAATGTTCAGCAAGGTGTTTATGTCATTGATGAGGCGACAAAATCATTTGGGACAATCTCTCAGCATGTAAGTCGAATGAATAACCAGCTTGAAGACATTTCCGCAACAGCTGAACAGCTCGCTAGTAGCGCGAATGAGGTGGCATCAACCGTCATAACGATTGCGGATGGAATGGGCAGATTATCGAATTATACAGAGGCTGTTTTGCAATCAATGGATGAGCAAACTGCGTCTATGCAAGCTGTCAATCACGTCACACAGGATTTAAGCATACAAGCTGATGATTTACAAAAATTAACAAATAAGTTTGGGGTATAAGATATAAGTGAAAAATTTCAAGGGTTTATAGCCCTGAAATAATAACCCTAATAACATAAAATTACAATTTTTTTAGTATAATTTTATTTTCACTTTACTCAACATGATAAGAGGCTTATTTACAGTTGACCGATTTTCTGTAAAATAAGCCTCTTTTTTTGTGAGTTATTTATAAAACTTGTAAATTCACAGATAAATAAAAATGTTGAATTTTTTAATGTAGTTTTTTATAATGGACTAGCTGTTACCTCTATTACTCACTTCAACTATTGCAACCCGCGTTTGCCGGGTCAACAAGTCATTTCTATTTCTCTTCGCATATCCCTTGCGAAATCATAATTTGTAAGACAACAATTATATGCTAAAAAACTAAATGGTTATTAAAAAGCACATGCAATTGAAAGGAAGTATGCTTCGAAAATTGTTATTGAAAGATAATTCTGAATATAGGAAAGAGAGAGATTAATTTGAAGCTATCACCAGTAGAACAAGAAAAACTACTCCTCCATGTAGCAGGAGAACTTGCGCTGAAAAGAAAAGCTCGCGGCTTAAAGTTGAATTATCCAGAAGCAGTTGCTCTTATTAGCAGTTTTATAATGGAGGGTGCTAGAGATGGAAAAACTGTTGCACAGCTAATGAGTGAGGCAAAGCATGTTCTGACAGCAGAGGACGTAATGGAGGGTGTCGGTGACATGATTTCAGATGTACAGGTGGAATGTACCTTCCCAGATGGTACGAAACTGGTCACAGTTCACCGTCCAATTCAGTAAAGGAGTGTGGGTAAATGATTCCTGGAGAAATCCGACCAAAGAAGGGTGTAATTGAAATCAATGTAGGCAGGGCAACCAAAAAGGTACTAGTAGCCAATACAGGAGATCGCCCGATTCAAGTAGGTTCACATTTTCATTTTATCGAAGTCAATAGATTTCTAGAATTTAATCGAGAAGATGCAATCGGTATGCATTTAAATATTCCATCGGGGACGGCCGTTCGCTTTGAACCTGGGGAAGAAAAAGAAGTAGAGCTTGTCGAATTTGGTGGTAAGCAGCATGTCTTTGGCTTAAATAAGCTAACAGAAGGGTCTACCCATCATAAAGATGAAATTTTAGACAAGGCAATTGAAGGCGGCTTTAAAGGAGCGGAAGAAAAATGAAGGTAACACATGAAGCTTACGCGAAAATGTTCGGTCCTACAGTTGGCGACAAATTGCGTTTAGCCGATACGGATTTGTGGGTCGAAATTGAGAAGGACTATACATCCTATGGAGATGAAGGTGTCTTTGGTGGTGGTAAATCATTGCGTGTTTCGATGGGGCAAAACGGTAAAAATACACGCAATGAAGGTGTGCTAGATACCGTCATCACAAACGTCGTCATCATTGATTATACGGGTATTGTGAAGGCTGATATCGGAATTAAAGATGGTCGAATTATTGGCATCGGCAAAGCTGGCAATCCGAATAGTATGGATGGTGTCGATCAGGACATGATTATCGGCGTAGGGACAGAGGTATATGCAGGTGAAGGGCTTATAGCTACAGCAGGTGCTATTGATACCCATATCCATTTCATCAGTCCCGATCAAGTAGAGACGGCCCTATTAGCAGGAACAACTACTTTTATTGGCGGCGGAACAGGACCAGCAGCAGGTTCAAAGGCGACAAGCTTAACTGCAGGTGAATGGCATCTACATCGCATGTTACAGGCCATGGAAGGCTTTCCAATCAATGTTGGACTACTTGGAAAAGGCAGTGCCTCAGACCCAGCACCAATTATTGAGCAAGTTCGTGCAGGTGCCATTGGTTTGAAAATTCATGAGGACTGGGGGGCAACACCTTCTGCACTAGACCAAAGCTTAACTGTTGCAGATGAATACGATATTCAAGTAGCCCTGCACTCCGATACATTAAATGAAGCAGGATTTGTAGAAGATACAATCAATGCCATCGGTGGACGTGTTATTCATATTTTCCATACAGAAGGTGCTGGTGGTGGACACGCGCCAGACCAGCTAGTAATGGCATCTTTACCAAATATTTTGCCAGCTTCGACGAACCCTACGAAACCATTTACAACGAACACGATTGATGAGCATTTAGATATGCTGATGGTGTGCCATCACTTGAAGCATGATGTGCCAGAAGATGTCGCATTCGCAGATTCACGTATTCGTCCTGAAACGATTGCTGCAGAAGATATTATGCAGGACTTAGGAATCCTGAGCATTATGTCTTCGGATTCACAGGCGATGGGCCGTGTGGGAGAGGTGACGATTAGGACGTTCCAAACAGCAGACAAAATGAAAAAGCAACGTGGACCTTTACCACAGGATGAGGGCAAGGAGCATGATAATTACCGTGTCAAGCGCTATATGGCGAAGCTAAATATTAACCCAGCAATTGCACATGGTATTAGCCATGAAGTAGGTTCAATGGAAGAAGGAAAATTAGCCGATATCGTTTTATGGGACCCAGCATTCTTTGGCGTAAAGGCAGAAGTGGTCATCAAGGCTGGTATTGCCGTCTATGGGATTACGGGAGATCCAAATGCATCCATTCCAACACCACAGCCAATGAAAGGCCGTCAAACTTATGGCTTCTATGGACAGGGTCCTCAAAATTGTGGCATGACATTTTTACCAAAAATAGCTGTCGAAGAAGGTTTGCCAGAAAAATTAGGCTTGAAAAGAATGATTGGGACGGTTTTGAATTGCCGAAATATTCAAAAATCTGACATGAAACTAAATAGTGAGACGCCAAAAATAGATGTGAATCCAGAAACCTATGAAGTAAAAATTGATGGAGAATTAGCAACATGCGAGCCAGTGGATGTACTACCGATGGCTCAACGATATTTCTTATTCTAAGCAATTAAAGTGAGCGTAACAGCCAATAAAAAGACGATGAGGTGCTAAACATATGTTAATTGAAAAAATCATGGGGAACATTGCACATGAAGAAGAACATCATGAAAAGAAAACAGAGTGGATTGAACTAGAGTGGGAGGAATTAAGCAAACGAATCCTACGCACAGAAACAGATCAAGGTACGGACATTGCTTTACGTTTAGAAGGGGATGAACCATTAAAATATGGCGATTTATTATGGGAGGATGAACACCGTCGTATCGCCGTCCGTACAAAATTAGAGCCTGTTATTGTTATAACGCCAAACGACATGCATGAAATGGGAAAATCAGCTTTCGAATTAGGGAATCGCCATACCCCTTGCCTAATTGAAAACAATGAAATCATCGTACGAGCGGATCATACGATTAATCCATTATTAGATGAAATAGGGGTGCACTATGAAACAACAGAAAGACGTTTCAAGCAGCCATTCAAATACCGTGGACACTCTCACTAATTTATCTATACTGCAACTATTGCAAATTCATGATTCGGCATTTCCAATAGGTTCTTATACACATTCCTATGGTATGGAAACGTATATTCAAGCAGATCTCATTCGCACAAAGGATCAATTAATCGAATTTTGTCAGGGCTATTTATTTCATAATTTAGTGCATGGAGATGCGATACTAATTCAAGAAGCATTCCACGCAGCAAAAGACAGAGATCTTGCTCGTCTTACAGAGCTGGATGAACTTTGTGGGGCTATGAAGCTGGCCAAAGAATCTAAAGAGGCGAGTGTAAACGTAGGGAAGCAATTTGTGCGAACGGTGACACCACTTATGGAATGCCCTTTTTTATTGCAATGGAAGGAGAAAATTGAGCGTGAAGAAGTGAAGGGACATTACGCTGTGCTTTATGGAATTTATTGCGAGGCACTTGGTGTCAATGTCTTTCACGCAGTGATGACCTTTATGTATGCTTCAATTAGCGGCTTAGTACAAAATGCTGTACGTGCTGTACCATTTGGTCAAAATACAGGTGTCCAAGCATTGAATGAGCTATTGATTTCGGTAGAAGAAGCAGCGCAAACAGTGATGTCGTTAACGATGGATGATTTAACGAATAATGCGTTAGGGATTGAATTGGCATCCATGAAACATGAGTTTTTATATTCCAGATTATTTATTTCATAGAAAGAGAGAGGATAACAATGAAACCAATACGTATTGGCATCGGCGGCCCAGTTGGGTCAGGAAAAACGTCATTAGTAGATCAATTAACACGTGTGATGCATGAGCATTATCAAGTAGCGGTAATTACCAATGATATTTACACAAGGGAGGACGCCCAATATTTAATTACGAATGGTGTTTTAGCCGAAGAGCGTATTATTGGGGTAGAAACAGGAGGTTGTCCTCATACAGCTATTCGTGAGGATGCATCAATGAATTTTGCAGCGATTGATGATTTAACTAAACGCTTCAAAAATTTGGATATAATTTTCATTGAAAGTGGTGGGGATAACTTATCTGCAACATTTAGTCCTGAGCTAGTGCATGGCTATATTTACGTCATTGATGTGGCAGAGGGACAGGATATCCCACGTAAAGGCGGTCCAGCGCTAACGCGTTCAGACTTACTGCTAATCAATAAAACATCATTGGCGCCTCATGTGGGGGTCGATCTAGACATCATGGATCAGGATGTGAAAAAAATGCGTGGTGGCCGTCCATACATTTTTGCAGATGTTCGTTCTCAAACGAATGTAGATAAGGTGGTTGAATGGATTCAGCACCATATGCTACTTGAAGGTGCAGAAGCCGTTGACAACCATGGTTAATCCACAGAAAATAAATCATTTTGGCAAATTAGAAATGGTCTTTGAGCCTAGGAGGGGCTATACACGACTGGTTCATGTGTACCAACAGCCTCCTCTAAAGGCTAGCCGTGAATTATATGAAGGTAGTGATCCAACTGCCACAGTATTCTTGATGGAATCCTCTGGTGGGATGGTAGCAGGAGACCGCAATGAAATCAATGTCAAACTTGCGTCAGGAAGCCGAGTAAGGCTGAAGCAACAATCGGCATTGAAAATCTATCCCTCGCATACAGGCAATCATTGTACCCAGGTTATTACCGTTGAGATGGCTGATGAGGCACGATTAGAATGGCTCCCTGAAGTGACTATTCCATTTGAACGAGCCAAGTTTCAAGCAGATACAACCATTCGCATGAAGGAGAGCTCGACATTAATTTGGGGTGAAATTGTTGCACCAGGTCGAGAAATGCGAGGGGAAGTCTTTGATTATCAAGCCTACCAGTCGAAATATAAGGTCTATGTAGAGGAACAACTTATTGCGTTTGATTCCATCCATTTCAAACCACAGGAAATGAATTTTGCAGCGCTTGGCTTGCTCGAAAAAGCACTTTATATCGGCTCTTTATGGATTGTGTCACCACTAGTGAAAAATCTTAACATGCGAGATTTACAGGATTTAATTCAACAGGAGCAATCTCTTCAGGCAAGCGTAACAAAGCTAACAGATCAGGCGATTCATTGTAGATGGCTCGCCAAAGAGCAACGAACACTTCACAAGGAAATAAATCGTATGTTTGAACAGATGACAGCATTATTGTAATTTCTGTTGTGATAAAGGAGATAGTGAATTGAAAAAGTTTTCAGTATGGATCCTTCTAATGATACTTTGTCTTGCGGGCTGTACGAAAGAGTCCAGTCAAGGCGAGGAGAAACAGTCATCTGCTTCGTCAGCTTCTCAGGCGAATGAGCTTGTTTTTGCTTCTGAGTCAGAGTTTGCAGGTTTAAACCCTCTTTTAGAGGAAACGAATTTAGATGCCTTTTTATTTAGAGGTTTGATGCGTTTCGATGAACACAATGTACCAGTATTTGATATGGCTAAAAGTATTCAAATATCAGATGACCAGATGACGTATACAATTGTGATTAATGATCATGTGCTATTTCATGATGGGCAGGCTTTAACGGTGGACGATATTATTTTCACCATTGAAAGTATTCTTGACGATGCAAACGGCTCCTATTTAAAATCTGATTTTATCCATGTGACGGGCATGAAAAAAATCGACGACACGACAATGACCATCCAATTAGATGAACCATTTACACCGATGCTAGACAAATTAACTGTGCCTATTTTGCCAAAGCATGCCTTCGAAGGACAGGAAATGAGAACCGCTTCATTTAACCAACAACCAATCGGCGCAGGGCCTTATAGGTTTGAACAATGGGATAAAGGGACAAGCCTGACGCTAAAAGCATTTCCTACTTTTTATGGGACAAAGGCTTCGATTGAACAAGTCATTTTTAAATTTATCCCTGATAGCAATGTGCGTGCCCTACAGCTAAAATCGGGTGAGGTGGATATTGCATTACTTGATCCAAATCAGGTTGAGGAACTGTCAAAAGTCGAACGTTTAAAAATGTACGAGGTTGAATCCGCTGATTATCGAGGTGTTTTATTTAATATGAAGTATCCTATTTGGAAGGATGTTTCACTAAGAAAAGCAATTAGCTACGCAACGGATCGTGCAGGCATTGTAAAAGGTATATTACATGGCTATGGAACAGAAGCTTATTCACCGCTACAACAACATAATTTTGTAAATGAAAAAATCGAACATTATACTTACGATGTAAAAAAAGCAAATAAGCTGCTCGAGCAAGCAGGCTGGCAATTAGCCGATGACGGTTTCCGCTATAAGGATGGTCAAAAATTAACATTTACCATTACTGCGCCCATAACTGATACTGTGCGTGTAAATATGGCCAATTATGTGGCAGAGGGCTATAAAGCTGTTGGGGCAGATGTGAAAGTGGCCGCGCTAGATTGGAGCAATATTGTTATTGAAGAAACAGAAGCCTTTATGGTTGGATGGGGAAGTCCCTATGATGCGGACCATCATACCTACAGCCTATTCCATTCTGGAGAATCCAGTCTCACAAGTGCTGGCTATAATTACGGCAGCTATGCCAATGCAAAAGTAGATGCATTGCTAGAGAAAGGCCGTACTACAGTCGATCCTGAGCAACGTAAGAAGGTCTATATGGCATTGCAGGAGGAGCTAGCTCAAGACCCACCTTTTGCCTACTTTGCTTATGTAGATGCTGTATATGGTATCGATAAACAAATTAATGGTGTTAAAGAGCGAATTTTAGGTCACCATGGGGCAGGCTTCTTATGGAATGTTGAGGAGTGGAAATGGAATGATCGCTAAATGGCTTGGGAAGCGAATGATAATGGGGACAATTGTCCTCATTATCGTGAGCTTCCTCTCTTTTTTCATGATGCATGCCGCTCCTGGTAATCCCGCAGCAGCTTATTATGGAGGCAATGCCCAAACATTATCGACCGCAGAGAAGGAACGTATTGAACAAGCCTTTGGACTCGATCAACCTGTTCTCTTACAGTATGGACGGTGGTTAGGTGAAGCACTACAAGGTAATTTGGGATATTCAGCTAAAGAAGGAAGACCTGTTTTGACGATTTTACTTGAGCGGTTACCCAACACACTACAGCTCGTTGTTCTGACGTTATTTCTAGTAACGATTGCCTCTATTTGGCTAGGCTTACAGGCTGGCATGAGGGAGGGCTCATTACTCGACCGCGGACTTTCCATCTTTAGTATTGCAAGCTCAGCCATACCACCATTTTGGCTAGGCATAGTAATCATCATGGTCTTTTCCATAACATTAGGGTGGTTTCCATCTTCAGGAATGAATGATGTGCGGGGCGATGGAGGGTTCATGGATCGTTTATATCATATGGCACTCCCGCTTATAGTCCTCGTGATGTCGCATGTGGGCATCTTTGCCCGTTTTTTGCAGGATAGTGTGAAAGTAGAGAATCATAGCTACTATGTTCAAGTAGCACGCGCGAATGGAGTACCAGAACGTGAAATTCGAAGGATGATTTTACGAAATGCTGTCATTCCTTATATCAATTATGTTGGGGTGACCATCCCATCATTTTTCGGAGGCTCCATTGTGGTCGAAACATTATTTGGTTGGTCAGGCTTAGGACAGCTTTTGGTAAAATCCGTCATGCTCAAAGATTTCCCCGTTTTGATGGGGGCTATTTTAATCATAGGCGTGGTCGTGGTCATCTGTTTATTCGTCATTGACATACTGATGATTGGTTTGAACCCTCGATTAAGAAGAGGGGGCTTTGTATGAGAAAACAGCGATATCCGATTTTTTGGCTTGTGCTTTTAGCTCTTATTTTTACAACGACTATTTTTTCTTCATTATTAGCTCCTTTTGAGCCTAATGTAATGGATATGAATCAAATTTATCAAGCACCTAATGCCACACATTTATTAGGGACTGACCAGTTGGGTAGAGATGTCCTTTCTCGCTTATTGGTGGGGGGGAAGGTGACGCTATTTATTGCCATTGTATCGGTCGTCCTATCTAGCATAATTGGTATCATATATGGGGGCATAAGTGGTTATTTTGGTGGTGCCATTGATGCAGTAATGATGCGTATTCTCGAAGCCTTTTTAACAATTCCTTCATTGGTCATCGTGCTAGCTCTACAGGCAATGATGCAGGGCAGTATGTGGCGTATGGCGATGGTGATGGGTATCACGGGATGGTTTGTGACAGCTCGTATCGTCCGCTCAGAGTTTATCCGATTAAAGGAAAAAGAGTTTGTGCAGATGGCGAAAATGTTCCGCACACCGTTGTGGAAAATTCTCTTTGGCCATTTATTACGTAATTGTATGCCTGCGATATTTGTGGTAACCATTTTTAATTTTGCTGGGGCTATTTTTACCGAAGTTTCCTTAAGCTTTTTAGGAATTGGTGTCCCACCAGCTACTCCATCATGGGGAACAATGCTGTACACAGCGCAAAATGATTTACTTGTGGGGGCTTGGTGGATGGGTCTTTTCCCTGGACTGTTAATCTTTATAACGATTTTATGTGTGCAAGTTATTGGAGGTACTTTCAAACAAGGAGGGAACCGAACGCATGTTTAAAGTTGACAATTTGGCTGTTCAATTAGACGGCAAATCCCTTATTCAAGGCTTGACTTTTACTGTACCTAAAGGTCAAATTACCGCTATCATTGGCGAGAGTGGCAGCGGCAAAAGTACGACCCTTTCAGCTCTGCTTGGGATGCTACCAGCACGAGCAACTATGGAGGGTTCCATTGTATTTAATGAAAGAAATGTCATGACAATGTCAGAACAGGAGCGTGTGAAGCTACGCAAAAAGCACTTTTTTACCATTTTTCAGGATGCAATGAATAGTTTTTCACCCACCCAAAAAATAAAGCATCAACTCTATAGGTTGACCGCTTCGAGACTAGGGCAAAAGGAAGAGGAGTTTTTAGATAAAATCACAGCCATTTTAAAGGAGTTAAACCTACCTAAGGATGTGTTAAATCGCTATCCATTTGAGCTTTCAGGTGGCATGCTACAACGCTGCATGCTTGCCTGCGCCTTCTATCATGAACCAGACGTTTTGATGGCGGATGAACCAACCTCTGCTCTAGATATGCTCCATCAACAAGAATTTATCAAATTGCTAAAAAATCTCCATGCCCGCTTAGGGACGACGATACTATTGATTACGCATGATTTAGGAGTTGCTAAGATGGCTGATTCTATTCTGGTGATGAAAAATGGCGAAATAGTAGAAAGTGGGAGAATGTCTGAAATTTTTAAGGAGCCCAAGCATCCATATACGAAGCAGCTTGTCGCTCATCATTTTTAGGAGGCGGTTGATATTGTTGCTTCATGTAAATCATGTTAGTAAAAGCTATCGAGCAGGACAGCAAGTATTACAGAATATAAACCTAACCGTGGGAAAAGGTGAAATCGTAGGACTCGTAGGAGAAAGCGGCAGTGGGAAAAGTACTTTAGCCAAAGTGATAATGCAGCTAGAAAAGCCTGAAAAAGGGGCGGTGTTTTTTGAAAATCAATTGATGACGAAGCAAAATCGCTCGCATTTTTATGAGAACTGCCAAATCATTTTTCAAAATGCTACGGCTGCCTTAAATCCCGTATGGACCGTCAAGGAATTGTTACGTGAGCCTCTAATGGCAGCACATAAGTCTTTGACTGATCGCGAACTACAGATAATGCTAGAAAAAGTGATGCTCCCAACCGATATATTAGAAGCCCTGCCATCTGAGCTAAGTGGAGGGGAGCGACAACGGGTTAATTTACTAAGGTCGATTTTAGTCGAACCCCAACTATTAGTTTGTGATGAAATTGTTTCGAGTTTAGATCGCTTGATTCAACGAGAAATGATAGATTTACTAATAACTTTAAAAAAAGAAAAAAACATGGCCATTTTATTTATATCGCACGACTTAAAGGCGGTTTCTTATTTGTGTGATCGTATTTATGTCATGAAGTCGGGTAAAATTGTCGATGTGAGCCATAAAGGCGAAGGTGGCTTTGCTTTTACAGACCGATATGCGCAAATGCTGTTTCAAGCCGTAGTATGATTAATCCAAAAACACTTTCCTTATTTGAATGGAAAGTGTTTTTTATTCTTGCAGCAATGATCTAAGTGGGGCAATCAAATCTTCAGAGATGCTATAAATCGTATGGGTATCCTTCACGTTCATCAACGTTCCCTTTTGACCCATTTCCCCTACCCAAAGATGGAAGCCATATTGGTTTCCATCCATATCCACTACTTGTACATCATATGGAGGGGTAGCCATATTAACAATTCCCTTATTTCTCACAGCAGTAGTAATGACTTCATGGAACATTTCAAGAGACTCTTCATCCTCATATTCTTAGATAAAATCAGTATTCACAGTGTCAAATCCTTCGCCGTTAGAAATGCTGACCTTCGCCATTTTTCCACTGCTAGCTCTTTATCCGTACAGCCTAAAACAACTGTAGCTAGGAGGGACATGATAATAAATAGAAATGCTCGCAATGAACCCCCTCCTTACAGAAAAAATAATACCAAAACTTGGAGTCGTAGCCCGGTTCTCTTCATAATATATTAAACAAACAAAAGCTGAAAGGGGATAAAGCATGGGCTTATTTGATGGATTAATCGGCAATGCAAGCGAGGTGAATTTTGAAAAATTACAGGAGGAGGTCAAAGATTTATTAATTCCAAACGAAACCATCAAAAATGCCTATAAAATTATTAGAGACATATTTATTTTTACGAATAAACGATTAATCCTCATTGATAAGCAAGGAGTTACTGGTAAGAAAACGGAATACCATTCGATCCCCTATAAAAATATTATTCATTTTTCAGTAGAAACGGCTGGTACATTTGATTTAGACGCAGAGCTAAAAATATGGGTATCAGGCAGTTCGCTACCTATCCAAAAAAGCTTCAATAAGGCGACCAATATTTATAAAGTGCAAAGTGTTTTAGCGCAGTATGTTTTAGTCTCGTAATAATGAAATAAAGCCACAATCACGAATCACATACAAAGCCCGCATAGATGCGAGGCTTTTTTGGCTGTGCTTAGAAAGGGGGAATAGGGATGGGGAAATTACTATGTGAGGGGTGTTGCTGTCGCCCCGTTCCAATTAGGGAGCAAGCGCACAGAGCTTAGAAATTAGCAAAGAAACGCTGACTGGTTCTACCTTACGCATAACCTTTTATATTGTAAAATAATAGATATATTTCAATAATATTGATAGAATTCAATGGATGGAACTGTTTTTTGAAGAAGTGTGATTCGTAACATTAGATTGTTGGGGGGTGAGGGAAATGGTTGAAAAAATTGAAATGAATAATAAATCTATCATTTCATTAACGCTTGGTATTCTTTCTATCATCGTACCATTTATTGGATTAGTTCTTGGGATTTTCGGAGTAGTTTTATCAAGAATGGCAACAAAGGAAATTGCTAAAAGAAATGAAAATGGCAGAGGTTTGGCAATTTCTGGTTTAATTTGTAGCGTGATCGGGATTATCATTCAAACCTTTGCAGTATTGTCTATTATCCTTTTTTATTCAATTACTGGTGTTTAGCTTAGTATTTGACCTTAGAAAATACCGTTTTAAGTTGGACGGGAAGAGGAAAAGTGGAAATGGCCATGAGTCAGGATACCAGCCTGTTACGAATACACACCATAAACCTCTTTTTTTGTGTTGAAAATGCATGACCTTCCCAAGCCCCCTGTTTTTAAGATTTTGCTCAAAGCTTTTTTCTTTTTGAAGAATAATAGTTATACACATTACTATTTGTAAAGATGGTGAAACGATGGAACAGATGCTAAAGGAAATAATGTCTCCAAGTCATCAATATAAAGTTCAAATTATAAAACGGAGAGATGGTCTTTTTACAACAGACGTATATATGTGGCAAGAAGACTGCGGATATGAATTTTGGAGTCCTATTAAAAAAGGATTGAGTTTGATTGAGACTGAGGAAGTAGCCGTAACAGTAGCCATTGAACAATTAAGACAATACTCTGGTGAAGTTATTACTCTTTAGTTACATCACTCAACGCTGTCAGATGTAGCGAGAATCGTTGAATCGCGTAGTTGTGCGTATAGGTTTGTCTAAGGTGCGTTTATAGGTTGTTTATGTTAGTATTTCAAAATGATGCAAGTGTCTTATCCCGATTTAACTTGCGGTTTTGCGTTAAAAAAATGAGCGCAGGAATCCCCTGCGCTCGTAACTTATTTTATCAAATATTACATAACTAATAACCTAAATTAAAAGTGTCGTAAATCCTTTTTTAAAAGCCGTTAATCATTCGCTAAAATTTATTCTCATGCGAGTATATACGCCGAAAAATAGATGAAGGTGATACGGATGTTAAAAAGAAGATATTCGGTAAAGGACGTATTAGGAGAAAACATTAACTAGTTTCGCTGATTTAATATGTGAAAAAGACGACCATTTTGCTGATTCGTTGGAAAAGACCAGAACGTATAGCGGTAAAGAAATCGAAGCTATTCAGTATTATGCTGCGTAGAAAATTCGAGGGGATTTCGAAAGAGATGACCCACATGAAGCTGAGGAAGTATCATACCATGAAAGTAAATAGGAAGACATGTTGTCAGAATTTCAGAGTTTGTAAGATTAAGTGAAGAAATGGTTTGGAAAATATTGTGATATTTGACTTTAGAAATCCACTACTTTACAATTGATTTTAGTAATCTAATAGGAATGTGGAGCACACCCGATTCCTATGACAATTGAATAGCGTGTAGTAATAGGTGTAAATTGCGTGCAATTTGCTTAAAAGGGAAGTCGGTGTGAATCCGACACTGTCCCGCAACTGTAAATGTGAGCGACTTTTCAGCAACCACTGTCAAATGATGGGAAGGGGAAAAGTGGCGATGACCATGAGTCAGGATACCTGCCTGTTATGAGTACACACCATAAACCTACGAGGAATAGGAGGTGGCATGTTGACAAAACAGAATGCTCTGTTCGTCACAGTACGTCAAACGCCCAAAGTTCATGAAAGGGTTCATTTTCGAACTCCTTCACATTTACTTAGGGTTTGTTTGGCATTGTGTGATGAATCACATTAAAGCGAAGGATTTCCTCAAACATAGAAGGAAGTCCTTTTTGTTTTGAAAATATGTACGCAAAGGGGATGCACATAGGATGAATATTCATGCAACGATAACACAGGAAACGCCTTTTGTAGATATGACCATTTGTAAGCAGCCAAGGACAGAAATTGCTAAAAAAGCGAAAACAAGAATGGTGGTTGAATCACTGATTGACCAATTATTAGCAACGAAGCTGATTCGCAACAACCGCTTTTTTGAGCGAATTTTATATAATAAAGACATTATTTGGATAAGAAATGGTGAGGTAGAAGGCCATCTTTTTGCTCTGGCAACGTTAACGGATCAACTGAAAACGAAGACGAATAGCTTTATGATGTATATGCCGACGAACCCTATTATATATGAGGTGAACGGGGAACCTTATCACTTAATTACACGCATTGATTCAACACGAGCAAAGCCTAACCTTGATCGCCTTTCACAAGAGCCCAATCCCGTGTTAAGCGCTGCACGTGTCAATGACTTACTATGCTCGATTGTTATACGTTTTTATGAAACTTATATAAATGATTTAATGGAAATTTCTCATCAGGATCAACTAATCGCATTCGCGCAGCAGGAATATAAACAATTTCTGGATGCGGTTCAGGAATTAAATAGTGATCACTTAAATTGGCATCCACGAGGGAACGGCCATGAGCTATTGTTAACATTAATTGATCAACTACAACTATTAAAAAGTCAGCCTGGTAAAGTTTTAATCGACTTCACTAATACGCAGGGCTATGTGGTGGTTGAACCTGCTTATCAGGTCCATAAGCCCTCAAAGAAAGCTGTCGGTGCGATATGAAAACAAGCCCTCCATGAAGCGGGGGGCTTGTTTTATTTATGCCAGCGTATCATGCTTCATCTGAGGCTATTAGCCTAACACACCGTCCTTGCAAATACTTTACTTGACTTATCCCTGACAGTGCATGGCTGCTTGAGCCTCTTGCCAAGGGACAGTATAGCCTTTGCCTTTAGCGCAAAAAATGCTGGAAGAACTGTATTCAGGGTCCGCATTTTTATCATAGCCTATCTGGGCTATTACTTCTTCTGCATTATGACACACATCATAGCCATCAAATTGGAGGGTAAGTGAGCCTTTCCCATTGGTATAGGCAGCAAAGATTGTGCTATAGCTCATAAAGGTTGCTACAGGTGCACGTCCTGTCAAAACAACGTCAGTTTCGGTGAGGTCTGGGTCGTCGAATGTGCCGGCAGCCTGTTGAATGTCAGTCATCATACGGCCAATAAAATCATTGGAAGCTTTCATTTTAAAGCGATAATATGGCTCAAGCAGGATGTTCTGTGCTTGTTCTAGTCCTTGACGTAGTGCTCGGAAAGTAGCTTCTCGGAAATCACCACCAGAGGTATGCTCATTGTGACCACGCCCCGTTAATAGCGTAAAATGAATATCTGTGACGGCGTAGCCTGTGAGTAAGCCGTGATGATCACGCTCAAACAAGTGCTTCTCAACGAGACGCTGGTTGCCCACTGATAAATCATCGGCATGACAGGCATTACTAAAGGTAATTCCTGCTCCGCGTTCATTAGGCTCCATTAATAAATGAACCTCTGCATAATGCTTGAGTGGCTCAAAATGACCGTAGCCTGTAACGGTTGTCCCAATTGTCTCCATATATAATATTTGCGGCTCTCCAAAAGAAATGTGTAATGCAAAACGTTTCAATAACACGTCAATCAGGACTTCTAACTGAATGACACCCATTATGTGCACATGGATTTCCTGAAATTTTTCCTGCCACACGACACGCAATGACGGCTCCTCGGCCTCTAGTAAACGGAAAATCCTTAATACTTCTTTTATATGTTGCTCACCCTCATATTGAACTTTTGCCTGTAATGTAGGGACAAGCTCATAGGGCAGTGATAGCAATTTACTGCCAATTCGATCCCCAATATTTGCCTGACTGAGCCCTTTAACAGCGAAGATTTCACCAGCCTCAACTTGCTGAACAGTTTCAAATCGACTGCCGTTATATAGGCGAATTTCTGTTACTTTTTCTGTGATATCTCCAAATGTAAATTCATCCCGAACATGTAACTTGCCTGTAAGGGCCTTGATGAACGTTAAACGTTGATGTCCATCATGGCGTATTTTAAAGACCTCTCCTTGAAAAGGTGCTTCTGGCTCGAAGTGAGTACCCGTTAGGAATGGAAGTTGAGCAATAAATTCCTCAATGCCTTCATCCTTCAACGCAGAACCTATAAAACAAGGAAAGGCATCCTCATTTTTAATCATCGTTTGTAGTCTAGTCATGCATTGGCGATGTTCCAATGTTTCATTCAAAAAGTTATCTAGCAGTTCTTCATCACGCTCTGCCAGCCATTCCATAATCGTGCTTGAAACATAGTTTTCCTGCAGTGGTTCATCTATGAGGATTACATGTTCTGAGAAATCCTTATGCAGCTGAGTCATAACAGCTCTCACATCTGCTCCGTCACGATCTATTTTATTAATAAAAAAGAATGTAGGGACATGATAGTTCCGTAAAAGCTGCCATACAGTTTCTGTATGACCCTGTATACCCTCTACAGCACTAATAATAATGATGGCATAATCCATGACACGAATGGCACGCTCCATCTCAGGGGAGAAATCGACATGCCCTGGTGTATCGATCAGCGTATATGTATCGTCGCCGATAGTCATGCGACCTTGCTCGGCAAATATTGTAATGCCACGTTTACGCTCAAGCTCATGATTATCTAAATAGGCATCCTGATGATCGACACGCCCCCGCGCTTGAATACTATTGGTATGATAAAGCATTTGCTCAGAAAAGGTTGTTTTTCCTGCATCAACATGAGCAAGAACCCCAATCGTCTTGTACATACTAAATCCTCGTTTCTATAGGTGGCTATGTTCTCATTGTATCAGAATACTAGCACAAATAATTCTTGTAAAATGATTCGTCTTTTTGTCGAAATAGTGCTAATATAATGATGATTGCAGATTTTGCAATTTACTCTGATTGCGAATTAACTCATGAACTGCTAGTCTATCAATAGAATGAATAGAACATATTGGTGCAAATGGCATTTGTCATTTTGCTTAAAAGGGAAATCGGTGTAATTCCGATGCTGTCCCGCAACTGTAAATGGGGAGTCTATACAGGATGCCACTGTAGTTTAACTATGGGAAGGTGTATAGATGATGAACCTAAGCCAGGATACCTGCCAGTATGTGTATGCTAACTAAGAACCACGAGGATGGGGATAGTGATAAAGGTAACTATACCGTTTTTTCACTATGCTACTCTCTTGGCGACAAGAGGGTTTTTTTATGCCCTTCCAATGATCCTGGTAGCAAAGAAGTCTCTGATTTCTTTCTATATTTATGACAACAAAGGAGAAAAGGACATGAAAAAATGGAGAAGTATATGGCTGGTCATGCTCATCGCGCTCATCGCAGTTTTAGGAGCGTGTGGTACAAAGGACAAGCCTGATTCAGCAACGCAAACTGAAAAAGTTGAACCGTCTGAGGCGACAACGACTGAGGTAATCATTAAAAATAATGGAACTACCCAAACCTATAAGGAAGCACCTACAAAGGCAATCAGCTTAAATCAGCATGTGACAGAAATTATGCTTGCATTAGGGCTAGAGGATTCCATGGTAGGGACTGCTTATTTAGATGACGAAATCTACGAGCCGCTTCAAGCAGCCTACGATAAAGTTCCTGTTCTTTCAGATCAATACCCAACGAAGGAGCAAGTCATTGATGCCGGGGCAGATTTCTTGTATGCAGGCTGGAAAAGTGGCTTTGGTGAAAAAGGTGTAGGAACACCAGAGGAGCTTGAGGAATTAGGAATTCATACGTATTTACATACAGCTTCTAATATGACAAAGCCAACATTAGAGGATATTTTCACTGATATTCGTCATATTGCAGAAATATTCCGCGTGGAAGATCGCGGCGAAGCATTCATTGAACAAATGACAAAAGATGTCGAAGAAGTTCAAGCTAAATTACCAAAAGATAGAGAAAATTTACGTGTGCTAGTCTTTGACAGTGGTGAAAAAGATGTATTCACAGCTGGCCAAAACTTTATGAATGAGCTGGTGACAATCGCTGGCGGTCAAAATATCTTTGGAGATGTGGAGTCAGGGTGGACAACCGTGTCGAAGGAAGATGCAGTAGATCGCAATCCAGAGGTGGTTGTCATAATTAATTATGGTGAAACAACGGCTGAACAAAAGATAAATTTCTTAAAAAATGATCCAGCCTTGAAGGAAATGGAAGCAGTCAAAAATGATCGCTTTGTCATCCTTCCACTTTCAGCGGCATCTGAAGGGGTCCGTGCAGCAGAGGCCATTCAAATTTTAGCTAAGGGCTTCTACCCAGAAAACTTTTAAAAATTTCGAGCTAGCAAAGTGCTAGCTCCTTTTTCTTAAGGAGCGATAACTATTGAACGCATTTCGTCAAAACATACCAGATAAAACATTTGAGACCCTTAATCAGCAAGGTGGATTTTCGCGATTAGCAGTAAGCCCTGGCATTATCAATAAGCATTACACACCAGCCCAATTTCAAAAAATAGCAGAAATTGTAGGGGAGAAGGGAGCCATTAAATACTCGGCTTCCTATAGCATATTATTATCGATTCCCTCTAGCGAATTAACTGAAGCTACCCGTGCCTTACAGGAGGCTGGACTGTTTGTTGCATCGTCAGGGCCTCATATTGTTATGAAAGCATGTGATTTTTGTGACGGTGAAAAAATGGAAGCAGTTCCTCAAACAGAACAGCTCTATCAGGCGCTGGATGGTATAACCGTGCCTGTAAGAATGCGAGTCAATGTGAATGGCTGTGCATCCGCCTGTTATAATCCCACATATGATGACATCGGTTTGGTCTATCAGCATGAGAGCTTTGATGTTTATCTAGGAGCCATTCCTATGGGGACGAAAGCACAGGCGGGTACTCTCTTTGCAAAGAGAGTAGGGATCGACCATATTGAAGATTTTTTGCTACAAATCATTCGTCTTTATCAGGACCAAGCTCGTTCCAATGAACCTTTTTATAAGTTTTATCGCAGAACAAAATCGAATGCTGATTGGGAACTAGTAAAAAAATCGATCGAGTAGCAGGAATAATACTTAGGGTGTCGAAATATTGTAGTAGAGCATAGAAAATGACAATACAAAGGAGCAAGAACATGACATCTAAACAAGTGATTCAACCAGAGGATCTTTATCGCTTGAAATCAGTGGCAGATCCACAGCTCTCACCTGATGGGACTGAGGTAGTTTATGTAGAGACACGTATTGATGAGAAGAAAAAAGACTATATATCTAATCTGTTTTATATAAATTTAAAAGACAAACGTCCTCAGCAATGGACATATGGTGACTATCGAACAAGCTCTCCTGTGTGGTCGCCGGATGGCAGTCAAATTGCTTTTTCTTCTACAAGATCAGGCAAGCCGCAAATTTTTGTGCTTTCGAAAACAGGTGGGGAGGCAAAACAAGTAACGTATTGTAAAAACGGTGCGTCAACGCCTGTCTGGTCTCCATGTGGAGAGAAAATTGCCTTTTCCGTTATGCTCGGTAAAGATGAAACTATTCTAGATAAAGCTGAAGATGACAAGAAAGAAGAAAAAGAACTAAAGCCGCTAGAAATCGATAAGATGAAACATAAATCAGATGCTGGTGGATTTACGGATATGGACCAGCATACCCACATCGCTATTGTCGATTTAAAATCTGGTGACTTAGAGCAAATGACAGAAGGGAACAAGCATTGCCATCTGAGTACATGGTCGCCCGATGGCAACTATCTTACGTACTTAGCAGATCAAGCAGAGGATTTAGATTTTTCATTTAATGCGGATATTTACTTATTAGATATAGAAACAAAAAAGAGTCGCAAGGTAACCGAGGGAATTGGCTCTTATTACCAAACATCATGGTCTCCTAATAGCCGCTTCCTTTCCTTCGTTGGGGGAAAACGTGAGTTTGAAAATGCCACACAAGCGAAGCTATGGATTTATGATATGGAACAAAATCTGCTAAACTGTGCCACAAGTGAATTTGATGCCCCTGTCGGTGACTATGTCATCGGTGATTTCCTGCAAGGGGTAGCAGCTCCACCTGTGCAATGGATGAATGATAATCATAGTTTCTACTTCCAAGTAACAGATCACGGCAATGCAGCAATTTATTTTGGTAATGTGGATGGAGAGATTTATCCAGCTATTCACGATGATCAATATGTTTATGGATTTTCATTAGATGCTCAAAATGACCAAGCAGTTGTCGCAATAAGTACGACAACAAATCCGGGCGATTTATATTACGTCAACTTAAAGACGGGTGAAAAAGAACGGTTGACAACCGTCAATGAAGAAGTTTTAAAGACGAGAGAGATAGCTGTTCCTGAGAGTATTGAGTTTGAAGGAGCTGAGGGCTGGAAGGTCAATGGCTGGATCATGAAGCCAGTGGGCTATGAAAAAGGGAAGAAATATCCTCTTATTCTTGAAATCCATGGTGGTCCACATGCGATGTACGGCAACACTTATTTCAATGAATTCCAAATCCTAGCTGCTCAAGGCTTTGCGGTGCTGTATACAAATCCGCGCGGAAGTCATGGCTACGGACAAACGTTTGTGGATGCAGTACGTGGTGATTATGGTGGCAATGACTATCAAGACCTAATGGCTGCAGTGGACTATGCTTTAGAGCACTATGATTTCATTGATCAGGATCGACTAGGTGTAACAGGTGGGAGCTATGGTGGCTTTATGACCAACTGGATTGTTGGGCATACGAACCGCTTTAAGGCAGCAGTTACACAACGCTCAATTTCAAACTGGATTAGCTTTGCAGGTGTGAGTGATATCGGCTATTACTTTACAGACTGGCAAATACAAGCGGGGCTCGATAATATGGAGAAGCTATGGCATCATTCTCCATTGAAGTATGTAGACAATGTTGAAACACCGTTGCTCATTTTACACGGTGAAAAAGATTATCGTTGTCCGATTGAACAGGCGGAGCAATTATTTATCGCCTTGAAATATCGTAAGAAAGAAACAAAATTCGTCCGCTTCCCTGAATCGAATCATGAACTGTCAAGAAGCGGAAAACCAACATTAAGAATTCATCGTCTGGAATATATACGAGATTGGTTTGTGGAAAAACTTTAACAAAGAGGTGGCTTAGGAAGTGAACATACTTCTTAAGCCTTTTTTATCGAAAAAAAGAATCACAGCAAAGTGTGATTCTAGATCAGTTAGTCGATTTTTTGAATAAAAACGACCTTCAAATAATTAAATTCAGGATATTCACGAGGCACACGGAAATCCTTTGGTAAACCGTATTCCTCTACAATTTTATAGCGTGTACGAGTCTCTTTAAATGCTTGGTCGATAAATCCTTTAAACTTTTTCATACCGAAGCTTGCATTATTTGTAGAAGCCACAATAATACCATTTTTGGCTGTAATCGCAATTGTATCCTTCAGTAATTTTGGATAGTCCTTCGCCGTTGAGAACGTCATTTGCTTTGTACGAGCAAAGCTAGGTGGATCTAAGACAACAAGGTCAAATTTTAATGCGTGACGCTGTGCATATTTAAAATAATGAAAAACGTCCATTACTTTTATATCCTGGGCTTCATAATCAATTTGATTGACGCTAAACTGCTCAATTGTTTTGGCTAAACTGCGCTTCGCAACATCAACACTTGTTGTTTTAATAGCTCCTCCAAGCGCGGCTGCTACTGAAAATGCCCCTGTGTAGGAGAAGGTATTAAGCATATTGGCTGTGTTTGCATAGCGCTCACGAATAGCTAATCGTACTTCCCGTTGATCAAGAAAAATCCCTGTCATCGCACCATCATTTAAATGGACTGCATAGGTCATCCCATTTTCCTTGACCAAAATTGGAAATTCGCCAGGAGTCCCCATAACAAAATCATCCTGTTCCATATATTGGCCTTTACCATCAAATCGTTTTTTCTCATAAATAGCTTGGTAGTTGATGGTTTCAGCAAGCGCCTCATAAACGACTTCTTTCAATGAGTAAATACCCTCGCTATACCAACTCACCATATAGTAGCCATTAAAGAAATCAATCGTTAGGCCACCAATGCCATCACCCTCACCATTGAAAACACGGAAGGCTGTTGTATGTTCATTCTGGAAAAATGTTTCTCGGAGTTGTATGGCTTTTTTGAACTTTTTAATGAAAAAAGCTTTATCGATGGTTTCATTGATATCAGTCGTCAAGACCCAGCCAATCCCTTTATTTTGAATACCGAAGTAACCTGTACCAATACAACGATTATGGTGATCCATCAGCTTAAGTAGTGTCCCTTGCTCGGAAGGGAGTTGTCGTGCATCCACCGCATCTTTTGAAATTAATGGGTAGCCTTTTTTTAATTGATCAGCAAAAGGCTGCTTTATTTGTAGGGCAATTGTTTGTGTCATGTTGTCATCCTTTAAAAAACGTTTTGCTCTATTATCGCACTGTTTGGACGGGATAGCCAAACTTATTTCAGGAATTCAGCAATTTTTGCCACTGTTTCGATGGTCGCCTCTTCAAAATAATTCATCTTGCTAAAATAGCTATGAATCAAACCAGACATGGTCATATGCTCTACAGGTACTCCTGCGTCCGCCAGTTTTTGGGCATAACTTAAACCTTCGTCAAAGAGTACATCTGCCTCTGCTGCAATGAGGAGGGTTTTAGGCATATGGCTTACATCCTCAAGTTGTAGAGGAGATACAAATGGATTCGCATAGTTGGATTCCTCTGTATAGTGCTGAGAAAACCATTGCATACCTTTTTTATCGAGGCCGAAATTTTCACCATAAGCCTGATAGGAAACGGTCGTGAAATCTACATTCGTAACGGGATAAATGAGTACTTGTGCTTGCAAAGACGGACCACCCGAAGAAGCAGCTAAGTGGGTCACGACCGTTGCTAAATTTCCGCCGGCACTGTCCCCAGCAACCGTCAACTGAGCAGCATCGCCGCCAAATGCTTTGATATGGTCATGCACCCATACTAAGCTATCGTAGGCATCCTGTAATGGAGTTGGAAAAGGAAATTCTGGAGCTAAACGATAATCTACGGAAACGACAATAGCTTGTGCTTGTTCTGCTAATAGCTGACAGCCAGCATCAACTGACTCTAAATTACCATATACCCAGCCACCACCATGATAATAGACAATAACCGGTAATGGTTGGTGATGAATAGGGATATAGAGTCGTAGCGTAATTTGAGCACCATCACGCACTGTAATTGCTTGTTCTTGTATGGACGCAAGTGTTGGTTTGTGTACGGATTGCCATGGCATAACCGTCCGCATCGCACGAGCTTCCTGTGGTGTGACTTGATAGTAAGGTGTCACACCATGCTGAGCTTGAATATAATGAACAGCTTCTTTTCTTAATGTAGTCATCCTCATCATTCCTTTATCTTGACGTTTATGTCTTATATTATAAACTATTCATATAATTTTACTAGGATTTAATTGTAGAAAAAGAAAAATCTTTTATAAAAGAGGTGAAATGATTGAATTGTGTTTATAATAAAAGGGAAGAAAGTATTTGGAGGGACAGTATGATTTCTTTAATTGTGGCACATGATGACAACCATGTAATTGGGTATAATAACGGAATGCCTTGGCATTTACCTGGAGATTTGCAGTATTTTAAAAACAAAACAATGGGCAAGCCAATGATTATGGGCCGAAAAACGTTTGAATCCATTGGTCGTCCACTACCAGGACGTCGTAATATTGTTATTACACGAGATGAAAATTATCGTGCAGAAGGCATTGAAATTGTGACAAGCCTAGAAGAAGCAATAGCAATGGCAGGGGATGTACAGGAAATTATGATTATTGGCGGCGAGCAAATTTTCCGTTTATCGATGGAAATAGCAGATCGCTTATATATTACGAAAATCAATCATTCTTTTCAGGGCGATACCTTTTTCCCAAGCTATGAGCAGGATTTTGTAGAGGTTGCTGCTGAACAGCCTGAAACAGCTTCAGAAGGCTATACATTCCAATATCAAATTTTTGAACGTAAATAACATGGAGAGACGCACGGTTTTGCTAGACCGTGCTACTTCTATATTTAGGGGAGATATTGATGCGCAACATAGTATTATCGAGTGGAGAAAATGTTTATGTTGATTGCTTGAGCTGTGCAATCATAAGTGGACAAATCGAGCCCAATGGGGGTGTTCTAATTGAAACGGATTATTTTCACGCCCATCAGGATATAGCTTATCCAATAAAGGGATTAGTTATAGTAGCCTCAAAGCGTCATATTCATTGCTTGGATGAATTAAATAATGACGAAAAACTGGATTACATCCATCTCTTAACAAAAATAAGACAAGCTCAAAGGGAAGTATTGGGCATAGCATACGTTTATTATTTTTACAACGAAGATACGACTCATCATTTCCACATTTGGATGGTGCCCCGCTATGAATGGATGAATGCATTCGGGCGATCCGTTGAATCCTTGAGGCCCGTGTTACTTCATGCCAGGAAAAATATGAATAATGAGGAGCATGAAAAAGAAGCAAGGGACTCGATTAAGCTTTTAAGAGATTCCATAAAAAATCGCTCCTTGTGAAGAAGGGCACTGAAAAAGTCCATCTTTTTTTCATTTGGCACTGTGACTCTACTGTTTTTTTCCGAAGCATTCCGCTCGCTTTCCGCGGGCGAGCGCCGAGTCTCCTCCTACGCTTCGCTTCGTGCGGGGTCTCG